>NZ_JBEFTX010000004.1:0-435830 GCF_040195635.1 Actinopolymorpha sp. B11F2 | reverse complement strand
GGCCGGGTTGTCGGTGGGGCGGTAGGCCGGGTTGTCGGTGGGGCGGTAGGCCGGGTTGTCGGTGGGGCGGTAGGCCGGGTTGTCGGTGGGGCGGTAGGCCGGGTTGTCGGTGGGGCGGTAGGCCGGGTTGTCGGTGGGGCGGTAGGCCGGGCTGTCGGTGGGGCGGTAGGCCGGGCTGTCAGTCGGGTGGTACGCCGATTCGTCCGCAGTGCGGTTCGGCGGCTCGTCGGTCGCATCTGCGCCGAGCCACATCTCGGACGTGTCGGACAGGACTTCGCGGCCAATCGGCGCACGGTCCGACTGCTCCAGCCAGTTGGGGCTGGAGTGGCGCTCCTGCCGTGGCTGGCGTGCCGACATCGGCTGTTGGTCCTGTCCTGGACGTCTGCCGTCCACGTCAGCCTCTTTCGCATGCATCGACCGGCCACCTGCGCTGGCCGGAAAGGTCACACACTTGTGGTGCGTTTATGCGGATTCGCACCACTCGCCCCAGCACGACTGATCAACCTAGCGCCGAGACCAGTTGGATGGCGAGGTCCCCTTGGTAAAGAAATGCGCTCTGTCGTATTTCGCCAGTTATGAAATAGCGAGATATCGCCGCAAGTGGGACAAATTCGAAGGAGCTTGCGCGCGCTCACGCGTGGTGATCTTTATGCGTCGGGGCCGCCAGGCTCCCACAGGACGTCTCCCTCGGCACCGTTGGCCACCCGGGCGAGGACGAAGAGCAGGTCGGAGAGCCGGTTCAGGTACTTCGCCGCGACCGGGTTCATCGTCTCGCCATGGACGTCCAGTGCCGCCCAGGTCGTCCGTTCGGCACGCCGGGCGATCGTCCGCGCGTTGTGCAGCAGTGCCGCGCCGGGAGTCCCACCAGGCAGGACGAACGAACGCAGTGGCTCCACCCGGGCATTGAAGTCGTCGCACCAGGCTTCCAGGCGTTCGACGTAGGACTGGTTCACCCGCAGCGCGGGGTGCTCGGCGGGGGTGGGCGCCACGGGGTTGCCGAGGTCGGCCCCGACGTCGAAGAGATCGTTCTGTATCCGGACCAGCACGGCGCCGATCTCCGGACCGAGGGCGCCGAGAGCCAGTGCCATGCCGATGGCCGCGTTGGCCTCGTCGACGTCGGCGTAGGCCTGGAGCCGGCTGTCGGTCTTGGCGACCTGGGAGTTGTCGACCAGGCGGGTGGTGCCGTGGTCGCCGGTACGCGTGTAGATCCGGGTGAGCCTGACCATACCCGCAAGCCTAGGTCACGCCCGGGACGACGGTGGTGCCCTCGACACGCCGGGACCGCGCCGGGCACGGCGCACCGTCACAGCGCACCGGCACGTCAGGACAGGGGAACTGCCGACGGGCCGGACGCGGGCCTCATAGCATGCCTTGGGTGGAACGGTTACGGATCGAGGGTGGGGCCCACCTCACAGGCGAGCTCACCGTCGCGGGCGCGAAGAACAGCGCCCTCAAACTCATGGCCGCAGCCCTGCTCACCGAGGGGCAGACAGTCCTGTCGGGGGTGCCGGACATCCTCGACGTGCGCTACATGGCCGATCTGCTGGAACGCCTCGGGTGTCAGACGGCGACCGAGGCGGACACGTTGACCATCGACGTGCCCGCGTCGATCGACCACGAAGCCGACTATCAGCTCGTCCGCCGGCTCCGGGCGTCCATCACGGTGCTGGGTCCGCTGCTCGCACGGTGTGGCCGGGCCAAGGTCGCGCTCCCAGGCGGCGACAGCATCGGTTCCCGTGGGCTCGGCATGCATGTCTCAGGCCTGGCGAAGATGGGTGCCGACATCGACATCGAGCACGGCTATGTCGTCGCCAGCGCCCCGAACGGTCTGCGCGCGGGGGAGATCTTCCTCGACTTCCCGAGCGTCGGCGCCACCGAGAACCTCCTGCTCGCCGCGACGCTGGCGAAGGGGACGACGCTGATCGACAACGCCGCTCGCGAACCCGAGATCGTCGACATCGCCGAGATGCTGTCGCAGATGGGGGCGAAGATCGGCGGAATCGGCACGTCCACGCTCGAGGTCGACGGTCCGGCGACGCTGCATGCCGTCAAGCACACGGTCGTACCCGACCGGATGGTCGCGGGCACCTGGGCCATCGGAGCGGCCGTTGCCGGCGGTCAGGTGAGGGTGCGCAACGCGCTCGCCCACCATCTGGAGATCGTGCTGGACAAGCTGGTGGCCGCGGGCGCGGCGATCGAGGTCGGCCCCGACGAGTTCACGGTACGCATGGAGGGCCGGCCGCGCGCCGTCGACACCGTGACGCTGCCGTACCCCGGGTTCCCGACCGACCTGCAGGCGATGATGGTGACGCTCGCCTCGGTCAGCGAGGGGACCTCCATGGTGACGGAGAACCTCTTCGACGGGCGGTTCCGGTTCGTCCAGGAGCTGGCGCGGCTGGGTGCGGACGTACGTACTGACGGTCATCACGCCGTCATCCGTGGCAAGCCGATGCTCTCCGGTGCGCCGGTGGAGGCCACCGACATCCGGGCTGGTGCCGCGCTGGTCCTTGCCGGCCTGGTCGCCGACGGGGAGACGCTGGTGTCGGGGGTGCACCATCTCGACCGGGGCTATCCCGACCTGGCTGGCGTCCTCACGAGGCTCGGGGCGCGGGTCGTCCGGGAACCTGACGGCTTCGACCCGCCTGGGTAGTCGCCGCGAGACTCCCCGGCCCCAAGGGGTGCCGAGCGGGTCGAGAGACCGGGAGCGCGCGAATTCTGGTGAGAGGTCGTTTCGTCGCGGTCGAGTCGCACACTATGTAGTTGATTGTGTGCTTACCGTAGCCGGATGGCCGTAACCGACCGCGTCCGCCGGGCCGCCCTGGTGATCGTCCTCGCGACGGTGACGGGCCTGGTCGGCGCCCAGGCGTCGGCTGCCCCGTCAGCGCGTCAGGTCGCACGTGGCGGCACCACGGTCACGGATCTCATGATCGACGTACGAACCGGGCCGGACCGCGATCAGCGCGTCAGCCTGGACGCCCGGCTCTACCGCCCGGCGAGCGTGACGGCCGACCGGCCCGCGCCGGCGGTACTCCTCGCGCACGGCTTCGGCGGTACGAAGGAGAGCGTCGACGGCCAGGGACGACTTCTCGCCGGCCACGGCTACGTCGTCCTCACGTGGACGGCGCAGGGCTTCGGACGCTCAGGCGGCCGGATCCACCTCAACAGTCCCGACTACGAGGTGACCGATGCCCGTCAGCTCCTCGACTGGCTCGCCCGCCGGAAGGACGTACGCCAGGACGCGCCCGGCGACCCACGGGTAGGTGTCGTCGGATCGTCGTACGGCGGTGCGCTCGCTCTCCTCCTCGCCGGCCATGACCGGCGGGTGGACGCGATCGTGCCCCAGGCCACCTGGAACGACCTGGGCCGTGCCCTGTTCCCGGAGGCGAGCGGCGGCGGTCCCGCGCAGGGGGTGTTCAAGCGGGTGTGGGCCGGCTGGCTGTACGCGGCGGGCTTCGGCGGGCGCGGATCTCTCCCCGTACTCGCACCGGTTCCCGGCGACGACTCGTTGTCCCGACCGAGTGGGCTGCTGGCACTGGCGATGCCGGCCGACCAGGCCCGCGCGGGTCGCGCGGCCCCAGACCAGGTGCCAGATCACAGCAGGACACCGGCGCCAGCCGTGGGTGGGGCAGCGGTCGGGTGCGGCAGGTTCGCGGTCCCTGTATGCCGGATGTACCAGCGGGCGGCTGTCACCGGGCGCGCGGATCCCGCCACCGTTTCCCTGCTGGCCCGGTCGAGCCCCGCGAGCGTCGTCGAGCGGATCAGGGCGCCGACCCTGCTCGTCCAGGGCACGCAGGACACGTTGTTCCCCCTCGCCGAAGCCGACGCGAACGCCGTGGCCATCCGCTCGTCTCGTACGCCGGTCCGCGTGATGTGGTTCTCGGGCGGCCACGACGCGGGTGCGGGTTCCGCGCTCGACCAGACCCGGTTGCGCCGGTTGACCGTCCGCTGGCTCGACCATTTCCTGGGCGGCACCGCCGAGCACCGGGCTGGGAAGCGGCCGCGGAAGTCCTTCGCCTTCAGCCGGATCACCGGCATCGACTACGACGACTTCGCCGTACGTACGCTCGGCCTGTACGCCCCCGCCGGCTATCCGGGCATGGACGGCGACGCCCCCGCGCGGGAGGTGCGGCTCTCCGGGGAACCGGGACAGGTCGCCAACCCACCCGCCGGCATGCCGGCCGCAATGTCGTCGGTCCCCGGGCTCGGCGCCCTGAGCGGCGTGTCGTTGACCCGCGTCAGCCTCGACATGCCGGGGCAGTTCGTGTCCTACGACTCCGCCCTCCTCGACCAACCGGTCGACGTCACCGGAGCACCGACGGTGCGGATCCGCGCGGCGTCGTCCTCGGGCACGGCCGTGTTGTTCGCCAAGGTGTACGACGTGGCCTCGACCGGCGTCACCGAGTTGCCCGGGGGCGCGGTCGCTCCGGTCCGCCTCCACGATCTGCCCGCGACGCTCGACGCCGCCAGACCCGTCAAGGTGACCTTGCCGGGGCTGGTGCACCGCTTCCGGGCAGGGCATCGGATCCGCGTCACCCTCGCGACCTCCGACCAGGCGTACGCCGGTCCGGTCGAGCCGCAGACCTACGTCGCCGGCCTGGCGGGTAACTCGATCCGCCTGCCCCAGGTGGTCGCCCAGGGTGCCGAACGCACCGTCATGCCCTGGCTGGCCGCGGCCGGCGGGCTCGCCGCGACACTGCTGGTCGCCGCCCTGGTGACCTGGCTGCTGGTCAGGCGCCGCGACAGGAACCGCCCCGGCAGGTTCGACCCCGACCACGCCGAGACGCCGTTGGTCGTACGGGGCCTCACGAAGACCTTCGCCAAGGGCCAGGACGCCCTGCGGGGCGTGGATTTCACCGTACGAACCGGTGAGGTGGTCGGACTCCTCGGACCCAACGGTGCCGGCAAGACCACCTGCCTGCGCATCCTTACCGGCCTGGTCCGCCCCACGGCCGGACAGGTGCACGTCTTCGGCCACCTCCTCACGCCCGGCGCGTCCGTCCTGGCCCGGGTCGGCCTGCTGGTCGACGGGCCAGGCTTCCTGACGCACCTGTCCGGGCGTACGAACCTCGAGCTGTTCTGGGACGCGACCGGGCGGCCACGTGACGAGGCCCGCCTCGACGAGGTACTGGAGATCGCCGGCCTCGGCACCGCGATCGACCGCAGAGTGGGGGAGTACAGCCACGGGATGAGCCAGCGGCTGGCTGTTGCCCAGGCGATGCTCGGCATGCCGTCGCTGCTCATCCTCGACGAACCGACCGACGGCCTCGACCCGCCGCAGATCGCGGCCCTACGTCAGGTGCTCAGACGATACGCAGCGGGAGGCCGGGCGGTCCTGGTCTCGAGCCACCTGTTGGCCGAGGTCGAACGGACCTGCACGCACATCGTGGTCCTCCACCGTGGTCGCCGACTGGCTGCGGGCCCCGTGGGAGACGTCGTGGGCGACACGGCGTCGGTCGTCCTCGACGTGAACGACGTCGGCCGGGCCGAGTCGTTGCTCGCGGGCCTCGCGGTCAGGTCGGTGGCTCGGCGGAACGGTGGACTCGTGGTCGACTGCGACGGCGTATCCCGGTCCGAGCTCGTGCGCACCCTGGTGGTCGGCGGGGTCGGCGTCTGCGGGCTCGCACCCCGGATCCGGCTCGAAGACGCGTTCCTGACGATGGTGGGTGTCGACCACGACGGTCACGGGCAGGGTGGGAACGAACCGGACGGGCAGGGAAACAGAACAGGGGAGCCGCGATGAGTGAGTCCGCCCTCCCCGATGTCAGGGCGCTCGACGCACAGGTCGACGTGGCGTCGTTTCACCGCGCTCGCGCGAGCTTGACGGTCCGCACCGAGTTGCGGCGGCAGTTCTCCCTGCGCAGGACCCGGCTCGCGCTCGGACTCGTCGTCGTGCTGCCGGTGCTGCTCGTGGCGGCGTTCGAGTTCGGCGGCGACGAGGCGGGCGACCTCTGGTCGCTCGCGGCCCTCGCGACGTTCAGCGCCGCGAACTTCACTGTGTTCACTCTCGGCGCGTCGGCGGGGTTCCTGCTGATGGTGATCGTCGCCCTGGTGTGCGGCGACGCGGTGGCAGGCGATGCGAGCAACGGAAGCCTGCGGTACCTGCTGGCGCTTCCGGTGTCGAGGGGGCGCCTGCTGGGCGTCAAGCTCCTTGCGAGCCTGGCGACGTCGGCGGTCGCCCTGGTGGCCTTGACCGTGACCGCGCTCGGCGTGGGGGTGGCGGCGTTCGGCCGGGGTCCGCTGCGTACGCCTCGAGGCGACGCCCTGGCGCTGGCCGAGGCGGCGGCACGGATCGGCGGCATGGTGGCGTACGTGGCCGTGACGCTGCTCGTCGTCGCGGCGCTCGCGTTCTGGTTGTCGACGACCACGGACGCACCACTCGCGGCAGTGGGTGGAGCGGTCCTGGTGGTGATCGTGTCCACCATCCTCGACCAGGTGAGCGCACTGGGCGCCGTGCGTACGATGCTGCCGACGCACTACGCGGACTCCTGGCGCGGCCTGTTCGACGACCCGATGCAGCTGGAAGCCATGGCCAGAGGCTCGCTCGCCACGGTGATCTACGCGGGGTTCTTCCTTGCCTGTGCCTGGTGGACGTTCCTGCGCAAGGACGTACTGTCCTGAACGCGCGTCGGGCGGGCGGGTTCAGGACAGGGCCCTCAGCGGGCGGGCTCGACCTGGGCGCCCAGGTCCTCCAGCTTGGTGAGGAACGCCTCGTAGCCACGGGCGATGATCCCGACGCCGTGGACGGTCGAACGTCCCTGGGCGGCGAGTGCCGCAATGAGGTAGGAAAACCCGCCGCGCAGGTCCGGCACCCGCAGGTCGGCACCGTGCAGTGACGACGGACCGGAGATCACCGCCGAGTGCGAGAAGTTGCGGCGACCGAACCGGCACGGTGTCGCGCCCAGGCACTCGCTGTAGACCTGGATGTGGGCGCCCAGCCGGACCAGGGCGTCGGCGTACCCGAGGCGGTTCTCATAGACCGTCTCGTGCACGATCGACAACCCGGTCGCCTGCGTCAACGCGACGACGAGCGGCTGCTGCCAGTCGGTCATGAACCCCGGATGGACGTCGGTCTCCAGCGCCAGCGCGTCGAGCTTTCCACCCGGATGCCAGAACCGGATCCCGTCGGCCGTCACCTGGAAAGCCCCACCCACCCGGCGGTAGACGTTGAGGAACGTCATCAGGTCGACCTGCCGGGCGTTACGGACGAAGACCTCGCCGCCGGTCGCGAGCGCCGCGCAGGCCCAGGAGCCGGCTTCCATCCGGTCGGGCACGGCCTCGTGGATGTAGCCACCGAGGCGTTCGACACCGGTGATCCGGATGATCCGGTCGGTGTCGATCGAGATGATCGCGCCCATCTTCTGCAGGACGCAGATGAGGTCGATGATCTCCGGCTCGACGGCGGCGTTGCGGAGTTCGGTCACCCCCTGGGCGCGGACCGCGGTGAGCAGCACCTGTTCGGTCGTACCGACGCTGGGGTACGCGAGCTCGATCTTCGTACCCGTGAGGCCTCTCGGGGCGCTGATGTGCAGCCCTTCGGGACGCTTCTCCACCACCGCACCGAACTGCCGGAGCGCGTCGAGGTGGAAGTTGATCGGCCGGTCGCCGATCTTGCAGCCACCCAGGTCAGGGATGAACGCATGGCCCAACCGGTGCAGCAGCGGCCCGCAGAGCAGGATCGGGATCCGGCTCGCCCCGGCGTGCACCTCGATGTCGGGGAGGGCGGCCTGCTCCACCCGGGACGGGTCGAGGACGAGGGTGTCCGCCGCCTCACCGTCGGCCACGGTGACGCCGTGCAGCTCCAGCAGGTTGCGGACGATCTCGACGTCCCGGATCTGCGGAACGTTCGAGAGGACGGACGGATAGTCGCCGAGGACAGCGGCCACCATCGCCTTCGGCACGAGGTTTTTCGCTCCCCGGACGGCGACCTCGCCGACGAGCGGAGTTCCACCGGACACCACCAGGGTGTCGACGGTGCTGTGGTGACTCACGACCTCACTTCGTTCGCTCATGTGCATCCCTCCAAGTGCGTCAGCCCCCGCGCCCAGCTTGATGCCACACCAGTCTTCTGCGAGGTGTACGACCGTCGAGAATGGCCGCGCCTGCGAAACCACCTCGCAGCAGAAGCACGACATACCGTAACGGCTGTTCGGAATTTGCATAGGCTGCCCCCATGGCGGAACTCACTCCTCGGACACTCGCGGTGGTCGGCGCCGGCCTGATGGGATCGGGCATCGCGCAGGTCGCGGCGGCCGCCGGCTGGCAGGTCACGATGCGCGACGTCACCGACGAAGCCCTCAAACGCGGGGTCGACGGGATCCGCGCATCGCTCGGCAAGTTCGTCGAGAAGGGCCGGCTGAGCGCCCCTGACGCCGAGGCGGCGGTCGAGCGGATCACCACCACGACCGACCTCGACGCCGTGGGCGGCGCGTCGATCGTGGTCGAGGCCGTGTTCGAACGCATCGAGGTCAAGCAGGACGTGTTCCGCGAGCTCGACCGGATCTGCCCCGACGGCGCCGTCCTCGCGTCCAACACCTCGGCGATCCCGATCACCAAGATCGCGGCGGCGACGCAGCGGCCGGAGTCCGTCGTGGGCACGCACTTCTTCTCGCCGGTGCCGATGATGGCGCTGTGCGAGCTGGTCCGCGGGCACCGGACATCGGACGAGACGCTGGCACGGGCGCGGGCGTTCGCCGAGGCGGTCGGCAAGACGTGCGTGGTGGTGACGCGGGACGTGGCCGGTTTCGTGACCACCCGGCTGATCTCCGCGCTCGTCGTCGAGGCCGTACGCCTGGTGGAGTCCGGCGTCGCCACGGCCGAGGACATCGACACCGCCTGCAAACTCGGCTTCGGCCACGCTATGGGCCCGCTCGCGACCACCGACCTCACCGGTGTCGACGTCCTTCGCCATGCCACGCAGAACATCTGGGACGAGACGGCCGACCCGAAGTTCTTCCCGCCCGAGTTGCTCACCCGAATGGTCGAGGCGGGGGAACTCGGCCGCAAGTCCGGTCAAGGGTTCTATTCCTACGACTGACGTTCCTTCCCGTGGTGCCGAACCGCAAATGACCACGCCGGGCATGCCTGTGGTCGCCGAGCCAGGCATGGACACCTGGTCAGTCGTCCGTACGCATGGGCACCGTGGTCATTGTCCACGGGTTGGTAGACATGCCCTAGGCTCGACAGGTGACGGAGACGCTGCTCACCGCCGTCGTGCTGCTGGCCGTCGTCGGCCTGGTCTCCGGTCTTGCCAGGCGTCTCGGGTTGCTCGCCCCGTTCCTGTTGATGGTTGCCGGTATCGTTCTGTCCTTCCTGCCGGTCGGCCCGCGAGTCCGGCTCGAGCCCGACCTCGTCCTCGAGGGGATTCTGCCGCTGCTGCTCTACGCCGCGGCGATCCGCACCTCCGTGCCCGCCTTCACCAGACTGCTGCGCCCCATCGCTCTGCTGGCCTTCGGGCACGTGTGGTTCATCACCGTCGTGGTCGGCCTGGTGCTGCACGCCATGGTGCCGCAGATCCCGCTGGCGGCGGCGTTCGCTCTCGGGGCGATCGTGGCGCCGCCGGACGCGGTGGCGGCGACCGCGATCGCCCGACGGTTGGGACTCCCGCGCCGAGTCGTGGCCATCCTCGAAGGCGAGAGCCTCGTCAACGACGCGACCGCGCTCGTCACCCTCAGGGTGGCGATCGCCGCGGTGGCTGGTGGTGCGGCGGGCGTCGTGGCGATGACCTGGCGCCAGGCGGGCATCGAGTTCCTGGTGGCGGCCCTCGGCGGACTCCTGATCGGTGGGGCCGTCGGCGTGTTGGCGGCCTGGCTGCACAGTCGTACGGACGACCCGCTGCTCGACAACACCCTGTCGATCCTCACGCCGTTCGTGGCATTCGTACCGGCCTTCGCCGTCGACGCCTCGGGAGTGGTGGCCGTCGTCGTCTGCGGGCTCTACGTCGGGCACAAGCGCCCGGTCCTCATGGGTGCGGCGTCGCGCCTGCAGATGGACGCGTTCTGGCGGGTGACCCAGTTCCTGCTCGAGGGCGTCGTCTTCCTGCTCGTCGGTCTGCAGCTGCGCGACATCGTGGACGCCGTGTCGGAGTCCTGGCCGACTGTCGCCGCGGTGACGGCGGCGGTGGTGGGCACCGTTCTGGTGGGCCGTTTCGTCTGGGTCTTTCCTGGTGCGTACCTGCCGTTCCTGATCCCCCGGATCCGGCGCCGTGAGCAACCACCTCCGGTTGCGAACACCGCGGTGATCGCCTGGGCCGGCATGCGCGGCGTGGTGTCACTCGCGGCGGCGTTCAGCCTCCCGTTCGACTTCCCTTCACGTGACCTGCTCATCTGGATCACGTTCGTCGTCATCGCGGTGACGCTCATCGGCCAGGGCCTGACCATCCCGCTGGTGGCCCGGCTGCTGGGTGTGCGACGCGACGACCCCCAGGCCGACGTGCTCGCCGAGGCCGAGGTGCGCCAGGCTGCCCTGCGCGCCGCCCAACGTACCCTCGCCGAGCACCGCGGTAACGCGCCCGACCACGTGGTGGAGCGGTTGGACGCCTGGGCCGAGGCACGCGCCAACCAGGTGTGGGAGCGGCTGGGCGACCCGTCCCGCGAAGTGCCCGCGGAGGCGTTCCGGCGGTTGCGCCGCCGGATGATCGACGCCGAACGCCAGGTGTTCCTCGAGGCACGCAACGCGGGAAGGATCCCTGACGAGATACGCCGCCAGGTCGAGCTCGAGCAGGACCTGGAGGAACTGATGCTCCCGCGTGGCCGGAAGGACGACGAATGAACGGGTGCCCGCACCTTGCCGAAGCGCCGACCGAGGTGGGCGGCGATTCCGGCGTACGACCGAGCACGACGCAAGGGTGCGAGGACTGCCTTGCGCTGGGCCGGGACGACTGGGTCCACCTGCGGATCTGCCTGGCCTGTGGCCACGTCGCCTGCTGTGACTCCTCGCCGCTGCGCCATGCCTCGGCGCACTACGCCGCCGTGCACCATCCGGTGATCCGTTCGTTCGAGCCGGGGGAGAACTGGCGCTGGTGCTTCGTCGACGAACGCATCGGTTAGCGCCACCGGTCTCGGGAGCTATCTTCTCCTCAGGCTAGGGGACGTCCGCTCGGACCCGCCGTCGGCGGGTCGGTGGCCGCAGAAGGTGGGGAGCCGTCATGCATCTGTGGCACACCGGCGCGGTGGGGTCGCGATGACCGACGTCGCCGACCTGCTGGCGCGCGCCGAGGCCGCGCGCGCGGTGCTTGGCCCCACGGCGGGAGCCGACTCGGCCGTGGTGGAGGGCATCCCGTGCGTGAGCTACCGCGTCGACCAGCCGTGGGCGTGCCAGGCCAAGGCCATGGTCCCGCCGACGTCAGCCGCCCTTGACGCGGCGACCGGCTGGCTGGAGGCGCGCGCGGTCACCGCTCGCCAGTGGACGGTCATGACCCGGCAACGCCACGTCGGCGCTCCGGTCTTCTCGGCGGCTGGCCTGTCGCCGTGGCTCACGCTGCCGATCCTCGCGCTCGGCCGCGCGGACCTGCTGGAGCGCATCGCCGCCGTGGACGGCCTCGACGTCGGTCCGGCGTCGGGTGCGGCCGAGTTCCTGGCCGTCTACGGCGAGGGACTCGCTCCGCTGATCACGCCTGGCGTCCTGGCCGACCCGGCGCATCACCACTTCGTCGGCCGGGTCGACGGCCAGCCAGTGGCCTGTGTCCAGGTGCGGGAGGTGGCGAACACCGCGTACATCTCGGGTGTGACGGTCATCCCGGCGTGCCGCGGCAGAGGCATCGGGACTGCGATCTCGGTGGCGGCGACCCGGTTCGCCCTCGCCAGCCATCCACGGGTCGTGTGGCTTGCCGCCGAGTCGCACCTGCACCCGATGTACGCACGGCTCGGGTTCGGCCAGGTCGGAGTCCATGTGCTGCTCCGCCCCGGTGACTGAACCCGGGTCCTGCGAAACGCCGGTGGGCCGGGGACGAGGTGGATGGAGCGGCAGCGTCTGCCTGCGAGCGAGTGGGTGAAGGAGGCGCTCGTGGTGTCAGCGGCCGCGTTCGAGCTGGCGTGCTGCCCGGCGGGCCTCCTTGAGCGACTTGCCCTTGGCCTCGGCCGGCAGCCGCCACACGTCGATTCCACCCATCAGGGAGTACGCACGGATCCGGATGACCGGTGCTCCGGGACGGGCGGGGCGGCGGCTGCCGCGTTCGTCGTTGCCGCCCATCAGTGCGAAACCTTCGACGATCACCTCGACACTGTCGGGGACGTAGATGTCGGTCCCGCCCATCACGGCGAACGCGTTGATGAGTACCTCGTCGCCGTCGATCTCGGCGTCGCGCAGGTCCACGGTGTCGCCGCCCATGACGGCGATCGAGTGCACCGTGCCGCTCAGCCGGAACCGCCCCCGCCGGTTGGAGCCACCCATGATCGCGACGAACCAGCGGGTGACGCGGCGACGCGGTCGTTCGACGGCGTGCCGGTCGACAGTCGGCCGGTCGACAGTCGGCTGGTCGGCGGTCGGCTGGTCGGGCATGTCCCGGGTGAGGGCGTCGAGTTCGCTGCGGGTCTTGGCGTCGTAGGCCTTCTGGGCGCGTTCCTCCAGCTCGGCAAGGGTGAGCCGGCCGACGGCGGCATGCTCGCTCAGCAGTTCGACCACGCGGTCGCGCTCGGCGTCGGAGGCGCGGAGCGCGGAAGTGTCGGGGGGCTCGCTGGCCGGTGGCGGGTGGGCGGGAAGGCGTTCGCCGTCGTCCACGGCGGCTCCTTTCGTACCGTGGCCCGGATGACCAGGTCCGGGGGTTGCCTGACCCGAGGTTTCCCCTGAAACAGGGCGTCGAGCACACCGTAGCCGCAGGATCGGCGTCCGGTTACATGAGGCGGTCGGCGTTCGCAGCATCAGGTCGGCGCGCGTGCGCGGACCCGCTCGACCACCTCGTCGGCGCAGCCCCACGACAGGGTGACACCGGCTCCGCCGTGGCCGTAGCAGTGCACGACGAGCCGGCCACCGGGGAGGTGCAGGGGCTCCAGACGGACGTTCGGTCGGGCCGGTCGCAGCCCGACCCGGTGCCGGAGTACGCGCGCCTTCGCCAGGACGGGAACGAGGGCCCGCGCCTGGGTGAGCAGCTCGCGGGCGGTCTCCTCGCGCGGGCGGGCCTCCCAGTCACCAGGCTCCGCCGTGCCGCCGACCACGATGTCGTGCAGCCGCGGAACGACATAGATGGGGCGTGAAGGGGTGTTCTCGGCGATCAACCATTCGGTGAGGCCGACCTGTTCGAGGACGCAGACCTGGCCGCGGACCGGGGTCACCGTGTCGTCGTCGGCCAGCAGGCGAGCGCCGAGGCCCGCGCAGTCGACGACGATCGGGGCGGTGTTGGGCAGTCCGGCGAGTGCGTGCCGGGTGACGGTGCCGCCGAGCGCGTCGAGGCGCCCGGTGAGCCACGGCAGATAGACGCTCATGTCGACGACCGGCGTCGCGAACTCCCAGCCGCCCGAGTATCCCGCCGGCGGTGCGCTCACCGGGCGGAGATCGGGGACCGCTGAGCTCCACCAGGGCGGCTCGCCGGGGGTGCGGAGAAGCTCACGACCGGTCCGCATGCGTACCCCGGCGGCCGGTGTGGCCTCGGCGATCCGGGCGAATTCGTCGTACGACGTCGCGCCCCACCCGGTCACGCGGTCCAGCGGGAACGCGCGGTACGGGTACCACAGCGCTGCCGCGACGGCGGAGGTCGTCTCGAGGGGGAGATCGCGGGCGACGACGTTGACCTCGTATCCCGCCTCCGCGAGCCGCACCGCGCAGGTGAGTCCGATGACGCCGGCGCCGACGACGAGCACCCGTGGCCGCGACGGCACGTCGACAGGCGCGGGGTCTGGCACGGAGACCGGGCTGTTCGACGTCACGGCTCCACGCTAGCGATCCCTGGGCAACGCCGCCGGTGGCCGCGACAGGACCTCACAGCTCGCCGTCGACGTGCGCGTGCCGGTCAGTGGGGTCCGGCCACCAGGTCCTCGGTGCCGCACGGGCCGCCGCCGACACTTTCGGCCAGCTCGACCGGGGCGCCGTCCATGGTGAGGGTCTTGTAGTGCCGCGAGATCCGGTCGCAGGACTCCCGCCCGACGTAATGACAGATGAACGAACGCCGGAACCGGTCGGTCGTGGCGTTGGGCCCGGATCCGTGCACGAGGCTGCCGTTGAAGAACAGCATGTCGCCCGGCTCCATGTCGACAGGCACCGGCGCGAGCCCCGGCGGCGGAGGCACGTACTCCCGGGTGAAGGACACGTCCATGTCCGCGTCCTCGGGGCAGAACACGTCCATCAGGTGCGTACCCGGAACGACCTCCAGCCCACCGTTGGCCCGGTCGATGACGTCGCAGGCCAACCATGCGGCGACGCAGGTGCCCGGCTCGACCCGCAGGTAGAAGTTGTCCTGGTGAAGTGCCTGGCCGCGGGCGCCCGGCGGCTTGAAGTAGAACATGCTCTGGGCGGCCAGTGGCTCCTCGCCGAGCAGCTCGGTGAGGATGCTGCGTACGCGGGAGTCGAGCAGGTAACGCAGCGCCAAAGCGTTGAACTGGTGCGGGTGCATGACCCGGGGAAACCTGCGGAGCACGTCGGTCGGGCCGTCCGGGTTCGACGTCGCCGGTTCGAAGTGGCCCGGCACCGGCCCAGCGGCATGGATCGCCATGAACTCGTCGCGGATCTCCCCGACCTCCGCAGCGGTGAACAGGCCCTTGATGACGGCGAACCCGTCCGTGGCGAACCGCGCGCGATCCTCCGCACTGAGGACGTCCGACGCGACCGGGGTCGACGTGCCCGGCGGGGTCGTCGACCCGCCCGGCGGGATCGCCGTCGATACGCTCTGCTGGGTGGATGTCATGCGACCTCCTCGGTGCGCGGACCTTTGACGACTACCTCGACGTTACGGCGAGTGCTGCCATAAGGGGATGCCCGTGGACGCTGCGGAGCTGTCTGATTCTGCTGAGGAGTCAGGTGGTACGCCCGCACCGCCGGCCGAACTGGTCCTCGCGGGGCGGTTCGACGTCGGCCCGGACTACGCGGTCCACCGGGCCCGCGGCGCGGAGAGCACGCTGCTGGCCTGGACCATGGACGGAGCGGGTCACTTCGAACAGGGCGGCGTCGAGGTCACCGCCGTACGCGGCGACCTCGTCGTGCTCGGTCCTCGGGTCGCACACTCCTATGCGGTGGCACCCGGCGCGCGCCGGTGGTCGTTCTGGTGGGTCCACTACCCGGCGCGGGTGACGTGGCCGTCGTGGCTGGAGCCGTACGCGGTGGGGGAGCAGGTCTTTTTGGTGGCCGGCGTACCGGCAGTCGTCCGAGACCGGATCGACGCCGCGTTCCGGCGGCTGCATGCCGACGCCCGCTGGTCCGGGCATGGCCCGCCACCCGTGGCCGCCACCGCCGAGGGGCGGACCGTACCGCCCGCGGTCGCAGCGGGCACGCCGGCCCGCGAGCTCGTCCTCGGCAGGGTCGAGGAGGTGCTGGTTCTCGCCACGACAGCGACCGGATCAGCGCTTGGCGAACGCCACGGCGGGCCCTTGAGCGGCGAGGTCGACCCGCGGGTCACCCAGGTCGAGGCGCTGGTCGTGGCTGATCCCGCGGCACCCCACACCGTGGGCTCGTTGGCCGACCATGTGGCGCTGTCGCCGTCGCGGCTCGCCCATCTGTTCTCGCAGCAGACCGGTCGTACGCCGATGCAGGCCGTCCGCGACGCCAGGCTGCGCCACGCGGCTCGGCTGCTGGAGCGGACCGACCTGCCGGTGGCGAGCATCGCGGCCGCGTCGGGGTTCGTGAGCGCGTTCCACTTCAGCCGGGTGTTCCGGGCCAGGTTCGGGGCGCCACCGAAGGACTACCGCACTGGCGTCCGCTGAGGCTCGGTCCGGCTCGGGCGGGTTTCGCGTTCGTCGGGTGTCTGGATGAGCGGACCCTTCCTACGAGCGCCCCTTGGATGAGGGCGCCCCTTCCAACGGGCCTATAGGCGGAGGGGTCCCCTCATCGAGAAACCGTCTGGATGAGGGGACCCCTCCACCAAAGTCAGCCCCGGTCGATGAACGACCCTCGCCGTCGGGCGGTGGCGGGTCAGAACAGGCGCATGGAGGGGTCGTCGAGGCCGCGCAGCGCGTCGTAGTCGACCGTGACACAGTCGATTCCACGGTCGCCCGCGAGGACCCGCGCCTGCGGCTTGATCTCCTGCGCGGCGAAGACCCCCCGGACAGGAGCCAACAGCGGATCGCGGTTGAGCAGTTCGAGGTAGCGGGTGAGCTGTTCCACGCCGTCGATCTCGCCCCGCCGCTTCACCTCGACGGCGACCGCGGCCCCGCCGGAGTCCCGGCACAGCAGGTCGACCGGTCCGATCGCGGTGGGGAACTCGCGGCGGACGAGGCTCCAGCCATCGCCGAGCGTCCCCGGATGTTCGGCGAGGAGCTCCTGCAGGTGGGCCTCGACGCCGTCCTTCTGCAGGCCGGGGTCGACACCGAGGTCGTGCCGGGAGTCGTGCAGCACCTCGTCGATCGTGATGACCAACTGACCGCCGTCCTTGCCGGTGACCGTCCAGCGGTCCGGTTCGCCGTCCTCGCCGGGCTGCTCCTGGAGTGTGCACGGCGGGCTCATCCAGTTCAGCGGTTTGTACGCCCGGTCATCGTTGTGGATCGACACCGAACCGTCGGCCTTGATGAGGATGAGTCGGGTGGCGCGCGGAAGATGGGCGGTCAGGCGGCCGGCGTAGTCGACCTGGCACGAACAGATGACGAGACGCACGGCCGATCACACTATCGGGCGTACGACCGGACGCCGTGAGCCCGGCCCGTGTCGCGGTTGCGTGGCTCAGGCGATCCGGCCGAGGAGCGCGACCAGCGGACCGGCGATGTCGAGGCCGTCGAACTCGGCGACGTCGAGCCACAGAGGTTCGTAGGTGCCCCTGGCGGCGCGTTCCTCCGGCGGCAGGACGGCGAGGTCCGGCCACGTACCCGTGCCGAACTCACCGCCGGTGATGCGCGCGCGGTAGAAGAGGAACCGCTCCCCGTTCCTGTCCTCCTCGGCGAGCAACTCCTCGCACGCCACCTCGACCCCCAACTCCTCCATCGCCTCGCGCTCGCCCGCCTCCACGAAGGTCTCGCCGGGCTCGACGCCGCCGCCGGGCATCACGTAGTACGTGTGGCCAGCGCGTCGGCGGCGGATCAGGGCGACGCGGCCTTCCGCGACGATGACGAGGCGTACGCGGGCAGGTCGAGGTTCGGCCATGGCGGCCGAGCGTATCGACGACGGAGTGTCGTAGGTACAGAGGCAGAAGGAGGAACTCGCCCGCAAGATCGCTGGGCGTTCGCCTCGGCCGCGCCCCGGAGGGGAGTACGCACGGGTGCCACTGGTCACGTCATCGTGACGTGTCTCGTCGACGTGCGGGGAACGGCTCGACGACCCCGATCCGGGCGTACGGGCTCTCGACGGAGCAGTGGCAGGTGGCGGTGGGGCGAGGCGGTCAGCCGCAGCCGCACGCACCGCCGCAGCAACCGCCACCTCCACCGGCCGGACCCGCGGCGGCACCGGTCGAGCGGCCGCCGAGTGCAACGGTCGACAGCAGCTTCACGGTGTCGTCATGGCCCTGGGGGCACGGTGCGGGCGACCCCGCCTCGCTCATGGGGCGGGTCTGCTCGAACGTGGCGCCGCAGCTGCGGCAGCGGTACTCATAGCGGGGCACGCGACCAGCGTAGATGACGGCGCCCCCAACGGCCCGCCTGACGGGCGTCCGTACCTGGCCCAGCGGGCGCCGGTCAACAGTTGGACGGGACAATGATCGGGTGGCTCGCCGTCGTCCTCGCCGTGGTTCCAGAGGGCCGGACCCGTCGCCGCGCCCACCCCGTGGTGGTCATGAGCGGGTGGAGGAGTGGCCGGACGGGGAGTGGGTCGTACGCCAGATCACCGGTGCCACGAGCTCCAAGCCCTACCGCTGTCCGGGCTGCGACCAGCTGATCCTGCCGGCGACCCCCCACGTCGTGGCGTGGCCGGTCGACCCTCGCTCGTTCACCGGTCCCGGCCTCGACGAACGCAGGCACTGGCATACGGCCTGCTGGCGCGCCCGCGACCGCCGTCGCCGCCGCCGGTAGGGGCGTGTCGCGCCGGGCCGGGCACAATCGGTGGGGTGAGCACCGAGCAGATCCGGGCAAGCAGCGTCCTACCGGCCAAGCGCACACCTCTCACGCTCGAGACCGCCGACGGGCTGAAGCTGGTCGGCGAGCTGGCCGAGCCGCTGGACCGGCCCACAGTCGCCACCCTCGTCTGTGTCCACCCTCTCCCGACCCACGGCGGGATGATGGACAGCCACGTGATCCGCAAGGCGTCGTACCGCCTGCCGGCTCTGGCCGGGATCGCGGTCCTGCGTTTCAACACCCGCGGGACGGCGAGCGTCCAAGGGCGTAGCGAGGGGGAGTTCGACAACGGGCGCGGTGAGGGGCTCGACGTGGCGGCGGCGCTGGAGTACGCCGAGTTCGCCGAACTGCCCCGTATCTGGCTGCTCGGCTGGTCGTTCGGTACCGATCTTGTCCTGATGTACGGATGCGATCCCGAGGTCGAGGGCGCGGTCCTGCTCTCACCGTCGCTACGGTTCGCCGGCACAGAGCATCTCGCTGCCTGGGCGGAGTCGGGTAAGCCGGTCGCCGCGCTGGTCCCCGAGCTGGACGACTACCTCAGGCCGGCGGAGGCGCGGGAGCGGTTCGCCGCGATCCCCCAGGCCGAGGTGGTGGCGATGGACGGGGTCAAGCACCTGTGGGTCGGAGCGGCCGAACGTGCCCTGGACGAGATCGTGGCACGGATCTCGCCGTCCGCCGGGCCGCTGCCGACGACGTGGGACGGACCGATGGAGTGGGCCGACACCAGCGCGTACGCCGACAAGACGGTCGCGGCGTACTCCCATGTCCCCATGCCGGAACGCGAGGCGTAGCCGAGGGAGCCGGTGCCGGAACGCGAGGCTGGAGCACCGTCGCCGGACGCGAGGCTGGAGCACCGTCGCCGACCGCGAGACAGGAAGCGCTGGCGCGCGGGACCGCGGAACCCGGTGGCATGCCGCGGTGTAGTCCGTACGTCCCGTGGGTTCGCACGTCGAGGGGGTCTCATGACGCGACGCTTCTGGCTGGTCACCGTGGTGGCGGCGCCGGTCCTGCTCGTGGCCGGCATGCTCGGCCTTGCTTCGCCTTCCTACGCCAAGGGGATGACCAACCTGACCATCTCCGGTCCTGGCCTCCACGAGCCCATCACGGTGGGCCCCGACACCTCCGAACCGCCTTTCATCCATGATCTCTTCGCCGAAAGCGGGGCCGCGTTGGACACGGGCGAAGGGCTTGTCCGGCGCGATCGCGAGGCTCCCGCTGGGGAGCTTGGTCCGCGGTACACCATGATCTACTCCGCACCGGGGACGCAGCTGGTCCAGGACGCCTACCCGTTCGCCGCGGCGGGGCCGATGACCTACACGCCGCCCGGCCAGGTCGTGTGGGGGACCACTGCTGTGGCGTCGGGTTGGTGCATGGTGCCCGAGCTCCTTCGTACGAACCTCGTGGCGCTCGGGGTGCCGCGCCCGACAGCATCAGCCGATCCGGCTGCTGCCACAGCGGTGCCGCGACCTGTCGCGAAGGTTTCGCAGCGAGCCGACGTGGGCTCTGGGTCGGCAGGCACGGATGGCAGCGCATCGACGTTGCCGTGGTGGTTCGCCGCGATCGGGCTCGCGACGGCCGCCGGCTTCGGCAGCGGCACGCTGGTGGCCCGCCGGTCCGCGACCCGACGGCCGCACTGAAGGCGGGCCGCGGCGTTCCCGGCACGGTCGCGGATCGGGCATGATCGACCGCGGACCTGGCCGGGGTTGGCCAGAAGGGCCAGCGCCTGCGCCGCCCGAAAGTGTCGGAAGTCCTCCCTACACTGAGTAGCGATGAGCGAGAATTTATCGGCGGCTGCCTCCAAGGCGGCCGCCCATTCTGAGTCCACCCGTACCGAACCCGTGGTCCCCGAACCCGTCCAACCTCTGAGGGTGGGCGTCATCGGTCTCGGGTTCGCCGGACAGGCCGCCCTCAAGGGCTACAAGGAACTGCCCGACGTCGACGTGATCGGCCTCGCCGGGCTGGAGGCCGACCGGCTCGCAGAGCTCGGCAAGGAACACGCCATTCCTTACCTCTACGAGCGCTGGCAGGATCTGCTCGAACGGGACGACCTCGACGCCGTGAGCGTCGCCACCCCCACCCAGCTGCACGCCCCGATCGCGATCGCGGCGCTGGAAGGCGGCCGGCACGTCCTGAGCGAGAAGCCGCTGGCGCGTTCCGGCGACGAGGCGCAGCGGATCACCGAGGCGGCGATCAAGGCCGGCCGCGTGCTGAAGGTGGTGTTCAACCACCGCAAGCGCGGCGACGTCACCGTGCTCAAGCGGCACATCGACGACGGCCAGCTCGGTCGGGTCTACTACGCCAAGACCCACTGGATGCGGCGGAACGGCATCCCGGGTCTCGGCAGCTGGTTCACCAACCGTGAGATGGCCGGCGGTGGGCCGCTCATCGATCTCGGTGTCCACATGCTCGACATGGCGATGTACCTGCTGGGCGAGCCGAAGGTCCTGAGCGTCAGCGCGTCCACGTTCGCCGAGCTCGGGCCCCGCGGCCTGGGCGGCTCGGCCTGGTCGACGAAGGTCGGCGTCGGGTCGGCGTACGAGGTCGAGGACCTCGCCACGGCCTACCTCCGCCTCGACGGCGGGGGAGTGCTGGCACTCGAGACCAGCTGGGCGACGTTCCGGCAGTCGGGCGACCACTTCGGCGTGACGCTCTACGGCACCGACGGTGGCGCCGAGATCGCCGTCCCCAACTACGCCGTCGAGGACACACTCCGCATCTACACCGACGTGGGCGGGGCCGCGGCCGAGATCCGGCCGGAAGTGCGACGCGGTGAGGGCCACCGGGCCGTCGTCCGCGAGTTCGTCGAGACCATCCACGGCGGTGACTGGTCCGCGCACGTGGGCCGCGACGGCCTGGCGCGGGCGCGCATCATCGACGCCTGCTACCAGTCGGCGCTGGAGGGCCGAGAGGTGCCGGTCCTCGACCTGCTCTGACAGGTCATGATGGACCCTGGCCGCGAAACGTCAGGGTCAGTCCACAGTCCAATGGTCCCGCGATCCACCTGCAGAGCGGACCAACCTACCTGCCTTGAAGCGCGAGGGAGCAACACATGAGCGCGTCCCCCATCCGGGTCACAGTCTGGGGCGAGAACGTCCACGAGCAACGGGACGCATCCGTCAAGGAGATCTACCCCGACGGCATGCACGCGGCGATCGCCGCCGGCATCAGGGCCAACCTCGGTGACGGTGCGGTCGTACGCACGGCGACCCTGCAGGAGCCGCAGCACGGACTCACCGACGAGGTCCTCGCCGAGACCGATGTCCTCACCTGGTGGGGACACGCAGCCCATGGCGAGGTCTCCGACGAGGTGGTCGACCGGGTGCAGCAGCAGGTGCTCTCCGGCATGGGCCTGCTCGTCCTGCACTCGGCCCACTTCTCGAAGATCTTCCGCAAGCTCATGGGTACCAGCTGCGTACTCGACTGGCGCAGCGAGAACGACCGTGAGCTGGTCTGGACGGTGGCGCCGCACCACCCGATCGCGGCGGGTATCCCCAGCCCGATCATCATCCCGGCGCAGGAGATGTACGGCGAACACTTCGACATCCCGCAGCCGGACGAGTTGATCTTCATCAGTTCGTTCAGTGGCGGCGAGGTCTTCCGTAGCGGCTGTGCCTATCGCCGGGGACACGGGCGAGTGTTCTACTTCAGTCCTGGCGACCAGGAGTACCCCGTCTACCACCACCCGGACGTCCTCAAGGTGATCGCCAACGCTGTGGCGTGGGCCGCGCCGACGGAGCCGGAGCGTCGGACGCCGAGCGTGTCGCGG
Organism: Actinopolymorpha sp. B11F2; assembly: GCF_040195635.1. NCBI lineage: Bacteria > Bacillati > Actinomycetota > Actinomycetes > Propionibacteriales > Actinopolymorphaceae > Actinopolymorpha > Actinopolymorpha sp. B11F2. The sequence goes on along the minus strand of NZ_JBEFTX010000004.1, from coordinate 413,951 downwards.
CGCCCGACCGGGTGGTACGAGACCGGGGAGACGCTCTCCACGGCTGACCCGCGCCTGGCCCAGTCCTGATGTCCCGTGCTGGTCGGTGAATGACCACGCTGAGCAGGCGTTCGGCACCCGGAACGGGTGTCGACGCCTCTTTGGCGAACACGGGCATGCTCAGCGTGGTCATTCAACCGCCGCGGGCATGCTCAGCGTGGTCATTTGCCGCCGGCGGGCGGGGACGCAGCGGGCGGGGACGCAGCGGGCGGGGACGCGGCGCGCTGGGCTGGTGTCAGGCGTCTTCGAGCCGTGGGTGGATCACTTCACGGATGAGCAGCAGGATCGCGGCCGCTGTGGGTACGGCCAGTAGTGCTCCGACGATTCCCAGCAGCGAGCCGCCCACCATCGCGGCGATGACGATCACGGTGCCGGGTACGTTGACCGACTTCTGCATCACCCGCGGGTAGATCACGTAGTTCTCGATCTGCTGGTAGATGACGAAGTAGATCAGGCAGGCGACACCGATCCGCCAGTCGATCAGCAGCCCGACCGACGTTGCCACCACGGCGGAGATGGCGCCACCGATGAGCGGGATCAGGCCGAGGACGGCGACCACGATCGCGAGCGCGAGCGCGTACTCCCGTAGCTCGGAGAACATGAAGAAGATGAACGCCGACATCGCGGCGATGGCAGCGACTCCGATCTGGCCACCGACGTAGCTGCCCACCCGGTCGAGCATCTCATCGCCCAGCTGGGTGACTCTGGTGCGGCGCGACCGCGGGAAGAACTTGTACAACGTGCTCTTGGTCGCGGGCAGTGACCCGAGGAAGTACAGCGTGAGCACCAGCACGGTGAAGCCGGAGAAGAGCGTGCTGAACACGATCTTCCCAGCGCCGAGCACCCCACCGAAGAGGCGTTCCGCGAGACCTCCGCTGGTGATGTAGTCCTCGACCCGCTTGGTGATCTCGTACTCCTCGTCGAGCCGCCGGAGATTGTCGTCGGTTTGCAGCTGTTCGAGCCAGTCCGGCACCTGGTTGACGAGGGCGGTGACCTGTTCGGTGACGACCGGGATGATCGCCAGCCCGATGAGCCCGAAGATCATCGCGACGCCGACGAAGACTGCCGCGACGGCGAGCCCGCGTCGTACCCTCCGGCGGACGAACCACTCGACCACCGGGTTGAGTCCGACGGCGAGATACATCGACACCACGAGCAGAAGAATGACGCTGCGCGCGGAGGCGAGCATGCCGGCGAGCTGCCAGGCGAGCAGAGCGCCGAGGGCGCCGAAGAAACCGATGTAGAACGGCGAATGGCGGCTGAGCCGAGCCCCGGGCAGTCCGAGGGAAGACGTGGGTCCCCCGGTGCTGGAGGCCGATGCACCGCCCTGCGCGGGCGCCGTCCCGGTCCGACCCTCGTCCGCTGCACCCGTCGGCGGGCGGCCCGAGGGTCCGGTCGCTGGGTCCTGGGTGGTGGGTCCCGGCGCCGAATCCAAATCCGCCGGATCTGCGGCCGCCGACTCGGGGGTCGGGTGCACGGAACCACCATTGCTGGTCTCTGTCGGGGCCGATCCTGGCGCCGCGTCCTGCGGAGGTGGCGCCATCACGTGCCCGTCACCCATACCGCCTGCCCAGCCACTGCGAGCCACCTCTCACACCGACGTCCGTGACGGGTCTCACCGTACGGCGACTACCGCCGATGGCGGCAGCCGGGTGCGACCGACGGTCCTGGTGTGGCCTTCAGCGGGCCCGCTGGTTGCTGGCGCCGGACTGGGGCCGGTCTGGCCCGCTGCCACCGGAGGGCTTTCTGGTCGACGGCTGCGAGGGTCCGGACTTCTTCGAGTCGGGGGGAGTGCCACCACCCGGGCGGGACGGGTGGTCGGCGGATGCCGCTGACCGTGCCGCGCCGGCTCCCGCGCCCGCCGCGCCGCTCGGGGCCTGCGGGCTCGACGGCGGTCCGTTGGTCGGGGCACCGATGGGGCCGGTCGGCGCGCCAGGACGGGCGGGGCCCATTCCCATGGCGCGCTGCTGGTCGGGTACGCCGGTGATGACGCTCACGTGGTCACGCAACCGGGTCAGGCTTTCGATCAGGTCGTCGCGCTGGCGGCGCAGGCTGGCGATCTGTCGTTCGGTCGCCGCGGCGTCCTCGCGGGACCTCGCGTCGGCCTCGCGGGTGATCCGTTCGGCTTCGGCGCGGGCTTCCTTGCGGATCTGCTCGGCGTCACGGCGCGAGCGCGAGAGGACCTGGGTCACCCGGTCGTTCGCCTTGCGCAGGCGCTCCTCGGTGCTCTGGTCGCTCTCCTGGGCGCGCTTCTCGGCATCGCGAAGGATCTGCTCGGCGTGGGACCTGAGACGTTCGGCCTCGGCGGTCGCGTTGGTGTGCAGGGTGGCGGCCTCGCGCTGGGCCTTCTCCAGGATTCCCGCCACGGTGCTGCGCCGCTCGGCCACCTCGCGCTCGGCGGCCGCGAGCATCGCCGAGACTTCGTGCTCGGTGCTCTGGCGCTTGGTCTTGAGCTTCTGCTCCAGCTCCCGCAGCTGCCGGGTGGCGGTCTCGCTCGCCTGCGACAGGATGTCCTCGCGACGCTTCTGTGCCGCCTTGATGATCCGGTCGGCTTCTTCCTCGACGGCGTTGCGGATCTTCTCCGACTCGTCGGTGGCACGGCGCCGGGTCTCCGCCGCCGTGCGCTCGGCGTCGTCGCCGAGTCGGCGGACATCGCTCTGGGCGGAGGCGCGAACCTCCGCCGCCTTCTCCTCGGCGCGGGTCTCGACGTCGATGGCCTGCTCTTCGGACAGCCGCAGGATTTCCTGGGCGCGCCGGCCCAGCTTGGCCCAGGTGGGCTCGCCAGCCGCCTCGAGGGCACGCTGGGTGGCTACCAGGTCGCGGTGCAGCTCACCGATGTTGCGGTCACGCTCGTCAAGCCTCGACTCGAGCATGCCCACACAAGTGTCTACCTCTTGCCGGTCATACCCGAGGAGGACGGTCGTGAAGGTGCCGACGGCACTACCCGTGTCCAGCAGGTCAAGGCCCTCGTCGGGTTCAGACATCTGCTCTCCTCACCGCCTCGGCCAATCTCCCCATGGTGCCCGTCTTCACGCTATGTCGCCAGCTCGGGGCGGTGGGGTGCCGACATCGGTCCGCCAGGTCACCAACTGAGAAAGTTGGCCAATCCCGACGTGCCCCGGCCAGCCCCATGCGCTCCACGTCCAACCTTGGCATGTCGCGCTCGCTCGCGGGGAGCCACCGCGGCGGATTCTCATTTTTCTCCTCGGACCGGCAGTGCGTGCTGGGTGTGTCACCTGGACGGACCCGAGGACGCGTCGGGGTGTTCGACGAGTTCGACCAGGACCCCTCCGGCGGTCTTAGGGTGGACGAAATTCACCCGCGATCCCCAGGTGCCGGCGTGTGACCGCTCGTAGAGGGTGTCCACGCCACGCTCCCGCAGGGTCGTGGTGGCGGCCTCCACGTCGTCGACCGTGTAGGCGATCTGGTGGAGCCCTTCGCCGCGGGACGCCAGAAATCTGGCTACCGGCGACTCCTCGTCCAGCGGAGCGATCAGCTGCAGGAGCGGTCCCGACTCGCCGACCTCGAGCATCGCCTCGCGGACGTGCTCGTCGGCGTTCGTCTCGATGTGGACGACACGCATACCGAACTTCTCCGCGTACCACTCGATCGCGGCGTCCAGGTCGTGGACCGCGATGCCGATGTGGTCGATGGAACGGAACACCGCAGGTGCCGGCTCGGGGACTCCGGTCGGGGCGGCTGCCGGGTCTGGGTACTTCTCAGGCATGGCCCCATCCTCTCCGTCACTGCCGACTCCATGCCCCTCGGCTCGCGCCCACCTGCCGACGGCGGCGCTCACGCGTAGGGTTGAGAGGGTGAGAACGGTCATCGTCGGGGGCGCGCGCACCCCCATCGGCCGGCTGGCCGGTGCGCTCAAGGACTTCTCCGCCGTCGATCTCGGCGGCATCGCGATCAAGGCCGCCCTGGACCGCAGTGGGGTCACACCCAGGCAGGTGCAGTACGTCATCATGGGCCACGTCCTGCAGGCCGGGACGGGGCAGATCACCGCACGTCAGGCGGCCGTCAAGGCCGGCATCCCGATGACCGTCCCCGCGCTGACGGTCAACAAGGTGTGCCTGTCGGGTCTGGACGCGATCGCTCTTGCCGACCAGCTCATCCGCGCCGGTGAGTTCGAGGTGGTGGTGGCCGGCGGAATGGAGTCGATGACCAACGCACCTCACCTGCTCCCCGACTCGCGCCGCGGTGTCCGCTACGGCGACGCGACGCTCGTCGACTCGATGGTCCTCGACGGGTTGTGGGACGCATTCACCGACGTGGCCATGGGCGAGCTGACCGAGACGCACAACGCCAAGCGCGGGCTCGGCCGGGAGGAGCAGGACGTCTACGCCGCCCGGTCCCACCAGCGGGCGGCGGCGGCCCGCAAGGACGGCGTGTACGACGACGAGATCGCGCCCGTCGAGGTTCCCCAGCGCAGGGGCGAACCCCTGGTCGTCGCCGAGGACGAGGGAATTCGACCCGACACCACCGCCGACCGGCTCGCCGGCCTCACACCGGCCTTCGGTCCCGACGGCACGATCACGGCCGGTTCGTCGTCCCAGATCTCCGACGGCGGATGCGCCGTGGTGGTCGCGAGCAAGGAGGCCGCGGAGCGGCTCGGCCTCGCGTGGATCGCCGAGATCGGCGCGCACGGCGTCGTGGCGGGGCCCGACTCGTCTCTGCAGTCCCAGCCCGCCAACGCGATCCGTGCCGCCTGTGAGAAGGAGGGCATCGACCCTACGGCGCTGGACCTCGTGGAGATCAACGAGGCGTTCGCGTCCGTCGCGGTCGCGTCCATCCGCGAGCTGGGTCTCGACGAGGAGAAGGCCAACGTCCACGGTGGAGCGATCGCGGTCGGCCATCCGCTCGGCATGTCGGGGGCTCGCATCGTCCTCCACCTCGCCCTCGAGCTCCGTCGCCGGGGCGGAGGCGTCGGCTGCGCGGCGCTGTGCGGAGGCGGGGGGCAGGGTGACGCCCTCGTCGTACGGGTGCCGGCGGCCGGCGAGTGACGGTCCGGCGGGCGACGGCGGAACGATGTGGGTAGACAGCAGATGACGGTGGGGCGACGTTGACCGCGGTCCTACGCCGGAACCAGCCGGTCTCCGAGCTGGTCGAACGCGCCCGCGCCGGCGATCCACGAGCGATCGGCCGGCTGATCTCCCTGGTCGAGGACGCCGCTCCGGAACTCCGCGAGGTGGCGGCCGCGCTCGCACCGTACTCCGGCTCGGCCGAGGTCATCGGCATCACCGGCGCACCAGGTGTGGGCAAGTCCACCTGCACATCGGCCCTGGTGACGGCCTACCGGCAGCAGGGTCGGCGGGTGGGGGTCCTGGCCGTCGACCCCTCGTCGCCGTTCTCCGGCGGCGCGCTGCTCGGCGACCGCGTACGCATGCAGGATCACGCCACCGATCGCGAGGTCTTCATCCGGTCGATGGCGGCCCGCGGCCATCTCGGCGGGCTGTCCTGGGCGACGCCGCAGGCGCTGCGGGTCCTCGACGCCGCCGGGTGTTCGGTCGTCCTCGTGGAAACCGTCGGTGTCGGGCAGTCGGAGGTGGAGGTCGCCGGTCTCGCCGACACGACCCTCGTCCTGCTCGCCCCCGGCATGGGCGATGCTGTCCAGGTCGCCAAGGCCGGCCTGCTCGAGGTGGGTGACGTCTACGTCGTCAACAAGGCGGACCGGGACGGCGCGGACCGGCTCGGTCGCGATCTTCGTCACATGCTGAGCCTCGGCGAGCGGCCGGAGGGCGCGTGGCGGCCTCCCATCGTGCGTACTGTCGCACCCTCCGGCGACGGCATCGACGCCCTGGTGGAGGCGGTCGGGCAGCATCGGGACCATCTGCGCGCCAGCGGGGAGCTCACGTCGCGGCGGACCCGCCGCGCCCGGGAGGAGATCGAGGCACTGGCCCTGGTCGACCTGCGCAAACGCCTGGACCTGCTACCACACGACCGGCGCGTCGACGCACTCGCGACGCGGGTGCTTGCCGGCGAGCTCGACCCCTATTCCGCTGCCGACGAACTGGTGGCCGAGGTCGTCGGCGAGGGCACCGGATCCGCGCGGCTTCGAGGGTCCGCGGCGACCTGAAACCTCTTTCGCGGGTTCGCCGCGCCGGGCGGCCTCAGGCGGCCACCATGTCCTAGGCTTTAACGGCCAGGCGATGACATGTACGCCGATTGCAGTTTGCGGCGGGTAACTTCGTACTTAGAGTTTGTAGTGGGCTACAGCACGCATAGAGGGCCGAGTAGGACTCATCGGGAGGAGTGGCAAGCGTGACAGCTGGTACGAAAAAGGTGGTGAGCTGGCTTGCTATCGCCTTGGTCGCGTTCTATCTGGTCACCAACCCGCAGGGTGCCGCGGTAGCGGTCCGGGGCGCGGGAGGCATGATCGGTGACGCGTTCGAAGCCATCATCGCGTTCCTGACCTCCGTCTTCGCGTGACCGGACCCGTTCGCTGGCTTCGGCGCGCGATCGCTGATCCCAAGATCGTGCGTCACCTCCTCGCCGACGAGGGGGAGGTCGTCGTCGACGAGGTACGCCACCACTGGGTGGTCTATCTCATGCCTGTCCTGGAGTGCCTCGTCGCACTCGCGCTGTTCGTCGCGATGCTCTACCTGCCGGTCGAGGCGGCGTGGGTGCCGTTCGCGGGCGCGCTCATCATCTTGGGCCATGCGGGGTGGCGCGCGCTCTGCGAACACATGGACCGGTTCGTCATCACCAACATGCGGGTCTTCCGCGTCAGCGGCGTCCTCACCAAGAAGATCGCGACGACGCCCATCATGCGAATCCTCGACATCACCGTCGACAAGCCGTTCATCGGCCGGATCCTTGGCTACGGCCACTTCATCTTCGAGTCCGCCGCGCAGGAGCAGGGTCTGCGCGACATCAAGTTCGTCGGCAAGCCCGACCAGCGCGACCTCACCATCCAGCGGCTGCTCCAGCGGGCCGGCCTGCGCGCCACGGCCAAGGAACAGGACGAGGATGACCAGGCCGCCGCGGAGGCCGCCGGCGGCGGCGGCGGTGCGTCCAAGGTCGTCCGCACTGTCCGGGCCAACCACCCACGCCGCCCCGGACCGCCGACCGCCCGCCGCCTTCCTCGCTGAGCCGACTGCTGCTGCCTTTTCAGGCACGCTGGGTAAAGTGCATCTCGGACCGTGCACCGTCCGGATGAGAAAACCGGGATGGATGTCCTGGTTCCGGTGAGGATACGGTGAACTGTTCGGTAACGCTCCGCGACAAGACGCGGTAGCAGGAACTCCGCCGAGGCGCCCCCCGTCTATCGTCGAGTACGCCATGACGGCCGCCCGCGGAGGTGGCCCCATCGTCGAGCGAGAGGAGTCGGCACGTCATGCACGGTCGAGTCTCGGGTGAACACCGGGACGAGTCGCGCGCCGGGCGCCTGGCGTTGCCTGCTCTGGCAGTGGGGCTCTATGCCGCCGCTCTGGTGATCTTCGCCGATCTCGGTCGAAACGGTCCGATGATCCGGCTGGACGCCTGGGCGGCGAGCATCTGGCCCTACGAGGGGCCGTACTCCTACTACGTCGCGGACATGATCGACCGGATCGGGCAGCGGCAGGTCTGCGTACCGCTCCTGATCATCGTCGCCTGGGTGGTGTGTCGGCGGATCGGCAGCATGCGCGCGCTCGTGATCAGCACGGTGCTGACCATCACGCTCAACTTCGCCGTCGGCGTCCTGAAGCTCGCGAGTGGGCGGGAGAGCCCGCGCACCGGTGGGCCGGAGATGTTCGTCGGCGACAACGTGCTCTTCCCGTCCGGTCACGCCGCCAACGTGATCTTCCACTACGGCTTGGTCGCGGCGTTGCTTCTCCGCTACACCTACGTGCGGGAATGGCAGCGCAAGCTCCTGCACATCGGCGTGGTGTTCCTGTTCGTCCTCATGACGTTCGTCTCGGTGTATCGGCACACGCACTGGTTGAGTGATCTGATCGCCGGCGGGTTGATCGGCACATCCCTGCTGTGTGTCTCCCTCGCCGCCGACCGCGAATGGGTGCCGCTGGTCAACTGGCTCCGGCGGCTGGCCGGGCCGACCTGGGTGGTCGCCGAATGGGTGATCGAACGCCTCCGCCCCGTTGTCGTGGGCAAGACGAAGCCGGCGATGGCGAAGCTTCCGCAGCCCGTGACGAGAGAGCTGGCGCACAGTGCCCGGGCATCCTCGCCCCCTGGTGGGCGCGGATTGGTGCCCACCACGCGGCACCCGGCGGCGCCCGGTTCCACGTCGGTCGGCGGCGTCGTGTCCCGCCGGAAGGGCGGACGTGAGGATGCCGGCCCGGACGGTCGCGAGCCTGAGGCTGTCGTCAGGCCGCGGTCCTCGTCCTGGTCCTGACCACCCGTGTCGAGGTGGCCGGGCCCGGTATGGAGCCGGTCCGGCCCACCGCCTGGGTCGTGAACCTGGGCCGCCCAGGCCCCTGTTACGTTCCTCGTCATGGCTAAGAGGAGGCCCCTGCCGTTCGACCCGGTTCAGGAGGCGGCCCGGCAGTGGGAGGGCCACTTCGGCGCCGACGCGGCCGTCGAGCCGATGCGGGCGGTCACGTCCTTGATGCGGGTGCAGCAGATCGTCCTCCGCCGGCTCGACGACGTGTTGCGGCGATACGACCTGACCTTCGCGAGGTACGAAGCGTTGGTGCTGTTGACCTTCACGCGGACCGGCGCGCTGCCGCTCGGCAAGATGGGCGAGCGGCTCCAGGTGCATCCGACGTCGGTGACCTCGATCGTGCGGCGGCTCGAACGCGACGGCCTGGTCCGGCGTACACCCCATCCGGAGGATGGTCGTGGCGTCCTGGCGGAGGTGACCGATGAGGGTCGCGCGGTCGTGGGGGCCACCACCAAGGAGCTGGTGGGGATGCGCTTCGGGCTGGACCCGCTCGATGACGAGAGTCTCGCGGGGGTGCACGACATACTGACCCGGGTCCGTCGCGACGCGGGCGACTTTCTCCCCTGACGTCCGGGAATCTCCCCTGGCGTCGGGAAATGCCGGGCTGATCCTCGTCCCGGAGTCCGTCGATCCTGAGGTTCCGACCGGTGTTCACGGCGCGGTAGTTGGACGTCCTACTATCCTGGCGGTGGGCGCCTCACAAGGGCACCTCACAGCCGGGAGGAACCATGAGCGTCGAGGACATCGAAGCCGGTCGGGGCCGCTGGCAGGAGCGGTACGAAGCGGCAGCCCGCAAGATCCGGTCCGCAGGGCCGGGCGGCGGCGGGCAGGACTTCCGGCGTACGACGATCTCCGGCGACGAAGTAGCGCCGGTCTACGGTCCGCCGGAAGGTGCCGACATCCCGCGTTTCGAGCGGATCGGCTGGCCGGGAGAGTTTCCGTACACCCGCGGGCTCTATCCCACCGGTTACCGCGGACGGAGCTGGACGATCCGGCAGTTCGCCGGGTTCGGCAACGCCCAACAGACCAACGAGCGTTACAAGATGATCCTCGCGAACGGCGGCGGTGGGCTGTCGGTGGCGTTCGACATGCCGACGCTGATGGGCCGTGACTCCGACGAGCCGCAGTCGCTCGGCGAGGTGGGGCACTGTGGGGTGGCGATCGACTCCGCTGCCGACATGGACGTGCTCTTCGCCGGCATCCCGCTCGGAGAGGTCACGACGTCGATGACCATCTCCGGTCCGGCGGTGCCGATCTTCTGCATGTACCTCGTCGCGGCCGAGCGCCAGGGCGTCGACATCGCCAGCCTCAACGGCACGCTGCAGACCGACATCTTCAAGGAGTACATCGCGCAGAAGGAGTGGCTGTTCCCGCCGCAGCCGCACCTGCGGCTCATCGGCGACCTGATGGAGTTCTGCGTCAAGGAGATTCCCGCGTACAAGCCGCTGTCGGTGTCGGGCTACCACATCCGCGAGGCGGGCTCGACGGCCGCGCAGGAGCTGGCGTTCACGCTGGCGGACGGATTCGGCTACGTCGAGCTCGGACTGTCGCGCGGGTTGGACGTGGACCTGTTCGCGCCGGGGCTGTCGTTCTTCTTCGACGCGCACATCGACTTCTTCGAGGAGATCGCGAAGTTCCGCGCGGCGCGGCGGATCTGGGCGCGCTGGCTGCGCGACGTCTACGGCGCGAAGACCGAAAGGGCGCAGTGGCTGCGCTTCCACACCCAGACCGCTGGCGTGTCCCTGACGGCGCAGCAGCCGTACAACAATGTCGTGCGTACGGCGGTGGAGGCACTGGCCGCTGTTCTCGGTGGCACGAACTCCCTGCACACCAACGCGCTCGACGAGACGCTCGCCCTGCCGTCGGAGCAGTCCGCAGAGATCGCCCTGCGTACCCAGCAGGTTCTGCGGGAGGAGACCGAGGTCGCGAACGTCGCGGACCCCCTGGGCGGGTCGTGGTACGTCGAGGCGTTGACGGACCGGCTGGAAGCCGAGGCGGAGGAGACCTTCGCCCGGATCAAGGACATGGGCGGTGACGGGACCATCACCTCCGGATTGCTGCGCGGCATCGAGGACGGATGGTTCATGGCGGAGATCGCCGAGGCCGCGTTCGAGTACCAGCAGGCGTTGGAAAAGGGCGAGAAGAAGATCGTCGGCGTCAACGCCCACACCTCCACCGTGACCGGCGAGGTCGAGATCCTGCGGGTGAGCCACGAGGTCGAGGCCGAACAAGTCCGCGTGCTGGCCGAGCGCCGCAAGACGCGGTCGCAAATCGAGGTCGACGCCGCACTGAGACGGTTGCGGGAGGTGGCGCGGACCGAGCAGAACGCCGTCCCGGTGATCCTGGAGGCGGCGCGCGCCGAGGCGACCCTCGGGGAGATCTGCGGTGCGCTGAAGGACGAGTGGGGCGACTACCGCGAGCCCGCGATGTTCTGAGGGCCGCTCGAGTTCTGGCCCGGACTGGCATCCAGCTCCGGACCGGCATCAGCTCCGGACCGGCCTCAGCTCCGGACCGGCCTCAGCTCCGGACCTGGATCAGGGCATAGCTGCCGCTGGTCCGCCAGTCGTCGCTCGTGGCGTCGAGTGTCTCCACCGCCGGCGCGGGCAGGCCGGCGACGACATCGGACTTGAGGATCCGCAGGGCGGCTACCGCGCTGGGGAAGTACGCAGCGAGCTCGCCGAAGGGCGTGGTCGGTGCCCAGACGCGATCGTCGACGAGTCGCCGGTAGTTCAGGTCTCCCTTGACGATCGTGAGGCTGGCGTCGGCGAAGTTCGCCCGCAGGTCGCCGGGCATCGCGTGGAACGTCAACGGAGCACACCAGAACGGGTGCGTGGCGAGCGTGAGTCGTCCGGTCCTGATCGCCTCCGCGAGGCGTTGCCCGCGTACCGACGCCTGCCCGTGCGCCGCTGAGAGCCGGCGGAGGCAGGCGAGCGTGTCGGCGGTGGTGGCATCAGAGACGTAGTAGGGGTACGGCTTGACGTGCAGGACGACCACGTCCGCCCGACCGGAGTGCAGCAGGTGGTCGACGAGGATGAGGTCTGGCAGCAGTTCCTGTGCCGCGTTGTCCGCGATGACGCAGACCTTGCCCGGACGCGCCGGGTCGAGCAGGGACCAGAGGCGCGCGCTGTCGTCGACGATCGTCCCCGGCGTTGCTCCGTCGGTTGCCCCGTCGGTTGCTGCGTCCGTTGCTCCGTCGGCGACCATGCGGAAGCCGAGGTCCGCGCGGTTGCCCCACAGCGCCGCCTCGAGCACGGCCCGGTCGACTTCGACGTCGGGGAGGTCGGTGAGCTCGTCCAGCCCCGCCAACTCGGCCTCGACTCCGGCGCCTCGCAGTTCGGCGTCCTTGATCGGCGCGAACGGGTCGACGCCCTGCCAAGGACCTGGGTCGTAGTAGCCAACCGCTGCGAGGACCTTGCGGTAGAAGTAGCTCTCGGCCCACAGCCACGGCACGTCGTACCACCGTTTGCCGAGGTACGGCCGGGCCCACTCCCGCCAGCGTTCGTGGTCGCCCGCGGCGTCGTCGAGAGGCTCGATCACACCGCCGGTGGCCTGCTCGAGAAGTAGCCGCAGCCGATGCTGGTGCCGGGGTGGGTACGGATTGCTGTCGAGAACCCGGCGGATCAGTTCCGGGTGACGGTCGTGGAGAACGCTCCACGGGAACGAGCCGGGCTCGTTGCTGTGGATCGTCGGCGGTCGGTCGGATGTCTCTTGCACGAGTGGCTTCCGCACCTACTTCGATGATGGCAACTGGTGCCACCGAGGTTATTCGGCTCCTCCCACTCGACACGACCAACCGGGTCGAGTAGGAGGAGTCGGCACCCTTCCTGACCGTTACCGTTGAAGTGTCGCAGCCGTCGTGGTCAGGGAGGCCCGCGTGGAGCACGGTGGTGGGTCCAGCCCGCGGACCGGGTCCGGCGGGGATCACGAGGCGATCTGGTTGGGCGTCGACCTGGGTACTCAGGGCGTCCGCGTCATCGCTGCCACCGGAGACGGGCAGGTGGTAGCGCGCGCGGGTGTCGCGTTGACGAGTGTGCGGGACGGTCACCGGCACGAACAGGACCCGGAGGACTGGTGGTCGGCGTTCATCCGTGCCGCCGGGTCAGCCACGCGCGACCTTGACAGCGCGCGGATCCGTGGCTTGTCGGTGTGCAGCACATCGGGAACCGTTCTCTTCGTGGAGTCCGCGGGTGACGAGCCCTCGCGGCCGGTGTCGCCGGCACTGATGTACGACGACGGTCGGGCAGTGGAGTACGCCGACCGGATCGGTCGGGCGCCAGCGCCGGGATGGCTCACCGCGGGCGCCCGGCCGCAGGTGACCTGGGGACTCGCCAAAGCGCTGTGGTTGCTCGACCACGCCGACGTGCCGCGCCGGGCGCGACTCGCCCACCAGGCAGACGTCGTGACCTCCCGGCTGGTCGGCGTACCGGTCGCGACCGACTGGAGTCACGCGCTGAAGACCGGTGTCGACCTGGAGACCGGCGAGTGGCCGGTGGACGTCCTCGAGCGCTGCGGGCTCGACGCCGCTCGGTTGCCCGCCGTGGTCCCGCCGGGGGCGATTCTCGGAGCGGTCGGCGCGGGGGCCGCCGCGCTCACCGGGATCCCTGCCGGTACGCAGGTCTTCGCGGGGCTCACCGACGGATGTGCCGCGCAGGTCGCTTCAGGTGCGCTGGCGGTCGGCTCCTGGAACTTCGTCCTCGGCACGACGCTGGTCCTCAAGGGCACCACGAAGGAGCCGCTGCGGGATCCGAGCGGTGCGGTCTACTCCCATCGCAGCCCGGACGGGACATGGTGGCCGGGCGGCGCGTCGAGCGCGGGCGCGGGTGCGCTCGCGGCGGAGTTCGGCGGCGCCGACCTGGCGTCGCTCGATGAGGCCGCCGCCGCGCGGGAGCCGGCTGGGTGCCTGCGATATCCCCTCGTGGGAACAGGGGAGCGGTTCCCGTTCCGGCGCACGGACGCCGTGGGGTTCACGGTGGGGTCGCCCCGCGATGATGCCGATCGTTACGCCGCGCTGTTGCAGGGCGTGGGTTTCGTCGAACGGCTGAGCCTGGACCACGTGCGCGGGCTGGGCGCGTCGGTCGGTACGTCGGTCCGGCTCACCGGCGGGGGAACCCGCAGTGCGTACTGGTGCCAGCTCCAGGCCGACATCCTCGGTGGCGAGGTGGTGGTGCCGGAAGTGGCGGACGGAGCGTTCGGGATGGCCGTGCTGGCGGCGCGGTCGGCGTACGGCTCGCTGGAGGACGCGGCGGCCAAAATGGTGCGGATACGGGCGCGATTCGTGCCCCGGGCCGAGGTGTCGGAGCGGCTGAGTGAGGCCTACGTCCGATGGCGGGCCGAACTCCGCTCCCGCGGCTGGCTGTCCTGATCGGGACGTCCGCCCAGACCCGGCGTCCCGTGATCATGATCGTGATCATGAAAGTTTTGTCGATGTATGCGCCGTTTTTCTTCATGATCACGGCGGGACACTTGCGGTCAAGAAGTTCCGCGGGCGAGGTCAAAGCACGGCCGAGCCGTCATGATCACGGCGCGACCCTTGCGGTCAAGAAACTCCGGCGGGCGAGGGCAAAGCACGGGCGAGCCCGTCATGATCACCAGTCGGGGCGCCTGGCGAGCGTAGGGGGTTGCGGCGACGGTCTATGGTCGATGCGTGACGAGGCGCACCAGCACCCCGGTGACCGTGTTCCTGATCCGCCACGGCGAGACGCCCTACCACGCAGAGAACCGCTATGCCGGCAGGACCGACCTGCCGTTGACCGATCGCGGCCAGGCGCAGGCGCTCGAGCTCGGCGAGTGGGCGGCGGCGGCTCGGCTGTCCGGCATCGTGGCTTCGCCACTGCGCCGGGCGCGCCAGACCGCGGAGCCGGTGGCCAGCAAGACCGGGCTCGACCTGGTGCTCGACGAGCGCCTGGTCGAGCTCGATTTCGGTGCCGCCGACGGCCTGACCGCCGCCGAGATGCGGGAGCGGTTCCCGGCGGAGCGGGCGGCGTTCGAGGCCGATCCGTACTCCCATCCGTTCCCGGATGGCGAGGCGCCGTGTGACGCGCTGACCCGCGGGCGGGCGGCCTTGGCCGACCTCGCCTCCGGCGAACGCGGCGAGCGGGTACTCGTCGTGGCGCACGGCACCTTCCTCCGGATCGTCCTGTGCGACCTTCTCGGTCTTCCGCCCGGCCGCTACCGCTCGGCGTTCCCCGTGATCCGCAACGCCACGGGTGCGGTGTTGCGGCGTACGGCAGATTCCTGGGGTCTGGTCGCGTGGAACCCGCCGCTCGTGCTGGGCGCGCACACCTGGTGACCGGACTCGTCGGACGACGTCGGATGACAGGGGGTCAGCGACCCGGTGACCGCGCGAGGGGGATGTGGTGATCATGAAGCCTGACGGGTCCGTGAAGGATGACGGGGCTATGGAGCCCCGAAGCCTTCATGATCACGATCATGATCACCGGATTCTGGCGGTGGGGGATGAGTTCGTACGCACGGACCTGTTGGTGCGGGCTCTGCGGGACCGGATCGGTGCGGGACCAAGGATCCAGGAACTCGCGCTGGATTGGCCGACGACGCCGTGGGGCGATGTTGCGGAGGTGACCGAGGCGGCGGGCGATGAGGACACGATCATCGCCGCCCTCGCCGGAGTCCACGCCGCCGTCACCCACCTGGCGCCGTTCACCGAACGCGTCTTCGCGGGCGCCCCCGACCTGCGCCTGGTCGTCGTGTCCCGCGGCGGCCCTGTCAACGTCAACCTGACCGCGGCCACCGAGGCCGGCGTGACCGTCTGCTACGCACCTGGACGCAACGCGCAGGCGGCGGCGGAGTTCGCCGTGGGCCTGCTCCTCGCGACGTGCCGCAACATCGCGGCCGGCCACGCCGACCTCCGCAGCGGTAGCTGGCCCGACCACTACTTCCGTTACGACTCCGCCGGCTTCGAACTGCACGGCTCCACCGTCGGTCTGGTCGGCTACGGCGCCATCGGCCGGATCGTCGCCCGGATCCTCACCGCGTTCGGCGCCCACGTCCTGGCGTACGACCCGATGGCGCCGGCGAAAGCGTTCGGTCCCGAAGTCGAGCGGGTCGACGCCCTCACCGACCTCCTGGCCCGCTCGCGCGCGGTGAGCCTGCACGCGCGGCTCACCCCCGAGACGACACATCTGATCGGTGCCGCCGAGCTGGCGGCCATGCCCGAGGACGCGGTGCTCGTCAACACCGCACGGGGTGGGCTCCTCGACTACGACGCACTCTGCGACGCGCTGGACTCCGGCCACCTCGCCGCATCCGGTCTCGACGTCTACCCGGCCGAACCCCTCCCGCCGGACTCGCGTCTCTTCACCACCCGCGGCATCGTGATGGCACCGCACATCGCCGGCTGCAGTCGCGAGGTGGCCGAACGCGCGGCCAGGATCTGTGCCGACGAGGTGGGTAGGTGGCTCGCCGGTGAGCCACCGCTGCACTGCGCCAACCCCGACGTGCTGGGGGCCGCCACGTGAGCTACATCGGCGTCGACATCGGTACGTCGGTCATCAAGGCCGCGAGTTTCGACACCGGTGGTCGCCAGCTCGCGGTCGCGTCCCAGCCCGCACAGGTCGTGAGCCCGCGGCCGGGGTGGTTCGAGCAGGACATGGACGACGTCTTCGCGGCGGTCGCGGGCGTGATCGGGCAGCTGGTGGGCGGCGGCGCGGCGGCCCCGGAGCTGATCGCCCTCACCGGGCAGGGCGACGGTGTGTGGTTGGTCGACGCCGACGGTCACGCCGTCCGTCCGGCCGTGTCGTGGATGGACGCCCGCGCCGCCGGGATCGTCGACCGGTGGCAGGCCGACGGCACGGTCGAGGCGGCGTTCCGGCGTACGGGTGGGGCGATGTTCCCCGGGTCGCCAGGGCCGGTGCTCGCCTGGCTCGATGCGTACGAGCCGGACGTTCTCGACCGAGCCCGCACGGCGGGTTACTGCAAGGACATGGTGATGCAGCGGCTCACCGGCCTGCGGGCGACCGACGCCTCCGACGCGTCGCAGCCGTTCCTCGATCCGGCCACGAGGACGTACGCACGAGACGTTCTCGACCACTGCGGCCTCGCCCACCGGGCAGACCTGCTGGCGCCCGTGGTCGAACCCGTGCCGGCGGCCGGTCTCACCGGGAAGGCGGCGACGCTGCTCGGCCTGCCGGAGGGTACGCCGGTCACCGCCGGGCCGTTCGACCTGCCGGCCTGCGCGCTCGGCTCCGGCGTCACCGCACCCGGCCAGGGTCACCTCATCGTCGGCACCACGCTCGCCTGTCAAGTCATCGTTGACACCCTCGACCTCTCCGGCGAGGTCGCCGGGCTCACGCTCGCACTCACCACGCCCGGCCAGTGGTTGCGGGCGATGCCGGCGATGGTCGGTACGGCGGCGCTGGACTGGATCCTCGCCCGCGTCGGGGTTCCCCATGCGGAGGTCGACGACCTGCTCGCGGAAACGGAGCCGGGTGCGGGTGGGGTCGACTGCCTGCCGTACTTCTCGCCGGCGGGGGAGCGGGCGCCCTTCGTCGAGTCGGGTGCACGCGCCCGCCTCGACGGGCTCACCCTGCACACGTCGACCGGCGAGCTGGTACGTGCGGTCTGCGAGGGCATCGCGTTCGCCGCCCGACACTGCTTCGAGGCGGCCAGCGCCGGTGGGGCGACCCTGCAGGAGGTCACGTGCTGCGGCGGCGGGACCCGGAGCCGGCAGTGGCTGCAGTTGTTCGCCGACGTCCTCGGCCGGGAGGTCCGGGTCGCCGCCAAACCGGAGGTGGGAGCCTATGGGGCAGTACTCGCCGGGCTCGCGGCAATCGACACTGGGGTCGACACCGGCGTCGACACCAGCGGATGGACCGAGCCGGCCGCCGTCGTGCAACCCGCGCCCAGGTCGATGGGTGTCTACGCAGAGAAGTACGCGCGATACCTCGCCGCCGTCGGCCGGGCCCGCACGGAGTGGAAGGAGCGTTCGTTGACTCATCCGTCCGACGCAGTTCGCGGCCACCCTGCTGGCGCCGACGACCAGCCCGGCGCATCTGGAGGTCCGGCATGAAACTGGAGCGGGAGCGCGCTGAGGTCGTGAGGTACGCACAGTCGCTGCGCCCCGACGGCCTCGTGGTCGGTACGTCGGGCAACCTCAGCATCCGGGTCGGCGATCTGGTCGTCGCGACGCCGAGCGGCCTCGACTACGACGCCCTCACGCCCGAACTCGTCTGCGTGTGCGACCTCGAGGGCCGGCTGCTCGAAGGGCCGCTGGAACCCACCTCGGAGATGCCGCTCCACCTGTCGGTCTACACCACGACGGCCCACCAGGCGGTGGTCCACACCCACGCGACCGCCGCGGCCGCGGTTTCGCTGCTCGTGGACGAGCTGCCGTCGATCCACTACCTCGTCGCGCTGTTCGGCGGAGCGGTCCGCGTCGCGCCCTACGCGACGTACGGCACTCCCGAACTCGCCTCCTCGGTGATCGAGGCCCTCGAAGGGCGGACCGGCGCCCTGATGGCCAACCACGGGACGGTGACGGTCGGTACGAACCTCGCCCAGGCGTACACGCTGAACCACTACCTCGAATGGCTGTGCGAGGTCTGGCTGCGGGCCTCGACCGCGGGCGGAACGATGGGCCTGCAGCCGCGCGAGCTGCCACCGGAGGAGATCGAGCGGGTGATCGCGAAGTTCGCGACGTACGGCCAGGCCGTCCCGGCGGACCAGGCTGAGCCGTCCGGCGAGACCAGCGCGGATCCGTCCGGCGAGACCAGCGGCGGGTGACGATGGACCGGTCCCGCCTCTCCGCCGCCCGCAGGGACGAACAGCTGCGGACTCTCGGCGCCCGCAGCTTCGATCTCGCGGTCGTCGGTGGTGGCGTGACCGGGGCTGGCGTCGCGCTGGACGCCGTGGCCCGCGGGCTCACCGTGGTGTTGGTCGAGGCCGGCGATCTGGCGAGCGGTACGTCATCGCGATCGGGCAAGGTCTTCCACGGCGGGCTGCGCTATCTCGAACAGCTCAACTTCGGGCTCGTCCGGGAGGCCCTTCTCGAACGCGACCTGATGGTCGAACGGTTGTGCCCACACCTGGTGGAGGCCGAACCGTTCCTCTTCCCGTTCACCCGACACTGGCAGCGGCCGTACGTCGGGGCCGGTGTCGCGTTGTACGACCTGTTCCGGTTGAGCGGCTCGCGCAGCGTGCCGGGGCACCGGCACCTGCGGCGGCGGGCCGTCCTCGCCGAGATGCCCGCGTTGCGGCCGGACCGGATCACCGGCGGTGTGCAGTACCACGACGTCCGCGTCGACGACGCCCGGCACACGATGACCGTCGCCCGGACAGCCGCGAGTCTCGGCGCGACGGTCATCACCCGGGCGCGCGTGGTGGCGACCATCCGCGAGGCCGGGCGGGTGCGGGGCGTACGCGTCCACGATCTCGAGTCGGGCCACCACGTCGATGTGTCGGCACGCGTCGTCGTCAACGCCGCCGGTGTGTGGGCCGACGAGGTACAGGCGCTCGCCGGTCAGCAGAACCTCATGGTGACGGCGGCGAAGGGGGTCCACGTCGTCGTACCCGCCGACCGGATCGAGTCGCGTACCGGCCTCATCGCGAAGACTCGCGACAGCGTCTTCATCATCCGCCGGTGGTTCGACTACTGGCTGATGGGGACGACCGACACCGCGTGGGAGTACGACCGGGACCGTCCACTCGCGACCAGGGCCGACACCGACTACCTGCTCGACCAGGCCAACCACTGGCTGCGGCGCAAACTCACCTACGACGACGTGGTGGGCGTCTATGCCGGTCTGCGGCCCCTCCTCGCCCGCACCGGGGGAGGAGCGAGCGGCCTGCTCGGCACCGACTCGACCGCGGCGGTCCGGCGGGACCACACCGTGGTCGAAGGACCGCTGGGCATGGTCACGGTGGTCGGCGGCAAGTACACGACGTACCGGCTGATGGCCCGCGACGCGGTCAGCGCCGCCGCCCGCCCTCTTCGTCGTACCCTCCCGGCGTCCACCACCGACCGGCTGCCGCTGCTCGGTGCGGTGGGGTTCGAGGCCCTACGGCACCAGCGGGAGGCGTTGGCCCGCGACGCCGGTCTCGACGTGGAGTGGATCGACCACCTGCTCGGCCGCTACGGCACCCTCGTCACCGAGGTGCTCGACCTCATCGCCGACAACCCGGCCCTCGGCCGGCCCTTGCTCGGTGCGCCGCACTATCTCGCCGCGGAGGTCGTCTACGCGGTGCAGGCCGAAGGTGCGCTCCATCTCGTCGACGTTCTGGCTCGCCGCACGCGGGTGTTCATGGAGACCGCTGACCGGGGTACGCATGCGGCGCCGAACGCAGCCCGGTTGATGGGCGAGGTCCTGGGTTGGGACGACACGCGGCGGGGCGAGGAGATCGCGGCCTATCGCCGGATGGTCGACGCCGAGCGCCGAGCCGCGGAGATGCCGACCGACGAGAAGGCCGTCGAGACCTGGCGCTCTCTCGCGGATTCGCCGGACTCGACCTGATCCGTGATCATGATCGTGATCATGAAGAGTGTGCGGATCTCCCATGATCAAGAGGCAGAAACCGGGCGTTTGAGTCCGGCAAAAGCCCCGTAAGTGACTCTTGATCATGGACGCCGCCGGGTGCTGGACTGCTGGCGGAGCCACGACGCCGCCCTGCGCGTGGACAAGCGCTGCCGCTCCGCGCGTGACCAGGACGACCCGTCCCGCGCGTGGACCAGGACGGCCCGCTCCGCGCGTGGACCAGCGCTGCTGCCCGCGCGTGAACCATGACGGAAGAGGCGTGTCAGTAGCCGTAGCGCCAGCGGGTGGGTGCCGTGAGCGTGGACACGACGAGCCGCCGCACCGGGTCGAGATCGTCGCGCCACCTCGTGTCCGCGCGTACGGCGACCGCGCCGGTGGTGAACCGCATCGGGTTGCCTGAGACCGCGTGGCTGCTGGACAGGCGTGCCACCTGGTCGGCACCCAACGGCACCGCACCGCGATGACCGGCGAAAGCAGCGACTGCCCGGAACTCCTCGACTGGCCTCGCGGCGAAATCTTCGTACCGCACGCGGCGGGTCGGCACGCCCCGACGGGCGAGTGCGGCGAAGACGGAGTTCTGCGCCATCCACTGTGCGGCGGCCACGCCCGGTGAGTACCGCGCCATCTCCTGCTCGGGGCTGGTCGCTGTCGCCTCCGGTCGCCGGACCTGCTTGTTCCAGGCGTACGCCACCGCCCGCGGATCACGCACCACGTGGACCACCTGGAACCGCGCGCCGTAGCGCTGCCACAGGCACGCGGCGAGGGAACCGTGCTTGCTGGCGTCCACGACGACGCCGCAGCCGCTGACTGAGGCGATCGCCGCGTAGAGCCGGTGGTACAGCTCGGTGTAGCGGTCGATCCTGGCGGCCAGTTCGCGCGGCGGGCGCGCACGCAGGAGGGACGGAACGAAGCGCATCCGGTCGACCGAGTCCTTGAGGGCGAGGATCTCGCCGGCGTCGACGCGACCCCATCCGCCGTAGGCATGGTTGCCGACGGCGCGCCAGAACCCGCAGTCGCCGAAGGGTGCGCCACATCCGCAGGCCTCGTTGTCGACCAGGCTTCGCCGCCACATGTGCACGACCTCGCCGACCGAACACACGCCGGGCAGCTCGCCGAGGAGCCGCTCGACCAGCGTTGATCCTGACCGGCCCATCCCGCCGACGAAGACCAGCCGGAAATCATCCACGAGCAGGCATCTTGCCATGCCGACGTCGGCTCACAGGCGTTCGATGCGGAACACCCCGCAGCGCTGCGCGGCGGCCTCGAAGCCTTCCGGGGTAGGGCTCTCCACCGTCCCCGTCTTGAGGAACATCGTCACGCCATGGGGCACCTTCACCGGAAACTCGCGCAGGATCCGTCCCCGCTCGGCTACCGGTAGCTCGACCAGTCGGACGTCTTCGCGGCGACGTCCACGAGCGAGGATCGCGTTGCCTGCCGCTCGAACGTTCTTCGCCCAGTCGCCGTCCACCTGGCCGGCGACGACGTAGCGCTGCCCGTCGACGGTGTACGGCGACACCGGGGTCGTGCGCGGCGCCCCGGTGCGGCGGCCAGGCACGGTCAGGAGGTGCATGGTGCCGAAGGGGAGGCCGAGCCGCTGGAGGCCGATGATGATCTTGTTGGCCCACTTCAGCCAGGGCGGAGGAAACGTCGAACTGCTCATGGGTTCTCCTTGTCGCTAGGTGTGGCGGACGTCTCGGCTCGGGCTGGCTGTTCGATCCATGGAAGGGCCCCTTCGCGTACTGCGTCCACGATCTGGCGCAGCCAGTGAAGTTCCGCTCGGCGCAGAACCTGGGCGTACTCCACTTCGAGGAGGACGACGCGGGCGATGCCGGCCTCGCGCAGCGGCTCGAGTTGGCGCTCGGTCTCGTCGATATCGGCGTGCACGGACTCCGCGCGCGCGTCGAGCAGGTCGACCGCGTCGCCCGCGGTCACGTTGAGGATGTGGGCCAGTCCGGCCGCGAAGACCGGGTACTCCTGCGCGGGGACGCCGACGTACTCGCGGACGAGCGCGTCCAGTAGATCGCGTCCAGCCTCGGTGATGGCGTAGGCCGTGCGCTCGGGCCGGCCGCCGGACCGGCTGGTTTCCACCGGTTCGACCAGTCCGGCCCGGTGGAGGCGCCCCACGCTGTCGTAGAGCGAACCGCCGCGCAGCTTCACCACCTCGCCGATGTGGCGGGCGCGGACGAGCGCCTGCAGCTCGTACGGATGCCGCGGTTGTTCGCGGAGCAGGCTCAGCACGGCCATGGTCAAGGGCGTGCGGAGAGCGCGGAGCGACATCGACGATCTCCCTTCGCGCCTTGCGGTGACTCTAGTCGAACTCGGTTAATCGATATCGACTATACGTCCGAAGGCGGCGCGCGGACAACCGGGGCGGCGGTCCGGCGGCATGCTGGTGCCTACATCCGGCTGGTGATGTGGTCCCGGAGCGGAAAGCAGGGTGGGATGGTCGGCGGCAGGGTCCACGGCGACGGTGTGATCGGAGTCGACATTGGGACGACCGGCGCCAAGGCGGTCCTGGTCGACGACGCCGGGCGGGTCCGTGCCGAGGCCGGCGAGGAGTACCCCACCCGGTACCTCGAGCCGAACGGCGCCGAGCAGGACCCCGACGACTGGTGGGCCGCGACCTGCCGGTGCGTACGGGCGGTCCTCGGTCGGTCCGGCATCGACCTCGCACGGATCGGCGGGATCGGCATCAGCAGCCAGGCCCCGAGCGTGGTCGTCGTCGACGCGTCGGGTGTTCCCGTGCGGCCCGCACTGCTCTGGCTCGACCGGCGTGGGCAGCCCGCCTGCCGGCAGCGCGCGGACGCCGCCGCAACGGTCGTCTCGACGACCGGCAACCGGATCGACGCGTACTTCGCGGCTCCCAAGCTCGCCTGGCTCCTGGCGAACGAGCCCGGGATTCGGCAGACCGGCGCCGGCGTCCTGATGGCCAACGGCTATGTCGTACGCAGGCTCACCGGCGTGGCGGTCTGCGACTCCGGGCACCTCGGGCTGACCCTGCTCGGGGACCTCGACACCGGCCAGTGGTCGGCCGGCATGGTCGACTTATGGGGCGTGCCGCCCGCGTGGCTGCCCCCGGTAGCGGAACCGACCGATGTCGTGGGAACGGTGACGAACGACGCCGCGGAGGCGACCGGACTGCTGGCCGGTACGCCGGTGGTGGCGGGTGTCGTCGACGGGGCGGCGGCCAGCCTGGAGGCGGGACTCGCCCACCACGGCGACGTCTGCGAGATGACCGGCCAGTCGACCGTCGTCAACGCCGCCGTGGAGGCGAAGCGCCTCCGCCGCGACCGGCTCGGCACCCTGAGTGTCCTGCCGTACCCCCTGCCCGGCCACCATCTCGTCTACGGCTCCATGGTCGCGACGGGCGGGATCCTGCGCTGGTTCCGCGACGAGTTCGGCGACGCCGAACCTGCCTCCGACGCGTTCGCTGCTCTCGACGCGCTCGCCGCGACGGCGCCGCCCGGTAGCGGCGGCCTCGTCCTCCTTCCGTATTACCTGGGCGAGCGCTCGCCGCTGTGGAACGCCGACGCGCGAGGTGCGCTGGTCGGCCTGTCGATGGCGAGCCGGCGGGCCGACGTCGTCCGCGCGATCCTCGAGGGCACGGCGTACGGTCTCGCCCACAACCTCGAGGAGCTGGGGCGGCTCGGCCTGCGGCCGGGTGTGCTGCGCTCGGTCGGCGGAGGCGCCCGCGGAACCACCTGGACCCAGATCAAGGCCGACGTCACGGGCCTGCCGATCGACGTGCCGAAGGAGTCGCGTGGCGCGCCCGTCGGCGCCGCACTGGTGGCGGCTGCCGCAATCGGGCTCGTCCCCGACCTGGCCGCGACGGTGCGCTCCCGGGCCGCCGGCGTTCTCCGGCACGTCGACCCCGATCCGGCGCGTCATGCGGTGTACCAGCGCTACTACGCGGTCTTTCGGGACCTCTACCCGGCACTCGGTCGTACGTTTGACCAGCTCGCGGGCCTCCGCGCCACCTGAGGACTCCGAGCGGAAGCTCTAAGATCGTTTTCGCCGCGTACCGACACGGGAGGGTTCGAACGGGTGCTGACGCGACTGCGACGCATGCTTGACCTTCAGACCAGGACGCGGAACGGCATCGTCGGACGGGTCCGCGACCGTGGCCGCGGCCGCACGCAAGAGCCCGCTGCGGAGCGTTCCGACACCAGGAAGGCCACCCGGACGACCGGCCACTACGTCGTGTGTGGCTCGGACAGCACCGCCGCGCGGATCACCACCGAGCTGCTGGCGGTCAACGAGGCCGTGACGGTGATCGTCCCCGACGCCGACTCCGACCATGCCCAGGAGATGGCGGCCATGGGAGCAACTCTCGTCGTCGCCGCGCGACCCCACGAAGCGGCGCTGCGGGAAGCCGGAGTCGAGACCGCGCAGGCGATCGCCCTCGTCGCGCCCGATGATCTCGGCAATGTCCATGCCGCCTTGACCGCGGAGGAGCTGAACAAGTCGATCCGGCTGGTCGTCCACATCGTCAATCCGCGGCTCGCCGAGTTCGTCGAAAACCTGGTCGCCTGCGAGGCCATGTCGGCGGCGGACATGGCCGCGCCGGAGTTCGTGGCCGCGGCGTTGGGGGAGTCCGAGATCCAGTCGATGACGGTGGGTGGGCGGAAGGTCGTCGCGGGGCCGGCCGAGCTCCTCGCCGACCCGCCACTGACCGGGCTCGCGCGGACATCGGACGGTCGTACGGAGCTGTTGCCGAACGAGCACGCCGACCTGGTCCTTGCCACCGGAGTCCGGCGGAGGCCCAGGCGGGTGCATCCACGACTGGACGACTTCCTCACCGACCTGCGGCGGGTCTTCGACGCCCGCCTCCGGCTGGTCGCCCTGTTCCTGGTCGCTGTCATCGCCGTGGGCAGTCTGCTCGTGCACTTCTGGCCGCGGAAGCAGAACCAGGAGATCGAGTGGCCCGACGCCATCTACATCGCCGTCTCGACCGTGACTTTGACGGGTTTCGACGACCCGCGAACGTCCGGCGCGACCACCTGGGTCAAGCTTTTCGCGGTCGGTGTCCAGCTTTTCGGGCTCGTGATGGTGTCGCTGGTGACGGCAGCGATCGTCGACGCGTTCGTGGGCGCCTCACTGGCGCGGTCGCTCGGCGTCCTGCGTGGCCGGCCGCGCGGGCATGTCGTGGTGTGCGGGCTCGGCACGGTCGGCACCAGGGTCGCGGAGTTGCTCCATGACAGGGGTTTCAACGTCGTCGCGGTGGAGGTCGATCCTGAGAAGCCGGGCGTCCGCACCGCCCGCGCGCTCCGCATCCCCGTTCTCATCGGCGATGTCAGCCAGGACGCGGTGCTTCGCGAAGCCCGGCTACATCGCTGCCGAGCACTGCTCGCCGTCACGAACGACGACGTGGCCAATCTGCAGGCCGGGCTGTACGCACGAGCACGCAACGCCGATGCCCGCGTCGTCCTGCGCCTCTTCGACCACGAGTTCGCCGGACGTGTCCAGGACCGTAAGGGAATGGGCTTCACCACGCGAAGCGTGTCCACGCTCGCCGCTCCCGCGTTCGCCGACGCGCTGCTGGAGCGTCGGGTCGACGCGGTCGTACCGGCCGGGCGGCGGGTGATCGTCGTCACCGAGGTGACCATCCGCGACGGTGCCGCCGTCGTGGGTGACCTGCTCGGCGACCTGGTGGAGCCGCAGATGGTCCGGTTCCTCGCCCACCGGACGCTCGCCGGGGGATGGAACTGGGATCCCGCTCTCACGACGCCGCTGCGCGCCGGTGACCGCGTGGCGGTCGTCACCAGCCGGGCCGGGCTGGCCCGCGTCCTGCTGGCCGCCAGGCCCGCGCGGCAGCCCTCGGCCTCATCCGCCGCCGACCAGGACGATTCGCTGAGTTCCGACATCCACGCTGAGGCATGAGTGGTGCCGACTCGCAGACGAGGCGTGACCAGCGGACCCGCCCCTGCCCACGCGCATGGATGGGGACCTCCCGTGGCAGGGAGAAGTCCAGTCGGGAAGAATCGCCCTCATGACGTCCGAGAGCTTCTCGCGCCCCGGTGCCGTCGACCTGTCCGGCCTCAGCGCACCAACAGGCTCACCGGGAGCGACGACGGGTCGACCCGGTGCGCCCGGCCAGGGTGCTGCGGGTGGCGGATACGTCGTCGAGGTGACCGAGGCCAACTTCCAGACCGAGGTGGTCGAACGGTCGGTCACCGCACCTGTCGTCCTCGATTTCTGGGCGACATGGTGTCAGCCCTGCAAGCAACTGAGCCCAGTGCTCGAGCGTCTCGCGACGGAGTACGCGGGACGCTTCCTGCTCGGCACGATCGACGTCGACCAGAATCCCCGGATCGCCCAGGCGGCCGGGGTCCAGAGCATCCCGCTCGTCGTGGCCGTCGTCCGGGGTCAGCTCGTGCCGTTGTTCCAGGGGGCGGTGCCCGAGGCGCAGGTCCGGCAGTTCATCGAGGAACTCCTTCGACTGAGCGAAGGTCAGGGCGCCGCCGGTACGCACCAGCCGGTCGGTGGCGCACCGGTCGAGGATGCCGGCGAGGAACCCGCCCGCGACCCGCGCTACGCCGATGCCGACGCGGCCCTGGAACGCGGCGATCTCGACGGGGCCGTCGCCGCCTTCGAACGGATCCTCGCCCAGGCACCCAGCGACGCCGAGGCAACCCGTGGCCTCGCCCGCGCCAAGCTCCTGCGGCGGGTTTCGGCTCTCGGCTCCGGCGCCGATGTCCGGGCGGACGCGGCGGCGAAGCCTGACGACGCGCGCGTCCAGTGCGCGGTCGCCGATCTCGACGTGGCCGGCGGTCATGTGGCCGACGCGTTCAGCCGGCTCGTCGACACGGTCCGGCGTACGACCGGAGACGACCGCAACGTCGTCCGGCTGCATCTGCTGGAGCTGTTCGAGGCCGTCGGGCCCGAGGACGAGCGGGTCCGGCAGGGCCGGAAGGACCTGAGCGCCGCGCTCTTCTGACCCGCCGGATCGAGGGTCGCCGGGTTGTCCACCGGTGGAGAATCGTGCCTGACCCGACCTGGCTCGGCTTGGTTAGGCTACGGATCAGCAGGTACTTCCGACTTTGGTCACAGGGGTCATCAGGTGAGCATGCGTGCTTTGCGTGTGGCTGCCGGGATCCTGGCTGCCCTCGTCGGAGTGGTGGCGCTCGGCGTCGGCGCCGTGGTGGGTTTCTGGATCGTCGGCCCCGACGACGTCCTGAGCGCCGAACCGCGGCCGGTCGCCAGCAAGGGACTGGCGCTCACGGCCCCACCCGATCTCGTCGACTACTACGGAACTCGCGCCGTGGTGACAGTCGATCCCGCGATGGCGGACAGGGACGTGTTCGTCGGCGTCGGGCACGACATCGACGTCCGCAGCTACCTCGACAAGGTGGCGCAGACCCGGTTCACCGAGGTCAGCTACCCGTCGACGGTGAAAACCCAGGAGGTCAGGGGCGCTACCTCGCGCGTCCTGCCACCGACCGAGCTGGACTGGTGGACCGCTCACGTCTCGGGTCGCGGCGCCCAGACGCTGGAGTGGGAACTCGCCGACGGTCCCTACGACCTGGTGATCATGGCGGCCGACGGCACGCCCGGTGTCGACGTGACCGCCACGTTCGGGTTGGAGATCAAGGGCGCCTTCGCGAGTTCTCTCGCCGTGGCTGGCGCAGGGATGGTGCTCCTCGCCGGCGCCGGTCTGCTCTTCCGATCCCTCCGGAAGGATTCTGCGCTCGACAACGACGTGCTGTGGGAGGACCGGGAGCTCTGGGAGAGCAACGGCTACTGGGGATCACCCGAGCGGTCGGTGCCGTTGGCGGAGCTCCCCGGCATATCGGCAGACGCCCGCGCCGTGCCTGCCCACGCATCCAGCGCGCAAGGCCCTGCGCGGAGCGCGCCCGCTCATCCCGGGCAGGGACGGCACCCCGGTCAGCAGGGAGGGCACTCCGGTCAGCAGGGAGGGCACCCCGGTCAGCAGGGAGGGCACCCCGGTCAGCAGGGACAGGGGATGCCGACAGGACCCTCGGCGGCACCACCCCCGGGCAGCGCGTGGCCGCCGCCGGGGGTGTGGAATCCCGACAGCCGGCCACAGCGCATCTCGGGCGGCCCCGCGACCGTTCCGCCCTCGCCTTCCTCAGCGCCCGCCGCGAGGCACAACGGCAGTTGGCCGCCGGCGCATCGCCACCCTCCTGATCTGCCGGGGAGGCCGACGGACCCGCAACACCACATCCCGCGGAGCGCACCTCCGGGCACGCCACTGGGCGCGCCTCCCGGTGGTCCGACCGGCTTCAGCGAGGCATCCGCCCGACTTCCATGGCAACCGCCGATTGGGCCCAGCGAACTGAGCGCCCCCGACGGCGTTGGCGGACCGAGCGGGGTTGGCGGCGTTGGCGGGCCGAATGAGGTCGGTGGGCCGAGTGAGGTTGGTGGACCGAGCGGGGCCGCCGACGTTGGCTGGTCTGGCCCACCGGCAAGCCCGACTGCGCCCGGCCAGCCGACTGCGCCTGGCCGGCCGAGCACAGCCGATGGTCTGGGTTGGCAGAGCAGACCTCAGGGAAGTGGGCAGAGCGGACCCCAGGGAAACGAATGGTGGAGCGCTGCCCGCGGCGCACCCACCTCGCCTGCTTCCCGTGCACCGGAAGGGCCCGACTGGCGGCCCCAGCGAGGACCTGCAGCTTCGCCGACGCCCGACCTGTCGGACTTCCCGGCGTTCGAACCGGATCTCTCCGACTTCCCGTCCTTCCCGCCCGTCGACGCCAGCGGGCACGGTTACTCCCCGCCCGCGGACCGTGCGTACGACGACCGGACCACCATCGACGCCCTGTTGCAGGGCGACGCCGACCGGGCGGAAGGTCGGTGACGGAGGATGCCTGACCGGCGCCCCCGGACCGTCCGCCGTGCCGTCCCCCTCGGTGCCCTGCTGCTCGCACTGGCCGCGAGTGCGGGCTGCGTCTCGCTGCCCGAGACCAGGACCGGAAGGTCGCCCGAGTGGTCACCGGCGAGCCAGGACAAGACGATCGGGTTCCTCCAGCGGTACGACAAGATCAACGCCAAGGCGAGCGCCGCACGCGATTCCGACCTCATCGAGTCGATCCAGTCCGGCCCGCTCCTGACGGCGAGCCAGGCCCAGTTCCGGATCGCCAAACGGCTCGACCCGGACGACAAGAATCCCGGCGCGGCGGTCAGCCACAGCGATCCGCGGGCCTACCTCCCCGCGTTCGAGGGCTACCCGGTGTGGTACTTCGCCGTCTCGACGGTCGCCGGCGAGGGCGACACCGCCGTCGACCTGGTCATGCGCCCGACCGCGGGTTCACTGTGGCGCAAGGCCCAGTCCGTCGTCCTCGACGACGACGCGGAGGTCCCGGAGATCCTCGACCGTGACAGCGCTGCCGTCGTGGTGCCTCCGGGCGAACGAGAGGGCCGGGCCCGGGCACCCGCTGAGGCGGCGGCCGCCTACGCGGCCTTGCTCGAGGAGGGGCCGGAGGCGCCCCAGGCCCCGGCGTTCGTCCCTCATCCGGACACCGAACGCAGCCACCGCGCCTCCCAGCAGAACCGCAGCCAGGCCAACGCCTTCACCTACGAGCAGGAGTTCTCCGTGACGTCGGTGCGGGCGCTCGCGACCAAGGACGGTGGCGCGCTCGTGCTCTTCACGATGACGGAGGCGGAGAGTATCGCGATGCGCAACGCGAGCCTGGAGTTCGACCAGGACGACGCCGTCGCCGCCTACACCGGGCTCGCCAAGGGGGAGGCGTTCCTGCGTACGTCATGGATCTGGCAGGTGGTCGCGGCGGTCCCGACGCAGGACGCCGAGGACATCAGGGTCCGCATCCTCGGCACGGAGCGTTCCCTCGCGTCGGCTGACATGAAGTGACGGCCCGCCTCCCGACCGCCTCCCCAGCCCTCCCGTACGCGAGGGAACGCACCCGACCGCAGTGACCGCTCAGCAGGAGCCGAGCAGTGACTGCAGGGCCTGCTTCTCGGCAGTGTCCACGGTGAGCCCGTAGCTGCTCTTCACCCAGATCCACTCCCGGGCGTAGATGCACCACGTGTTCTGGTTCGGTGGTGTCCACTCGGCTGGGTCCTTGTCACTCTTCGAGGAGTTACTTGACGCGGACACGGCGATGAGTTGGGCGATCGAGAGGTTGTTCGCGAACTCCTGCCGCCGCGTGGTGGTCCACCCGCTGGCACCGGACCGCCACGCCTCGGCGAGGGCGACGATGTGGTCGATGTCGACGTCGGAGGAGTCGGTGACCCAGGTCGCGTCGTAGACGCTGTACCACTGGCCCGTGGTGGGCTGGCAGGACGAGTCGACGGCGACGCCGGTCCCGTCCCGCTGGAGGACGACTTCACGGGTGTCGCATGCCCCGCTCTGGTTGATCCAGTGCGGGAAGAGGTCGCGGTCGTATCCGTCGGACGATCCCTCCGGAGCGACCGTGAGCGCGGCGAGCATCGACGCGGCCTCGCCGGCGCTCGGCGGGGTGGGCGGGTACGCCACAGCGGACTGCTGGGTGGACAGGACGAGCGCCACGCTCGCCAGGACGACGACGAGGATCGCCGGCCGCTTGCGGGGACTTCGACGGGCTGGGTCGGGACCTGATCGCCACCTGGACACGGCTGCCACCTCCGGGCTCATCGCCATCGCGGATCTCGCGAACTGATGCGGTGTCATTCGGTGTCTCGGGTTTCTCATCCCAGTTTGGGCCGTTTGCTGGTGAGCCGGAGGAACGCCTGGGTAAGCACCTGATGACCTGTCCGGGTCTGGCAAGGGGGTGCCAGGGAAATCCCCAGGGCGTACCGGGGGATCCGGTCACAGGTAAGGGGGACGCCGCGGCGATGGGTGGACGTGAGCGAGGCGGGCTCGTACGCCGGTTGGTCGTGGCGGCGGTGGGGGTCCTGGTGGCCGTGGCGATGTTGCCGAGCGCCGAGGCCGAGGTGGCGCGCTCCTTCGAGGGATTCGGCCTGATCGGCCCCGTCGGGATCGTCCGCGGCGCCGACTCCGACGAGCAGACCGAGCAACTGGTCCGCGATGTCCTCGCCCGCGCCGGTGTCCGCACGGTGGTCGACACGGACGGAACACAGCCGCGCACCCACCTCACTGTGTGGCTCGGCGACGCTGCCACGACTCTGGCGGCCCTCGGCTCCAAGACGGCCGACGCGCTACCCGCCGACAGCTACATCATCGCTGTCGGGAAGGACCACGACGGGCGTGGTCACGTGGTGCTGGACGGTGCGGGCGCCGACGGGACCTTCTACGCGGCCCACGCACTGGATGACCTGTTTCAACGTCGCAGCGGACCCGACTTCATGCCCCCGACGCACGTGCAGGAGACGCCCTCGATGCGGTACCGCGGCGTGGTCGAGGGTTTCTACGGCACGCCGTGGTCGTTCGAGGAGCGCCTCGATCTGCTCGACTTCATGGGCACGCATCGGATGAACACCTACGAGTACGCACCGAAGGACGATCCGTACCAGCGCGAGCTCTGGCGGATGCCGTACCCCGCCGAGAAGCGCTCCCAGCTGGCCACGCTGGTGCGCAGGGCACGGCAGAACCGCGTCGACGTCGGATTCACGCTGTCGCCGGGACTGTCGATGTGCTTCAGCGGCGATCAGGACTTCAAGGCCCTGACGGCGAAGCTCGACTCGATCTACGCCCTCGGCGTCCGGTCCTTCACGATGGGCTTCGACGACATCGATCCCACCCAGTGGCACTGTGCCGCGGACGAGACGACGTACGCCGACAAGCCGGGAGGGTCCGCCGAGGCGCAGGCCGCTCTGCTCACCCGTCTCCAGCACGAGTGGGCGAACGGCAAGCCCGACATCGCGGCGCTGCGGATCGTGCCGACGGAGTACGACAGCGTCACCGACTCGCCCTACAAGAAGGTCCTGCGGGCCAAGCTGCAGACGGGTGTGACGGTGTACTGGAGCGGGGTGGCTAACATCCCGCGCTCAGTCAGCCGCGACCAGGCGGCGCAGGCGGCCAGGGTGTTCGGGCACGAGATC
Source organism: Actinopolymorpha sp. B11F2 (assembly GCF_040195635.1). Taxonomy (NCBI): domain Bacteria; kingdom Bacillati; phylum Actinomycetota; class Actinomycetes; order Propionibacteriales; family Actinopolymorphaceae; genus Actinopolymorpha; species Actinopolymorpha sp. B11F2. The sequence continues at coordinate 382,088 of NZ_JBEFTX010000004.1, read as the reverse complement.
ATCCTCTGGGACAACTATCCGGCCAACGACTACATCCCCGGCCGGATCCCGCTCGGTGCGTACTCCGGCCGGGAGAACGGGCTGTCCGGTGAGGTCGCGGGCGTTCTGTCCAACCCGATGAACCAGTCGGCGTTGAGCAAGATCGCGTTGTCCGCGGTCGGCGAGTTCGGCTGGGACGACGAGGGCTTCGACCCGGCGGTAGCGTGGACGCGCGCACTGGCCGCCCAGGCAGGTGGCGACCGGAGAGTGGCCGGCGCTCTCCGCTGGTTGGCAGACCTCAACAACTTCGACGGCGCGCTGCACTATGCCCGGGCGCCGGTGCTCTCGGTGGAACTGGCGGACTTCTGGACCGCGTGGAACGACGGCGACCGGACCCGCGCGGCGGCGGAGCTGCGTCGCACGCTGGCTGAGATCGCCGCGGCACCGCAACTGATCCGGGAAGGTGTCGACGACCCGAACTTCGCGACCCAGGCCGCCGGCTGGCTCGACGCGACCGAACTGTGGGCCCGAGCCATGCAGGCATCGCTCGCCGCCCTGGTAGCGGCGGAGGAGAACAACCTCGCGGCGGCAGCGGACGCCCGCGCCGCGGCGAACGGCCTGGTCGAGCGCGCCAAGGAGATCCGGGACACCCGAAGCCCGCACGCTGGTCGTCCTCTGATGGTCGGCGACGGGGTGGTCGACGATTTCGCCGCCCGGGTCGACCGGGCGGTCGATGCCGCCCTCGGCATCGGGCTCGACCGGCCGCAGGCGCAGGCATCCATGGACACCTACGCCGGCCACGAACCGGCCCAGATGCTCGACGGCGACAAGAGCACCTACTACTCCAGTGCGCGGGCTCCCGTGGTCGGCGACTTCGTCCAGGTCGATCTCCGTGTCGAGCACGAAATCGGCGAGGTGCGGCTCGAGCTGGCGTACGCCAACTCACCGAAGGACTACCTCCGGTCGGGCGTACTGGAGTACTCCACCGACGGCGAGACCTGGACCGTTCTTACCCGAGGCGACGCTTCGGAGGTGGTGGCGAAGGCGCCGAAGGGGACGCGGGCGCGCTACGTCCGCTACCGCGCTGCGGCGGCGAACGCTCCGTACTGGCTCGTGGTCCGTGAGTTCGACGTCGAGGTACTCGACCGTACGACTCTCTCCGTCGACGGCGGCTCCGAGAATGAGGACGAGTCCGACGGCGAGAACGGGGCGGACGACGAGAACGGGGCGAACGACGAGAACGAGGCGGACGGCGAGAACGATGCGGGCGGCGCGAGCGGTACGGCGAATGCCGCGGTGGACGGCGACCCCCACTCGAGTTACCTCGGGACCGGTCCGGAGGGCGACGATGACCATCTGGTGGTCACGCTGTCGACGGCCCGCCCGCTGGAGCGGGTGAGCCTCCTGCAGGCCGCAGGCGAGATCTCGCAGGGGACGCTGGAGGTGCGCAGGAGCGGGACGTGGTCGGTGATCGGCCAGGTGGGCGGCACCTACACGTCGATCCCGGTGCGGGACCATGCCCCGGTCGAGGCACTCCGCCTACGGTGGGAACGCGGCGAGGTCGCTCCCAGGGTCGCGGAGATCGTTCCGCACTACCTGCCCGACTGAGGCAGCCCGCGCCGCCGTGGAGGGCGGGGCGGGCTCAGGAAGTTGGACCCGGACCAGAAATATCTTGCGAAGGCTGGAATGTCCGACCAGGCTACGACGTTGCCACCTATTGGTTGGGAAGGCACCAAGCCGAAGCACCGCAGAAATACTGCCCACACAAACCCGGATCATCATCGAAGGAGTGGTCAGCCAGCGAGCTGCCACGCGAGCCAGCCGGTCGCACCAGCGCCGGTTCGGCCGCCGGAGTCGACCCAGAAGTCGACGCCACTCGATGTCGGGGGTCAAGGAAGACGCCTGGGCAAGGCGGCGTGCGGCTGGTCGTCGAGGGAGTGAACCTCCCCGTTCCCGACCATTCATCACCAAACCTACGGAGATCGAAGAACCATGTGGCCTGCCATCAGCAATTTCGCCAACGACTACAACTACCGGTACGACGAGCGGACCCGGCACCAGGTGGTGCCCTTCCCGCGTCAGCGCAACCGGTGGGTCGTCCGGTCGCTTCGCGGCACCGGGGCGCAGCTGGTCCGGTTCGCCGACCGGCTCGACGCCCCCCGTCCCAACGCCGAGACCTGCTGACCGGACCGGACGGGCCTGGTCAATGACCTGACCGGACCGTCCAGGTCACGCACGCACAGCGCTACCTGGAGCAGCACGTCCTGCGGGGCCCCTTTTTGCAGGGGCCCCGCAGTCTTGTGTGCGACGGGCGGAGGTGCTCCCGAGCGTGTCCCAGACGGGGGCGGCCCTGCGAGCGCTGTCCCAGACGGGGGCATCGCGTCTGCTACCGACGTTGCTGCGCCGGAAAACCGCTCGCGGCGACCCGGCGTGGGGGTCATCCTTCTCGCTATGGCCACCACAACAGCGTCGTTCGAAGAGTTGCTCGCCGAAGGCGAGGCCGTACCTGTCGAAGGGTGGGACTTCTCCTGGTTCGAGGGTCGGGCGACCGAGGAACGTCCCTCCTGGGGCTACTCACGCCTCCTCGCCGCCCGCATGGCCACCGCCGCAGCCGGTCTCGACATCCAGACCGGGGGCGGTGAGGTCCTGGCCAGCATCCCCCAGGCGCCGCCCGTGCTGGCCGCCACCGAGTCGTGGCCGCCGAACATCGAGGTCGCCCGACGGAACCTGCGCCGGCTGGGCGCTTCGGTGGTCGAGGTCGCCGACGATGCGCCCCTCCCGTTCCCGGATGCGTCGTTCGATCTGGTGGTGAGCCGGCACCCGACGGTCACGCTGTGGGACGAGATCGCACGGGTTCTCCAGCCGGGTGGGACCTACCTGTCGCAGCAGGTGGGTGCCGGTACGGTCCGCGAGCTCAAAGACTTCATGATGGGCACCCAGCCGGTGGGAGGCGACAGCACCCAGCGGGCCGCGACGGAGGCCGACCGGGCCGGCCTCGAGGTGGTCGACCTGCGCCACGAGTCGCTGCGTGCGGAGTTCTTCGATGTCGCCGCCGTGGTGCACTTCCTACGCAAGGTGATCTGGATCGTCCCCGGCTTCACGGTCGAGGCGTACCGCCCCAGGCTGGCCGACATGCACGCGCACATCGAGCGGCACGGGTCCTTCGTCGCCCACACCCAACGGTTCCTCGTCGAGGCCCGCAAGCCCGATGTGAGCTGACCCTCAGGCTCACTGTCGACCCGCCGCCCCGTCGCCTCCGGTGCAGCCGCCCCGCCGCCCGGTAAATGACCACGCTGAGCATGCCAGTGGCAGCGGGATCAGCCATCCACGCCTCGCCGGATACCACAGGCATGCTCAGCGTGGTCATTTGCCGGGCGTTGCGTGCTCAGCGTGGTCATTTGCCGGGCGCTGCGTGCTCAGCGTGGTCATTTGCCTCATTTGCCTCAATCGCCGGGTCGTCGCGGCGGGCCAGGACCCGAGTCCCGGTCAGGGCGCAGGCTTGTGGCGGAGCCAGACGGTGCCGAGGGGCGGGACCCGGAGGGTCGCCGACGCCGGGCGGCCGTGCCAGGGTTCGGCCACTGCCTCGACGGCACCCAGGTTGCCGACGCTACTGCCGCCGTACGCATCGCCGTCGGTGTTGAGCACCTCGTGCCACGCGCCCGTCGTAGGAAGTCCGATCCGATACCCCTCGTGCGGTACGGCGGCGAAGTTGGCGACGCACGCCAGCAGCGAGCCGTCCGGCCCGGCCCGGACGAAGCTGAAGACGTTGTTGCCCGCGTCGTTCGCGTCGATCCACGCGAACGCACCGGAGTCCTGCTCGCGCGCCCACAGCTCCGGCGACTCGCGGTAGACCCGGTTGAGGTCGCGTACCAGCGCCTGCACGCCCTGGTGTTCGGCGAACTCCAGCAGCCACCAGTCGAGCTCGCGCGACTCTGCCCATTCGTTGCTCTGCGCGAACTCCCCGCCCATGAAGAGCAGCTGCTTGCCCGGATGAGCCCACATGTATCCGAGGAAGGCCCGCAGGTTGGCGAGCTGCTGCCACCGATCACCCGGCATCTTCGCGATCAGGGACCCCTTGCCGTGCACGACCTCGTCGTGGGAGAGCGGCAGGACGAAGTTCTCGGAGTACGCATAGATGAGGGAGAACGTCATCTGGTGATGGTGGTACTGCCGGTGGACCGGCTCGTGTCGGATGTACTCCAACGAGTCGTTCATCCAGCCCATGTTCCACTTGAACCCGAACCCGAGCCCGCCCAGATGCGTGGGCCTGGTGACCCCGGGCCATGAGGTCGACTCCTCGGCGGCCGTGACGATGCCGGGCACCCGCCGGTAGCAGGTCGCGTTGACGTCCTGCAGGAAGCTCACCGCGTCGAGGTTCTCCCGCCCGCCGTACTCGTTGGGGGTCCACTCGCCTTCCTTCCGCGAGTAGTCGAGGTAGAGCATCGACGCGACCGCGTCGACGCGCAGCCCGTCGATGTGGAACTCCTCCAGCCAGTAGAGCGCGTTGGCCAGCAGGAAGTTGCGGACCTCCCGGCGGCCGAAGTCGAAGACCAGCGTGCCCCAGTCCGGGTGCTCGCCGCGGCGTGGATCGGCGTGTTCGTACAGCGGTGTGCCGTCGAACCGCGCCAAGGCCCACTCGTCGCGCGGGAAGTGTGCCGGAACCCAGTCGAGCAGGACCCCGATGCCGGCCTGGTGCAGCGCGTCGACAAGCGCTCGGAAGCCGTCCGGGTCACCCATCCGCGCGGTCGGCGCGAAGTACGACGACACCTGGTAGCCCCACGACGGACCGTACGGATGCTCCATCACCGGCATGAGCTCGACATGGGTGAAGCCGAGGTCGCGGACGTACGGCACCAGCTCGTCGGCGATCTCGCGGTAGGACCGTCCCATCCGCCACGATCCGAGGTGCACCTCGTAGATGCTCATCGGTTCGGCGTGCGGCTGGGCGGCGGCGCGCCGGGCGAGCCACTCGCCGTCGTCCCAGGCATACGACGAGGTGTAGACGATGGAGGCGTTGGCCGGTGGCGCCTCGGACCGGAACGCCAGCGGATCGGACTTCTGCCGCCACCCGCCGTCGCGCACGAGGATCTCGTAGCGGTAGAGGGTGCCGTCGCCGACGTCGGGGATGAACAGCTCCCAGACGCCGCTGCTGCCGAGCGAGCGCATCGGATGCCCGCGCCCCTCCCAGAAGTTGAAGTCGCCGACCACTCGGACACCGCGCGCGTTGGGCGCCCAGACGGCGAACGACGTACCGGTGACCGGACCGGCCGGGGTGTCGTAGGTGCGGACGTGCGCACCCAGCACGGTCCAGAGCTGTTCGTGACGACCCTCGCCGATGAGGTGCAGGTCCATCTCGCCGAGCGTGGGCAGGAAGCGGTACGGGTCGTCCGTACGGACGCTCACTCCGTCGGGATAGCTCACCTCGAGCCGGTAGTCGGGTACCTGCGAGCCCGGGAGGACGCCGACCCAGATGCCTTCGTACTCGTGGGTGAGCTCGACGAGGGTGCTCGTGTCAGGTGTGGCGCCCACGCGGACGCAGACCTTCTCCGCCAGCGGACGCAGGACGCGGACGGTCACCACGCCGTCGGAGCCGACGTGGGGGCCGAGGATCCCGTGCGGGTCGTGGTGCTCCCCGGCGACCAGCCGGGCCAGCTCCTCGCGGGCGATCTCGGCGGGCTGGGCGGGAACGGTGGTGTGGTCGGGCATCGTGGGGACACCTTCTTCGGGCCGATGCTGCGGCGTGTCTCGCGGTATGAGGGTGGCGCACTCCAAGGTGTTCGGTGCCTATTACCTCATCAACGGACTGTTCAACCGGCGAGGCGCCGGATCGCCGCGAGGGGGATCCCGATCCAGTCGGGTCGGGTGCGGGCTTCGTAGACGACCTCGTAGACCGCCTTGTCGGTTTCGTACGCACGCATCAGGACGCCCTGGTCGCGCGGGTCGCTGCCGGCCACCTCGCCGTAGCCCTCACAGAACGCCGAGCGGTTGCGCTCTGACCACTCGGCCGCGCGGTAGGCGAGCTGGTGCTCGTCGGGGTGGTCGTGGCCGGCGAGCAGGTGCTGCGCGGCGTAGTCGAACGAACGGAGCATCGCCGCCACGTCGCGGATCGGGGAGTCGAGCGCGGTGCGTTCGGCCCAGGCGCGGGCCGGCTCGCCCTCGAAGTCGATGATCCGCCAGCCGCCGACGGTCCGCATGGTCTGGCCGAGGTGGAAGTCGCCGTGGATCCGCTGGACCTGGACGGACTCGAGGGCGCCCTCGAGGTCGTCGTAGGCCTGGCGCAGGCCGCTGGCGTAGGTCTGCAGGGCCGGTACGACGTCGATCGCCGCGGCCAGCCGGGACCGCATCGCTCGGGCCAGGCTGACCAGCTCGTCGCGCCCCCACTCGCCGGTCGGGAGGTAGCGGGCCATGTCGGCGTGGATCTGAGCGGTCGTGGCGCCCAGCCGGTGGGACTCAGCCGCGAAGTCGCCGCCTACCTCGTCGGCGTGCAGGTCGGCCTCGGCGTAGAGGTCGCGCACACTGGTGATGGCCAGCTCCCACCCGTCGGTCGCCGTACGGAAGAAGTCGCTGAACATCCCCAGGTCGCCTCGCCCTGGCTTGCCGTCGGCGTCGGGCCACTCCGCCTCGATCCAGCCGAAGAGGCGGGCCACATTGCCACAGTCGTGCCGGGCGAAGGCCTCGTGCACCTCGATGTCGGGGTTGCGCCCGTGGTGCACCCGCCGGAACACCTTCAGCAGCACGTCCTCACCGAACACCAGGGACGTGTTGCTCTGTTCGCCGGTCAACACCAGCGACGGCAGCTCGGTGTCGACGTTCAGGGTCCCGATCCGCTGGAACGCCAGGTCGCCTGTGACCGTCGTACGCAGCAGACCCTGGAGGAAGGCCGGTGTGGCCTCCTTGTCGTGCAGGGCGTCGTAGGCCCAGACGATCTTGCCGCCGAGCTCGGGCTCGGCCCAGTCGGCGATCGCGGCGTGGCCGAGGTGGTCCTCCGGTTCGCGCCGGTAGGAGACCGGGAGCTGGTAGACGTCGACCAGGTTGCCTCCCCCGTCGGCATAGCGAACGGTCACCAGCTCGATCCGGACCGCGGGCCAGGCCGTGTTGTTCGAGTCGGCCGGCGGTGCGGAGAGCCAGCTCAGGGGGTGGATGGCTTCCACGGTGAACTCTCGTCCCTTGCCCGCGAACCATCGCTGGCGTTCGAGATAGTCATGGAGACCGGTGGTCTGAGCGGCTTGTCCCATCATCGCCTTTCGGTCGCCTTCCTCGAGAGCGGTGTCGTCTCAAGACTGTGTTGACTCGAGAGTGTGTTGACTCGAGGAAGTGTCGTCTCGCCCTGTCGCTTTGCCTCAGGCCAAGGGCTCCTCACCTGTGGGTAGGGGCAGCCGGAACCAGTAGAACCCGTGGCCACCGAGGGTCAGCAGGTACGGCAGCTCGCCGATCTTCGGGAACCGCACCCCGCCGATCAGCTCGATGGGCTCGACCCCCTCCCATCGGCGCAGGTCGAGCTCGACCGGCTGCGGGAACCGGGACAGGTTGTTGACGCAGAGCACCGCGTCGTCGCCCTGTTCCCGAACGAACGACAGGACGCTGGGGTTGCTACCCCCAAGATCGGTGAACGAACCGGAACCGAACGCCGGATTCTGCTTGCGTACCCAGATCATCCGGCGCACCCAGTGCAGCAGCGAGGAGCTGTTCTGCAGTTCGGCCTCGACGTTGACGGCCTGGTAGCCGTAGATCGAGTCCATGATGACCGGCAGCGCGAGCCGGCCGGGGTCGCAGGCGGAGAAGCCGGCGTTGCGGTCCGGGGTCCACTGCATGGGAGTACGTACGCCGTCACGGTCGCCCAACCAGATGTTGTCGCCCATGCCGATCTCGTCGCCGTAGTAAAGCACCGGCGACCCGGGCAACGACAACAGGAGCGCGGTGAACAGCTCCATCTGGTTGGTGTCGTTCTCCAGCAGGGGAGCGAGGCGCCGGCGGATCCCGATGTTCGCCTTCATGCGGGGGTCCTTGGCGTACTCCGCCCACATGTAGTCGCGGTCCTCGTCGGTGACCATCTCCAGCGTCAGCTCGTCGTGGTTGCGCAGGAAGATGCCCCACTGGCAACGGTCGGGGATCTTCGGCGTCTGCGCCATGATCTCCGAGATCGGGTAGCGCGACTCCCGGCGTACGGACATGAAGATGCGGGGCATCACCGGGAAGTGGAACGCCATGTGGCACTCGTCGCCACCGCTGCCGAGATCCCCGAAGTACTCCACGACGTCGGCCGGCCACTGGTTGGCCTCGCAGAGCAGCACCCGGTCGGGGTACTCCTTGTCGACCTCCTTGCGGATCCGGCGCAGGAACTCGTGGGTCTTCGGGAGGTTCTCGCAGTTCGTGCCCTCCTCCTCGAAGAGGTACGGCACGGCGTCGAGGCGGAACCCGTCGATCCCGAGGTCGAGCCAGAACTTCAGCGCGTCGATGATCGCTTCGCAGACCTTCGGATTCTCGAAGTTGAGGTCCGGCTGGTGGGAGAAGAACCGGTGCCAGAAGTACTGCTTGCGTACGGGGTCGAAGGTCCAGTTGCTGGTCTCGGTGTCGACGAAGATGATCCGCGCGTCCGGATATCCCTCGTCGGTGTCGGCCCAGACGTAGAAGTCGCCGTACGGACCGTCGGGGTCGTTGCGGGACGCCTGGAACCACGGGTGCTGGTCGGAAGTGTGGTTCATGACGAAGTCGATGATCACCCGGATACCCCGGGCGTGCGCGGCCTCGACGAACGACACGAAGTCGTCGTGGCTGCCGATGTCGGGCGCGATGGCGGTGTAGTCGGCCACGTCGTACCCGCCGTCGCGCAGCGGCGAGGCGTAGAACGGCGGCAGCCACAGGCAGTCGATACCCAGCCACTCGAGGTAGTCGAGCTTCTCCCGCAGCCCGCTGATGTCACCGATCCCGTCGCTGGTGGAGTCGGCGAAGGAACGGACGAGCACTTCGTAGAAGACCGCCCGCTTGTACCACTCGGGATCCGACCCGAGGCCGCCAACCACGCCGGACGCGCTGGCGTCCGGTGCCGTCGATGTGGAACCGGCCGTCGATGTGGAACCGGCCGTCGACGTGGAACTGGGGTCGGGAGGGCGCCCGCCGGAGGTCCCGGACGGGCGGTCCCCTGGGGCAGCAGTCTGGATCATGCGATACCTCGTCGGAGGGAGAGGATGTGGGCCGGCTGGACAGCGGGGTCGAGCCGGAGATAGTTGTGCTGTCCCCAGCGCCAGGTCTCGCCGGTCAGCTCGTCGTGCACGACAAAGGTGTCGTGCCAGTCCAGGCCCAGGTCGGGCATGGTGAGGGAAACGACCGACTCACGGGTCCCGTGCGGGTCGAGGTTGACTGCGACGATAACGGTGTCGGCTGCGCCGCTGCGAGCGCTGTCGCGCTGCCCGTCGGTGTGGTCGCCGTCCGGCAGCTGCTCGCGCTTGGAGAAGACGAGCAGACTGTCGTCTGGAACATGGTGGAAGCGTAGGTTGCGCAGGCGTTGCAGGGCCGGATGTGCACGGCGGATGTCGTTCAGTTGGCGCAGATAGGGCATGATCGACTGGCCCTCGCGTTCGCCGCCCGGTTCGTAGGCGGACCAGTCGCGGGGTCGGTACTGATACTTCTCGGAGTCGAGATACTCCTCGCTGCCCGGACGCAGGGCGAGGTGCTCGCAGAGCTCGAAGCCGGAGTAGACACCCCAGGTGGGGGAGAGCATCGCCGCCAGGACGGCGCGGATCTTGAACGCCGCCGGCCCGCCGTCCTGCAGGAACGCGGTCAGGATGTCCTGGGTGTTGACGAAGAAGTTCGGCCGCAGGAACGCCGACGTCTCGCGGCTGAGCTCGGTGAGGTAGGACTCGAGCTCGTGCTTGGTGTTGCGCCAGGTGAAGTACGTGTAGGACTGGTGGAAGCCCACCTTGGCCAGCGTCTGCATCATCGCCGGCCGGGTGAACGCCTCGGACAGGAAGAGCACGTCCGGATCGGTCGTACGAATCTCGGCGAGCAGCCACTCCCAGAACTGCACCGGCTTGGTGTGCGGGTTGTCGACCCGGAAGATGCGTACGCCGTGGTCCATCCAGTGCCGGACGATCCGCAGCACTTCGGCGTAGATCCCCTCGGGGTCGTTGTCGAAGTTCAGCGGGTAGATGTCCTGGTACTTCTTCGGCGGGTTCTCGGCGAAGGCGATGGTTCCGTCGGACAGCGTGGTGAACCACTCGGGGTGCTCGGCGACCCACGGGTGGTCGGGCGCGGCCTGCAGGGCCAGGTCCAGCGCGACCTCCAGGCCCAGCTCGCCCGCGCGGGCCACGAAGGCGTCGAAGTCCTCCAGGGTGCCCAGGTCGGGATGGACGGCGTCGTGGCCGCCCTCGTCGGACCCGATCGCCCAGGGCGAGCCGGGATCGCCGAGCCCAGGATCGAGGGTGTTGTTGGGGCCCTTGCGGTTGACCTTGCCGACCGGGTGGATCGGTGGCAGGTAGACGACGTCGAAGCCGTTGGCGGCGATGGCGGGCAGGCGTTCGGCGGCGGTCTTGAACGTGCCGGAGACCCAGCGGCCATCCTCCGCGGCGAGGTAGGCGCCCTCGGACCGCGGGAAGAACTCGTACCAGCTTCCGTACAACGCCCGCTCGCGGTCGACCCGCAGCGGGAAGGGTTCGGAGGCGGTCAGCAGGTCGCGTAGCGGGTGCGCGGCCAGGACGTCGGACACCTCCGGCGCCGTGGCGACATGCAGCCGGGCCTCGGCGGGGCGGGAGTCGTCACGGAGCGCGTGGACCGCCGCCTCGAGGATCGCGCGACCGGCCTGGTCGGCCGCCGGAAGGTTGACAGCCGCGCGCTGGAGGACCTGGGCGCCCTCGGCGAGCATGAGCGGGACGTCGAGACCAGCAGGGACTTTGATCTCCGCAGCGTGCCGCCAGGTGGACACGGGATCGCCCCACGCTTCGATCGTGTAGGTCCAGTCACCCTCCGCATCGGGACGGATCTCCGCGAACCACCGGTCGGTCCCCGGCTCGCCGGGGCGCATGGGGATCCAGCCGAGGGTGTGCCCGTCCGGGCCGAGGGTGACGACATTGGCGCCGAGCGCGTCGTGGCCCTCGCGGAAGATCGTCGCCGCGACCGTGAACGCCTCGCCGACGACGGCCTTCGCGGGGAACTGCCCGCCGGCGCGTACGACCGGATCCACCGAGATGATCGGGATCCGGCCGATGACGGTGTGCGGGGCCCAGGACCGGTCCGCTGCCGGGTCGGGCCGGTGGCGCGCACCGGTGGTGTCCTCGCCGACCTCCGCGACCTCGGGGGCCTCGGTCACCTCCGCGACCTCGGGGGTCTCGGTCACCTCCGCGACCTCGGGGGTCTCGGTCTCGGTCACCTCCGCGACCTCGGGGGTCTCGGTCTCGGTCCCCTCCGTGACCTCGGGGGCCTCGGTCGCTTCGGCGACCTCCCCCGAGGTGATGGTGCCGCGGCCGGGATCCGGCGCGCCGTGAGCCTGCTGCCTGGGGTCTTGGGGCATCTCGTTGGGAGCCATGGAAGTCCGGGAGCTGGGGGATGGGCGGGCGTGGGATCGGTTGTTTCGGGATCGACGCTGAGACACAGCGGTGAACCTACTCATCCCAGTATCACGGGTAGAGCCAGGGCATGCTCGGGTTGGGTACGGTTGGCGCCGCGCCGCCAACGCGAGGCCCGCCACGAGGCCGACCAGCAGCAGGTTCATACCCGGGTGGTTCCCCCGGAGCGGCTGCAAAACCTTGCTTGTTCTGCAACGACAGAGCAGGCCCCACGGCGTGTCGGAGATGGCGCTGGGTTAGCGTGTGCCCTCGTGCGTGCCATCCGTCGTTTCACCGTCCGTCCGATGCTCCCCGAGCCGCTCGCGCCGCTCGGCGACCTCGCCCTCAACCTCCGCTGGTCGTGGCACCCGCCCACCCAGGACCTGTTCGCCGCCGTCGACGGCGAGTTGTGGGAGGCGAGCGGCCATGATCCCGTACGCCTGCTGGGCGAGGTCACGGCCGAGCGCCTCGCCGAACTGGGCTCCGACCAGGGCTTCCTGGCCCGCCTCGGAGAGTCCGCGGACGACCTGCGCGACTACCTCACGAGCGACCGTTGGTACCAAGCGCAGGGGCCGGATGCTCCGCGCCAGATTGCGTACTTCTCACCCGAGTTCGGGATCAGCGCGGTGCTTCCGCAGTACTCCGGCGGCCTCGGCATCCTTGCCGGCGACCACCTCAAGGCGGCCAGCGACCTCGGCGTACCGCTGATCGGTGTCGGCCTGCTCTACCGCCACGGCTACTTCGTCCAGTCGCTCTCCCGCGAAGGCTGGCAGCAGGAGCGCTACCCGATCGTCGATCCGCAGGCGATGCCGCTCACGCTGCTCCGCGAGGCGGGCGGTACGCCTGCCCGGGTGAGCGTCGCGCTGCCTGGTGGCCGGCAGCTCGCCGCCCAGATCTGGGTCGCCCAGGTCGGCCGGGCGCCCTTGCTCCTCCTCGACTCCGGCATCGAGGACAACCAGCCCCTCGAACGGGACGTGACCGACCGGCTCTACGGCGGCGGCACCGAGCACCGGCTGCTGCAGGAGATGCTGCTCGGCATCGGCGGCGTACGCGCCCTGCGGGTCTACAGCCGGATCACCGGCGCGACCCCACCGGAGGTGTTCCACACCAACGAGGGCCACGCGGGCTTCCTCGGCCTCGAACGGATCCGGGAGTACGTCGAGGGACACGGCCTCGACTTCGACGCCGCGCTGGAGATCACCCGGGCCGGCACCGTCTTCACCACCCACACTCCGGTCCCTGCCGGCATCGACCGGTTCACCCGCGAGCTCGTGGAGCAGCACTTCACCGTGTGGGCGCGTACGCCGGTGGCCACGTCCGCGTCATGGGAGCGCGGGCACGACGGGTCCGGCGCTGCCGCAGGCTCGGGCTCCGGCGATGGCGGCGCGGTGGGCGCCGGCATCCCGATCGGCCAGGTGCTCGCACTCGGCGCCGAGGACTACGAGGGCGGCGACCCAGGCCTGTTCAACATGGCGGTGATGGGCCTGCGGCTCGGTCAGCGCGCCAACGGCGTCAGCGCCCTGCACGGCGAGGTGAGCCGCGGCATGTTCGCCGGGCTGTGGCCCGGCTTCGACGCCACCGAGCTTCCGGTGATCTCCGTCACCAACGGCGTCCACGCTCCGACCTGGGTCGCCCGGGAGATGAGCGAGCTCGAGGCTGGCGCCGACGGGTCGGGCGATCCTGACGACCGCCTCGCCGGGATCGTCGATGCCCCCGGCACCTGGGACGTCGCCGACCAGATCCCGATGGCGGAGATCTGGTCGGCCAAGGCGAAGCTCCGGGCCCGGCTCGTGGAGTTCTCCCGCGCGCGACTGCGCAAGGCGTGGCTCGCCCGTGGTGCCTCCGAGGCCGAGCTGGGCTGGATCGACGACGCGCTGGACCCGAACGTGCTGACGATCGGCTTCGCCCGGCGGGTTCCTTCGTACAAGCGGCTCACTCTCATGCTCACCGACCGCGAGCGGCTCAAGCGACTGCTGCTCGACCCCGAGCGGCCGATCCAGCTGGTGATCGCCGGCAAGTCGCACCCGGCCGACGACGGTGGCAAGAAGCTCATCCAGGAGATCGTGTGGTTCGCCGACGATCCCGAGGTGCGCCACCGGATCGTCTTCCTGCCCGACTACGACATGTCCCTGGCGCATCCGCTGGTCACCGGCTGCGACGTGTGGCTCAACAACCCGTTGCGCCCGTACGAAGCGTGCGGGACGTCCGGGATGAAGGCGGCACTCAACGGCGGGCTCAACGTCTCGATCCGCGACGGCTGGTGGGACGAGTGGTTCGACGGCGAGAACGGCTGGGCGATCCCGTCCGCCGACGGGGTGGACGACGCCTACCGCCGGGACGAGCTCGAGGCGACCGCGTTGTACGACCTGGTCGAGAACCAGGTCGCGAGGCGCTTCTACGACCGTGACGCCGCCGGCCTGCCGCGCCGCTGGCTGGAGATGGTGCGGCACACGCTGAAGTCGCTCGGGCCGAAGGTGCTGGCGAGCCGGATGGTCGGTGACTACGTACGCGAGCTGTACACGCCGGCGGCCCAGAGCTCCCGGGCGCTCAACTCCTCGTTCGACGGGGCGCGGGCGCTCGCGGCATGGAAGCGCAGCGTGCGTGACGGCTGGTCCGGCGTACGCGTCGACCATGTGGAGTCGACGGGCGCCGGCGATGGCGCCCAACTGGGTGGCTCGGCCGCGTTGCGGGTCTTCGTCAGCCTGGGGTCGCTCGCGCCGGAGGACGTCGACGTGCAGGTGCTGCACGGCCGGGTGGACGACTCCGACCAGCTGAGGGACCCGACCGCGGTGTCGTTGAAGCAGGCCGAGGCGTATGAGGCGGGGCGGTATCGCTACGAAGGGGAGGTCCACTTCGACAGGACCGGCCCCGTCGGCTACACGGTGCGGATCCTGCCGCATCATGAGCGGCTGGCGAGTCCCGCCGAGCTGGGTCTGGTGGCCTGGCCACCCTCGAGTCCCGGCTTCACCAACGGCGACCTCCGCTAGGCGTTCCTGCCCGCGATGACCTGTTGGAGGTTCATCGGCATAGAAGCCGACGAACCTCCAACAACCCGGCAGGCGGGAGGAGTTGTCCACAGCGCGGCGGCTGTGGATGACCGTCTGCACGAGCGGCAGAAGGACGGCACGCTTTCCCTTCATGCCACGAAGTGTGCGAAGGCCCAGCCGTGACGCATTCACCGCGCTCGCCGCCGACCAGGACGGTGTGGTCTCGCGAGCGCAGCTTGCAGACCTCGGTTGGGACGCCGACCACGTCGCGAGCGAGGTGACCGCCAGACGATGGGCGGCGTACGGCCATCGTGCCGTCGTCCTCCATCGCGGTCCGCTCACCACTCGCCAGCGCAGGTGGGTCGCCGTCCTGAACGCGGGTGCGACCGCGACACTCGCTGGACTCACCGCCGCGGAAGAGCTCGGGCTCCGCGGCTTCGAGACCGAAACGATCCATGTCGTCGTAGTCCAGGACGCCTGGGTGCCGCACAGCCACCCCGGCGTCAAGGTGCACGTGTCCCGCCGCTTCGACACCGGCCACCGCCATCCCGCTCGCCTACTTCCGACCGTGCGTATCACCCGGGCGCTCGTGGATGCCGCGGCATGGACAAGGTTCCCGCGCCGGGCGGCAGCGATCGTCACGGCAGGCGTCCAGCAACGACTGGCTCGACCTGATCAGCTGCGTACAGAGCTCGAGGCGGCAGGTCATGTCCGCCACCGGCGCTACCTGCTGGCTGTCCTCCACGACGTCGAAGGCGGTGCCCAGGCGCTGTCCGAGCTGGACTTCGTACGCCTGTGCCGGCGATCTAGTCTCCCAACGCCGGAGCGCCAACGCCGGCGCCGAGGAGCAGATGGCCGGATCCGCTACCTGGACGCGGTGTTCATCCGGCGGGATGGTCGAGTTCTCAACGTCGAGATCGATGGCGCCGCCCACTTCGACGTCCTGGCTGCGTGGGCCGATATGGATCGGGACATCGCGTTGCTGGAACTGGGCGAACCCACGGTCCGGATACCCAGTGCCATCCTTCGGGCCGACCCGCAGGGCGTAGCGAGACGCCTCCGAGCGCTGCTGGACGCACCATTTTGACCAGGTGAGCGCCATAGCGTTGTTGGAGGTTCATCGGCTTCTAGGGCGACGAACCTCCAACAACTGACGAGGCGGTCAGGCGTCGACCGTCACGGCCGTGTCCGCGTCCGGATGCAGGTCGATGACTCCGATCCGGCCGGCGTTGCGGAGGTCCGCAGCCGCTGCGGCGATCCTGTCAAGCTCGGCTTGCGCCCCGCGCACGGTGACCCGGGACAGCTCTGCCTTCATGGAAAGCTTGCGAGCCGACTTCGCTCCGCGGACGGCCGCGAGAACAGTGCTGATCGCGCTCAGGAGGGCTGGGTCGCCGTCCAGGTGGGCGAACTCCTCGCCGCTCGGCCACGACGCACGGTGGATGGAACCTTCCTGCCACCATGACCAGACCTCCTCGGTCACGAACGGCATGTACGGCGCGAAGAGCCGCAGCTGCACCGACAGGGCCAGTGTCAAGGCCGCCTTGGCAGACGTACTCCCCGCGTTGTTCGCACCGCCGTTACCAGCACCGTCCTCGCGACCCTGACCGGCGTACGCACGGTCCTTCACGAGTTCCAGGTAGTCGTCGCAGAAGTCCCAGAAGAACCGCTCCGCCGTCTCCAGGGCGCTCGTGTAGTCGTACGCGTCGAGCGCTTCCGTCGCCGCCCGCACCACCTCGGCCAGTCGGGCGAGCAGGGCACGGTCGAGCGGTTCGGTCACCAGCGTGGGATCGGGCGAGGCCGAGCCGAGCCCGAGCACGAACCTGCTGGCATTGAGGATCTTCGTCGCGAGCCGCCGGCCGACCTTCATCTGCGCCTCGTCGAACGGCGAGTCCAGACCCGGCCGGGCACCGGCTGCCCGCCAGCGCACGGCGTCGGTGCCGTAGCGGTGCAGCACGTCGATCGGCGTACTGGCGTTGCCGGTCGACTTGCCCATCTTCTTGCGGTCGGGGTCCACCACGAAGCCCGAGATCGCCGCACGCTTCCACGGCAGCGAGTCGTGAGCGAGGTGGGAACGCACGACGGTGTCGAAGAGCCAGGTCCGGATGATGTCGTGGGCCTGGGCGTGCAGGTCCATCGGGAACGTCTTCGCCCACAGGTCCGGGTCGCGTTCCCACCCGCAGATGATCTCCGGCGTCAGGGACGAGGTGGCCCAGCTGTCCATGACGTCAGGGTCGGCGATGAACCCACCGGGAACGCCGCGCTGGTCTGCGCGGTAGCCGTCGGGAACGTCCGACGCCGGGTCGACCGGCAGCCGGTCCTCACCAGGCAGGAGCGGCCGGTCGTAGTCCGGATCGCCCGCGGCATTCAGGGGATACCACACCGGGAACGGCACCCCGAAGAACCGTTGCCGGCTGATCAACCAGTCGCCGGTCAGCCCTTCGACCCAGTGTTCGTACCTGTGGCGCATGAAGTCAGGGGTCCAACCCAGCTCGCGACCACGCGCAAGGAGAGCTTGACGTAGCCTCGGATCCGTTCCACCGTTACGGATGTACCACTGCCGGCTGGTCACGATCTCGAGCGGCAGCTCGCCCTTCTCGTAGAACTTCACCGGATGGGTGATCTCACGAGGTTCGCCGATCAGCTCGCCGGACTCGCGCAACAGCTCGACCATCCGCCGCTGTGTCTGCTTGATAGTGTGGCCGGCGAGTTCCGCGTACGCCGTTTTCCCTTGTGGGGCAAGGCCTTCTGGCGGATCGGCGAGGAACCGTCCGTTACGTCCGATCACCGCGCGGATCGGCAGGTCGAGCTCGCGCCACCAGGTGACGTCGGTGGTGTCGCCGAACGTACAGATCATGGCGATCCCGGTGCCCTTCTCGGGATCGGCCAGCCGATGGGCGAGGACCGGGACCCGCGCACCGAACACCGGCGTACGCACGGTCGATCCGAACATCGGCTGGTAGCGCGCGTCATCTGGATGCGCGACGAGTGCGACGCAGGCAGGCAGGAGTTCGGGCCGGGTGGTCTCGATCTCGATCGTGCGGGGGTACTCGTTCGGGCGGGCGTTGTCAGAGCCTTCGTCGGCGTGGAACGCCACACGGTAGAAGGCTCCGGGACGTTCCCTGTCGTCGAGTTCGGCCTGGGCGACCGCGGTCTGGAACGTCACGTCCCACAAGGTCGGTGCCTCCGCCTGGTAGGCCTCGCCGCGGGCCAGGTTGCGCAGAAACGCCCGCTGCGACACCTGGCGGGCCGTTGCGCCGATCGTCGTGTAGAGCTGCGACCAGTCGACCGAGAGCCCGACCTGACGCCAGAGTCGTTCGTAGGCCTGCTCATCCTGCAGGGTCAGAGTTTCGCAGAGTTCGATGAAGTTCCGCCGGGAGATGGCGGTCTGCTGGTCGCGGATCGCCTTGGGGCGCTGGTTACGCGGCGTCGCGACGAGGTTCGGGTCGTACGCCAACGACGGATCGCACCTGACGCCGTAGTAGTTCTGCACCCGGCGTTCGGTGGGCAGGCCGTTGTCGTCCCAGCCCATGGGGTAGAAGACCTCGCGTCCGCGCATGCGCTGGAAGCGGGCCACGATGTCGGTGTGGGTGTAGGAGAAGACGTGGCCGACGTGCAGGTCGCCGGACGCCGTGGGCGGGGGTGTGTTGATCGAGAAGATCTGCTCGGCCGGCGCTGTGGGGTCGAACCGGTAGGTGTCGTTGGCGTCCCAGGAGTGCAGCCACTTGTCCTCGAGACCGTCGAGGGAGGGCCGGGCAGGGATCTGCCGGGAGGTAGGCATGTGGACAGGCAGCATGGATGGCTCACCTTCGAGATGTCGCGGCACGCGTCGTGGGCGTGCCACGGCAAAGGTCGGAAGAACGAGAGGGGTCGGAGAGCGCTCAGAGGCGCGTGGCTACTCGCGCCCGTGCGCTGCCGACGCGGGCGTGGACGCTGTGAGGGTGCGCTCCGTTAGCCATCGGGGCCAATGCTAACCCAAAGCCTCGACCCACCGCAGTTCTACTACCGTACGTAGTACTACAATGCGGGGAAACCTGCATGCCCACCCGACGGAGGAAGCGCGATGATCGGCGTCCTGGTGACCGTGCTCGTGGTGCTGGGGCTGGTGTTTTCCGTAGGTTCGTTGCTGACCGGCCTGCTCAACCGGATCCCGGGGATCGTTCTGGTCGGCGGAGCCGCGCTGCTGGAGCTCGCGCTGATCGGCCAGCTCATCGCCGCGGTCGTGCTGATGCTGAGCGGTGAGCGGCCGGCGGAGTTCGCGACGTTCCTCGCGTACCTCATCGTCTCGGTGCTCGTGCTGCCGATCGCTGTCCTGTGGGCCGCGTCGGAACGCAACCGGTGGAGCGGCGTGGTCCTCGGGGTCGGCGGACTGGTCGTCGTCGTTCTCGTTGTACGCCTGCAACAGGTGTGGGCCGGTGTCTGACGGGCTCGAGACCCCTGACCGGCCTCGACGACCCGGAACGTCGGCGCCGGGCGGCGGCCACCCCAGGTCGACCCGGTCCGGGCCCGGCCGGGTGCTCGTCGCGGTGTACGCGGTCTTCGCGGTGGCCGCCAGCGCCCGGGCGGCGGTCCAGATCGCGTCGCGGTTCGATGAGGCGCCGGTGGCCTACGCACTCTCGGCGTTCTCGGCCATCGTCTACGTGGTGGCGACCGTCGCCCTGGCCCGTGGCGGTCGCGTCGCCCGGCCGGTCGCGTACGCCGCGTGCGGGATCGAACTCGCGGGGGTCCTTGCGATCGGGACGTTCAGCGTCCTCGACCCGGCGGCGTTTCCGGACGAGACGGTGTGGTCGGCGTACGGGCGCGGCTACCTCTTCATCCCGCTCGTCCTCCCCGTCCTCGGCCTGCTCTGGCTCCGGCGCACCGCCCGCGCCTGACGTCGGGCGCGGCGATTGGCCTGGCTGGCCGGGTATGTGGGGACGGAGCCGGGTTCGGCTGTCGGGATGGGGCGGCCATTGGCCTGGCTGGCTGGGTCTGTGGGGAGCGGAGCCGGGTTCGGCTGTCGGAGGGCGCGGCCATTGGCCCTGGCTGACTGGGCCTGTGGAACCTGGAGATGCGTCGACACCTGTTCGGGTGACAACCTGCATGGGCAGCGTGGTCATCTACCGCAGGTGCTTCACCCGCGTCTCGGCGGACTCGTCGACGGCGACGATCTCGTACCCCTCTGAGGCGTAGAGGCGGGCGGCCGGGTTGGCACGCTCCACGCTCAGGCTCAGCCGGGAGACTCCGGCGGCCCTGGCCCGGTCGGCTATCCCGCGCAGCAGGGCCCGCCCGAGGCCACGGCCGCGCCACGACGCCACGACCGCGATGCCGATCTCGGGTACGTCGTCGGCCACGTAGCCGTACCCCGGCTCGGCTGACGAGAAGTACCGCCACCACGCCGCCCCGACCGGCACAGGACCCGTGCCGATCGAATTCGAACCGGCGCCGGTCGACCTCGAAACCGTGCCGGTCGACCCCGAATCGGCGCTGGTCGACGTGGAATCCGCGCCGGTCGCTGTGGGATCTCCGCCGCCGGCCGTGCTCGAGGTCTCCGCGATCACGCCCTGCTCCCCGGACGCCGGCCAGCCTTCGACGTACTTCGCGAGCGCCGGATCGGCCAGCAACTGCGCCATCGTGAAGGGGGTCCGGTCGGGATCCCAGTTGAACGCCTCCAGCGTCATCAGCGCGATGAAGTCGGCGTCGCTGTCCCTCGCCGGTCGTACGACATAGGAGGATTCCGTCGGCTCGCTCACCCGCACGAGTCTGCCGCCGACCCGCCCGACCGCCATCGCGGGGTGGGGCGGGAGGGTCCCTACACTGCACCGCATGAGTGCGCCCGAGCGTCCCGATCCCTCCCCGCAGGCCCCAGCACCGGCTCCCGCGCAGGCCCGAAGCTCAGCGCAGCCCCCGGCGCGCACCCCCGCGCGCGACCTGCCGCAGGCGTTCGCCCCTGGCGAGGTCGAGCAGCGGTTGTACGACCGATGGATCGAGCGCGGGTACTTCTCTGCTGGCGGCGAGAACTCGGACAAGCCGGCGTACTCCATCGTCATCCCACCGCCCAACGTCACCGGCTCCCTGCACGTCGGCCACGCGCTCGACCACACGATCCAGGACGTCCTGGTCCGCCGCCGCAGGATGCAGGGCTACGACGCCCTCTGGCTCCCGGGCATGGACCACGCCGGCATCGCCACCCAGAACGTCGTCGAACGCGAACTCGCCAAGGAAGGACTCTCCCGCCACGACCTCGGCCGGGAGGCGTTCGTCGAGCGCGTCTGGCAGTGGAAAGCCGAGTCCGGTGGCGCGATCCTCGGCCAGATGCGCCGGCTCGGCGACTCGGTCGACTGGAGCCGCGAGTGCTTCACGATGGATGAGAGCCGTTCGCGCGCCGTGCTCACGATGTTCAAGCGGCTGTACGAGGACGACCTGATCTACCGCGCCGAGCGCATCATCAACTGGTGTCCCCGGTGCCTCACCGCGCTCTCCGACATCGAGGTCGAGCACTCCGACGACGACGGCGAGCTGACGTCGATCCGCTACGGCGAAGGGGACGCCTCCGTCGTCGTCGCCACGACACGCCCCGAGACGATGCTCGGCGACACGGCCGTGGCCGTCCACCCGAGCGACGAGCGGTACGCCCACCTGGTCGGCACCGAGGTGGAGCTGCCGTTGACCGGGCGGCGGATCCCGATCGTGGCCGACGTCCACGTGGACCCGGAGTTCGGCACCGGCGCGGTCAAGGTCACACCGGCGCACGACCCCAACGACTTCGAGATCGGCGGCCGGAACGACCTGCCGAGTATCACGATCATGGATGAGCACGGTGTCATCACCGCCCACGGTCCGTTCCAGGGGCTGGACCGGTTCGAGGCACGTCCCGCCGTCGTCGCCGCGCTGCGGGAGCAGAGCCGGATCGTGAAGGAGGTACGCCCGTACCGCCACGCCGTCGGCCACTGCCAGCGCTGCGACACGGTGGTCGAGCCCCGCGTCTCGTTGCAGTGGTTCGTCCGGGTGGAGCCGTTGGCCGCGGCCGCGAGCGACGCCGTACGCGACGGCCGGATCGAGATCCACCCGTCCGAGATGGCGAAGCGGTACTTCTCCTGGGTCGACCACATGCACGACTGGTGCATCTCCCGGCAGCTGTGGTGGGGGCACCGGATTCCCGTCTGGTACGGCCCGGCCGGCGAGGTCCTGTGTGTCGGCCCGGACGACGAGCCTCCCACCGGCGACGGCTGGACCCAGGACGAGGACGTCCTCGACACGTGGTTCTCGTCCGGGCTGTGGCCGGTGTCGACGCTCGGCTGGCCCGACGAGACGCCCGACCTCGCGCGCTACCACCCGACCAGCGTTCTGGTCACCGGCTACGACATCCTCTTCTTCTGGGTGGCGCGGATGGCGATGTTCGGGCTCTACGCCATGCAGGACAAGGGCCCCGTCGACTCCGTCCCCTTCAGGACCGTCGTCCTCCACGGCATGGTCCGCGACGCCCACGGCAAGAAGATGTCGAAGTCGTTCGGCAACGTCGTCGATCCGCTGGACTGGATCACCCGCTACGGCGCCGACGCGACGCGGTTCACCCTGACCCGCGGCGCCAACCCCGGCTCCGACGTACCCGTCAGCGAGGAGTGGTGCCAGGGCTCCCGCAACTTCGCCACCAAGCTGTGGAACGCGACCCGCTTCGCGCTGATGAACGGTGCCGACCCCGCCCTGCCGCTGCCACCCGCCGACCAGCGGTCGGCCGCCGATCGGTGGATCCTCTCCCGGCTGCACCGGCTGATCGCCGACGTCGACGCGTCGTACGAGACCTATGAGTTCGCGAAGGTGTGCGAGGCGATCCAGGCATTTGCGTGGAGCGAGTTCTGCGACTGGTACCTCGAGCTTGCCAAGACGACCTTGACAGCAGGCGGTGCGGCGGCTGACGGCACGCGGGCGGTCCTTGGACACGTGCTCGACCGCCTGCTGCGGCTGCTCCATCCGGTGATGCCGTTCGTGACTGAGGAGCTGTGGCTCGCCGTCACGAGAGGCGAGTCGGTGGTCGTCGCGGAGTGGCCGGCCGCCGACCCGTCGTACGCCGATGACGAGGCGGAGGCGGAGATCGGGTCACTGCAGCGGCTGGTGACCGAGGTCCGGCGCTTCCGGTCAGACCAGGGCCTGAAGCCAGGTCAGCGCGTGCCGGCCCAGCTGGTGGGGATCAACGCGACCGTTCTCGCGTCCCATGAGCGGGCCATTCGTACCCTCCTGCGGCTCGAGGCGCCCGGTGACGGCTTCTCGCGGACGGCATCGGTGCTGATCGAGAACGTCACCGTCGAGCTCGACACCGCCGGCACGATCGACGTCGGCGCCGAGCGCAAGCGCCTCGAGAAGGACCTCGGCAGCGCCCGCAAGGAGCGCGACCAGGCGGGCCGGAAGCTGGACAACGCGGACTTCCTGGCGAAGGCGCCGGCCGCCGTGGTGGAGAAGGTCCGCGGCCAGCTCGCATCCGCCGATGCCGAGATCGCCCGGATCGAGAGCCAGCTGGCCGGTCTGCCCGAAACCTGACGAGATGTTCGGTATGAGGCGGCCGGAATCTCGTGGCTGTGACGTGCTCCACGTGGGAGACTGTGGGCATGAGCAAGCGAAACCTCACCGTCCAACTGGACGAGGAAACGATCGCCAAGGCGCGCGTCCTCGCCGCCAAGCGCGGCACCTCAGTGAGCCAGCTCGTTGCACAGCAGCTTGTCGAGTTGGTCGAGGCTGACGAACGGTACGAAGAGTCATGGCGGCATGCCCGCCGACTTATGGCAGACGCGAAGCCACGGGGAGGCCGGACGTGGAGCAGGGACGACCTGTACGACCGCTGAGACTGGTCCGGCAGCTCACGTTTGTGGATACGAACCTGCTTGTCTATGCCCATGACCTCACGGAGACCAAGAAGCGGCCCGTCGCGCAGGCCACGCTTGAAGAACTATGGCGGACTGCGTCGGGTGTGCTGAGCATCCAGGTCCTGCAGGAGTTCTACGCCACGGCGATCAGGAAATACTCACCACCGATGTCGCCCGCAGAGGCGCGCGAGGTCCTGGCGGTCTACGCCGACTGGCCGCTCGTGCGGCCCGATGCAGGTCTGATCCTGGCCGCCTCGGAGTTGCACGAGCGGCAGTCGGTGTCGTTCTGGGACGCGCTCATCGTGGAAGCCGCGCAACGTGCCGGTGCGAGCAGGTTGCTCACCGAGGACCTCCAGCACGGCCGAACGTTCGGCGCTCTCACCGTGGAGAACCCCTTCGCCGACGCCTCCGGCTAGCGGCACGTCGGTGGACGCGTGATAGTGCGGCCACCCGTCGGCGCGCTGCCAGCTCGATGAACCCCCTCTCACCGCGTGGGCCGACCGGCGCGGAACAATACGTGGGTGACCCAGTCAGCGATCGAAGGCAGGCATGGCCAGTCCTGAGGAGCGTGCGAACGCGAAGTCTGCCGGCTCGGCGTACGTCGAGGCGGAGAAGGCGTTGCTCGGTCGGCTCGCCGAGCACAAGTCGATCGAGCGACCCGACATCGACCGAATCCGCCACCTCTGCGAACTGCTCGGCGACCCGCAGCACTCGGCGCCGGTCATCCACCTGACCGGTACGAACGGCAAGACCACCACGGCCCGGATGATCGACGCGCTGCTCGTGGCGTTCGGCCTGCGAACCGGCCGGCTCACGAGCCCGCATCTGGCCGAGGTGCGCGAGCGGATCAGCCTGTCGGGGGAGCCGGTGGCGCCGGACCGGTTCGTCGACGCGTACGCAGAGCTCGCGCCCTTCCTCGAACTCGCTGACCGCAAGCTCGACCGGCCGCTGTCGTTCTTCGAGGCTTCCACCGCGCTGGGCTTCGCGGTGTTCTCCGACGCACCGGTCGACGTTGCCGTCATCGAGGTCGGTCTCGGCGGCCGATGGGACACCACCAACGTCGCCGATGGCAAGGTGGCCGTGGTCACGCCGGTCGCGGTGGACCACGCGAAGTACCTCGGGAGTACGCCGGCAGAGATCGCGGAGGAGAAGGCCGGCATCATCAAGCAGGGAGCCGTCGCGGTGATCGCCCAGCAGGAGCTGGAGGTCGCCGAGGTCCTGATGCGGCGGGCCGCCGAGGTCGGCGCGAGCGTGGCGCGGGAGGGGCTGGAGTTCGGCGTCGTCGAACGTGAGCTCGCCGTGGGCGGGCAGCAGGTCACGATCCAAGGGCTGTCCGGGACGTACGACGGGATCTACCTCCCGCTGCACGGCGTCCACCAGGCGCACAACGCCGCGTGCGCGCTCGCCGCGGTCGAGGCGTTCCTCGCAGGTGGCGTGACCGAAGGCGAGGGCCTGGACGCCGAGCTTGTCCGGGCCGGCTTCGCGGGGGTGAGCTCACCCGGTCGGCTGGAGGTCGTACGCCGGAGCCCGGCGGTCGTGCTCGACGCCGCCCACAACCCGCATGGCGCGCGGGCGACAGCGGCTGCGGTGGGGGAGGCGTTCTCGTTCGAGCCGCTCGTCGGCTGTGTTGCGATGATGCAGGACAAGGACATCGAAGGCGTGCTGGAGGCGTTCGAGCCGGTGATGGACCGGATCGTGTGTACGCAGAACTCCACCGCCCGGGCGATGCCGGCCGCCGAACTGGCCGAGGTCGCCGTCGACATCTTCGGCGAGGATCGGGTCGAGACGGCCGCGGGCCTCGACGACGCGATCGACCTCGCGGTCCGGCTCGCCGAGGAACAGAGCACCGCCCTCGGCAGCGGCGGCGTCCTCATCACAGGGTCCGTCATCACCGCCGGCGAGGCGCGGGTCCTGCTCGGGGCCGGGTGAGTTGGCGGTCATGCGTCCGGTCCTGTCGGCGATCCTGGTGTTCGAGGCGATCATCGTCGCGCTCGCGATTCCGGTCGCGGTCGCACTGAGTGATGTGGACGGAGGGCTCGCCGGCACGGTGGGTGCGGGACTCGCGGTGGCGTGCCTCGTGGTGACGGGTCTGCTGCGCTACCGGGTGGGGCGGATCGCGGGCTCGGTGTTGCAGGTCGTCGCGATCGGGCTGGGGTTCGTCGTACCGCTGATGTTCCTCCTCGGGGCGATCTTTGCCGTGCTGTGGTTCGTGTGCCTGCGCCTCGACCGCCGGATCACGGCGGAGCGCGCGGAGCGCGAGAACGCTGAACGTGAGGGTGCCGAGCGTGAGGGCGCCGAGCGTGAGGGTGCGGAACGTGAGGGTGCTGAGCGTGAGGGTGCTGAGCGTGAGGGTGCCGAGCGTGAGGTTGCCGAGCGTGAGGTTGCCGAGCGTGAGGGTGCGGAGGGCGCGCCGGCTGAACCGGAGGGCGGGCAGCGGCGAGACCCGGATACGTGAGGGGCGCGCGGTGAGCGTGGCCGCACAGACCCGTTACGCTGCGCACGTTTGATCGCCTCTGGAGGAGTTGACGCGTGTCCGAGCGCACCCTGGTCCTACTCAAGCCCGACGCCGTACGCCGCGGTCTTGTCGGCGAGATCCTTGGCCGATTCGAACGCAAGGGGCTCACCCTTGTCGCCATGGACCTGCGGACGATCGACGGTGCCATGTCGGACCGGCACTACGCCGAGCATGTGGAGAAGGCGTTCTACCCGCCGTTGCGCGACTTCGTGACGAGTGGTCCGCTGGTTGCCGCGGTACTCGAGGGTGACGAGGCGATCGAGGTCGTACGTCTGATGTGCGGTGCGACGGACGCCCGCAAGGCCGCGGCGGGGACGATCCGGGGAGACCTCGCCCTGTCCAACCGAGAGAACCTCGTTCACGGCTCGGACTCGCCCGAGTCGGCGAAGCGTGAGATCGCCCTCTGGTTCCCCCACCTCGCCTGACGGCCTGTTCTCCTCCGCGAACGTCCCGCCGGCGCCGCCTCCCCGTGATCATGAAGCTTTGGCGTGCGTATTGCCCCGTTTCTCTTCATGGTCCGGTTTCGCTTCATGACCGCGCTATGGCCCGGTCTCGCTACCCGGTCTCGCTACCCGGTCTCGCTACCCGGTCTCGCTACCCGGTCTCCTTCGTGGTCCGGAGTCGGAGGTCGCGGAACCACGATCATGAACGCAAACAGAACGGTGAACGTCACGCGGACCTATGACCCCGTTTCCCTTCATGATCACGATCATGATCACGAGGGGATCAGCATTCGTCGGAGGGTAGGCATCTGGGGGTAGGCAACTGTCAACGAACCCGCGACGGGATCAGGCCGCTCAGCCGGAAGCGAGAGCGCGGGTCCGGCGGACGACCTCCTCGGGCCCCAGCGCCTGCGCCACCGCGAAGAGGTCCGGACTCCGCGTCGAACCCGTGAGCGCCACCCGGATCACCTGCGCCGCCTCGCGGATCGACCCCGGATAGGCATCCGGATCCCGCTTGTACTCCTTGGCGTTCTTGGCGAACCCGTGCCGCGCGGCCAGCGTCCGGATCTGACCGAACCACTCCTGCGGGTCGTCGAGTGGCTGGTAGCCGGACGCGAACTCCTCCGCCACCGTGCGTACGAGCTCCGGCGCCAGCCCACCGAGCCGCGGATCAGCGGCGTCGGAGACGACCTCGAACAGCCCCGGGAAGAAGAAGCCGTACGCCGGACGGAAGTCCGACCACTTGCGCAGGTCCTTGCGCGGGTTGTCGACCCCTTCCCGTTCGACCGCGAGCGCACGCAGCGCCAGGTCGCGCTCGCCGTCCAGCACCGCCCGCATTGGCGGGTCGTAGGTCGCTGCCCACTCCTTGACCGCCTCCAGAATCGTCTCGCCGGACAGGGCGGCGATGTGGTCGGCACTGATGTCCTCGAGCTTCACGACGTCGAAGAGTGGACCCGCAACCCCGAACTCGGCCAACGAGATGGGCGTCGCCAGCGCCTCGTCCAGCGGCAGCTCGGCGAGCCGCCCGTTGGCCAGTCCGCGCAGGTAGTGGAGCACCGCCTCCCGGGGATAACCGGCCTCGATGTAGAAGTCGACCGACATCTCCGGGTCCTTGCGCTTGGACAGCTTGCGCTTGCTGCCCCCCTCCTGCTTGAGGAGTGGCGCGATGTGGGCGTACTCCGGCGGCTCGAAGCCCAACGCCTCGAACAGCTGCAGGTGCAGCGGCACCGACGAGATCCACTCCTCGCCTCGGATCACGAGGTTGACCCGCATCAGGTGGTCGTCGACGGCGTGCGCGAAGTGGTAGGTCGGCAGCCGTGGCTCGGTGTCGGACGACTTGAGGATCACGGCGTCGTTGCGGTTGGCCTCGTGCTCCAGCGGGCCGCGGATCGCGTCGACGAAGCGGGTCCGCGCACCGGTCTCGCCCGGCGAGCGGAAGCGCACGACGTATGCCTCCCCGGCGGCGAGCCGCTTCTCGACCTCCTCCGCGGGCGCGTCGCGCCACGTCGCCCATTTGCCGTAGTAGCCCGTGGGAAGCCGCGCCGCCTGCTGTGCTTTCGTGGTGCGTTCGAGGTCCTCCTTGGTGGCGAAGCAGAGGTAGGCCTTGCCTTGGCGGAGCAGCTCACGGACGTACGACTGGTAGATGAGGGAGCGCTGTGTCTGCCGGTACGGACCATAGGCCCCGGACTCTCCGTGTCCGGCTACGCCTTCTGCCTCGTCCGGCGTGATCCCGAAGTACACGAACGCCCGCTCGAACTGTTCGAGCACCCCCGCGACCTCCCGCGCCTGGTCGGTGTCCTCGACGCGGAGGAAGTACACACCATCGGTGGAGTGTGCGATGTCGCGGTCGATCATGGCGACGTACATGAGACCGATGTGCGGCGAGCCGGTGGGTGACGGACCGACCCGGGTGACCTTCGCTCCCTCGGGCAGGTCGCGCGGTGGATAGCGCTGCTCCCAGTCCGCCGGCTCCGGAAGGTCGGCGGGAAAGAGGGCGTCGACGGCGGCGCGGTCGAGCATCGGTGGCGGTCTCCACATTCTGGAAGGGCATGGCTTCGTCGGGGCGGGCTCGGTTCTCCGGCGGGGATCGGCGCGCGACCGGAGACAGCGCCCGCGTACGAAGTCTCTCAGGACCCGGTTGTCGCGATTCGAGTGGTCACCGGAGTCGATCAGGAATCGAGGACCTGTCCTGTCCGCGAGTCGTCGTACGGTGTCGGGCATGACCCACCTCAAGTCTGACCTGGTCGGCCTGTCCGACTACGCCTGGAGCCGGCTGCGGACCCGGCTCACGGGGCTCACGGACGAGGAGTACCTCTGGGATCCCGCGCCCGACTGCTGGTCCGTGCGCGCGGTGGGGGACGGGACCTTCGCCATGGACTCGGCGGCTCTGCCGCCGGAGCCCGCGCCCTTCACCACTGCCGCCTGGCGGATCAGCCACGTCATCGACGTTCTCCAGGCCGAACGTACGGCGACCTGGGTCGACGTTGCGCCGACGCCTGAGGACGGCGAACCGACCGTGCCCGGCACCGCGGCCGACGCACTGCGGGCGCTCGACCGCGCCCACGCCGCCTGGCGCCGCCGGTTGACGGCGGTCGACGAGGACGGGCTGGGTACGACGATGGGCCCGATCGCCGGTCCGTACGCCGCACACACGCGGCTGTCGTTCATCCTGCACATCCTCGACGAGCTCATCCACCACGGTGCCGAGATCGCGGTCGTGCGCGACCTCTACCGTGCGAGTCGGCCGCGGGAGCCGTTCGTTGCCGCCTGCCTGGGGGGTGACGTGGCAGTGGCCGAGGCGTTGCGGGCCGCCGATCCCGGCGTGGTCGACGTGGCGCGGTCCGGCCAACCGGACCTGCTGCGTCTGGCCGCCGCCCGCCAGCGGTGGGATGTCGTACGCCTGCTCGTCGAACTCGGGTTTCCGGTCGACCTCGCGGCGGGCGAACCGGGTGCGTCGGCGCTCCACTACGCCGCCGGGGCGGGCGAGTTCGAGGTGGTCAGGCTTCTCGTCGAGCGCGGTGCCGACCGGGGTGTCGCGGATCCGACGTTCAGCGACACTCCGCGGGGCTGGGCGGCGCACTTCGGCCACGACAAGGTAGCGGCCTATCTCGACGCTCTGCAGGCGTAGCGCGCGCCCCTGCAAATGACCACGCTGAGCAGGTATGTGGTACCCGGCAGCGTGTCGGTGCCTGTCCCGGTGTACAGACGCCTTGCCCGGCCCGGATATTGACCACGCTGAGCAGGCTTGTGGACTCCCGCAAAGTGCCGGCGCCTGTTCCGGCGAGCAGACGCCTGGCTGGCGGGGTGAGTGACCTTGGTGTGCAGGCTTGTGGAGCCTGAGTGACCTTGGTGTGCAGGCTTGTGGAGCCTGAGTGACCTAGGCGAGCAGGCTTGTGGAGGCCCGCGGCGCGTGGCGCCTGTTCGGGCGAGCAGACGCATGCTCAGCGTGGTCATTCTCCGGTGTTCGCCGCCCTATTGCCCGGCGCTCACCGTCATACGCGGCGACCTGCAGGTCTTGCGCAGGGTTCACCCGCTGGCGGGCGGCTGGTGGCCGAAGCGGGTGGGCGTACGGGTCGACGTGTGGACGGCCGGGTCGGTTCTGCGCTGAGCGACCGCGGGCACGGTGGGCGCCGGCTCGATCTGCGCCTCCGCCTCGCCGGCCTCGCGCATCCGCGCGACCAGCCGCGCCCGCAGGTCGTCCGCCACCTTGCGGTGCGACGGCATCCCCGCCAGGTTGACCAGTTCGTACGGATCGTTGGCGAGGTCGTAGAGCGCCGTCTCCACGTACCGGGTCCCAGCGGCGTCGTTCCACGGGTGCGCGTCGGGGTCGACGACGTAGTACTTCCACCGGGACGTACGCACCGCCCGGCCCACTTCGGACTCGCTGACCTGGACGAACACCTCGTCCGGCCACTCGGACGCAGGGTCGCGCAGCAACGGCAGGAACGACCGCCCCTGCATCTGCGCCGGCACCTCCAACCCCGCCGCGTCGAGCAGCGTCGGCGGTAGGTCGATCGTGCTGACCGGCCGATCCAACGCACCGCCGCCGTCGAAGCCCGGACCCCGCAGGGCCAGCGGCACCCGGATCGAGGCGTCGTGGCATGACCGCTTGTACTCCGTGTTCCGGGTCTTGAAGTGGCTGCCGTGGTCGGAGGTGAACGCCACGATCGTGTCGTCGGCCAGTCCCATGCTCCGCAGCGCGTCGAGCAGCCGGCCAAACCCCTCGTCGATCCTGCGTACCTGTCCGCAATAGCCACCGAGGTGCTGGTGCGCCGTGCCGAGCCCTTTCGCCGACAGCGCGGCCAGGTCGGGCGGCATCCACCTGCCCTGGTAGCGCTCCGCGTAACCCTCGGGCGCCGGATAGGTGTCGACCTCGTTCTGGTGGTGCGGCTCGATCAGCGAAAGGAAGAGGTAGAACGGCGTGGCCGCGCCGGAACCGTCGGGCGACGAGCGATCGGCAACGAACCGGATCGCCGCGTCGATCAACGCGTCGGACCGGTAGCCGGGCAGCATCACCGGCGTACCGGAGTCGTCGAACACCGTCGTGCGGTAGGCGTCGGAAACGAACTCCAACACGTTGGCGCCCAGCCACGACTGGTAGCCGCCGCGCTGCGCCTCCGGCACGGGTTCGGTATTGGCGAGGTGCCACTTGCCGATGTAGCCGGTCGCGTAGCCGGCCGATCCGAAGTGGTGGGCGAGCGTGCGGGCGTCGTCGGGAAGTATGCGGCCGTTGCGATAGACGCCGGACGACGTGGGATAGACCCCGGTCTGGATCGCCGCACGGGCGGGTGCGCACACCGGCTGTGGCGTGAACGCCTGTACCGCATGGGTTCCGGCCCGCGCCAGCGCATCGAAATTCGGCGTGAGGTCGAGCGGGTTCCCGTGCACGCCGGTCGTGTCCCAGCGCTGCTGGTCGGTGAAGACCACGATGACGTTGGGACGTCTGGCCGGGGAACTCGACGGCGTGGGCGAATCTGATGGCATCGACGAACCTTTCGCAGGGGGTTGGGGCGACCGTGTGGCGTGGGAAGCCCGCTCACACTGATACCACTCGAGGCATCAGGCCGAGCCGCGGCGGATGAAAGACCAGGGAGTGAGGCGTTCGCGCCCTGGCAGCGGTGCGTCGCGCAGGACGCGGTCGAACAACAGGCGTGCGACCTCCGCGTAGTCTTGCGCCGCCGGTCCGACGGTGCTGAGGGTGGGTCTGGTGACGATGCCCTCCTCCAGGTTGCCGACCCCGATCACGGCGACGTCCTCTGGTACGGCGAGCCCGGCATCAACCGTGGCGCGGATCGCGCTGATGGCGGCCCGGTCCGACGCCGCGAAGATCGCGTCCGGTCGGTCGGGCCGGGCAAGGAGATCCGTCACGGCCCGGTAGCCGGCAACGCGCGAGTTCGCCCCCGGCACGATGATCTGCTCTGTAGCAGGGACGCCGTGGCGTTCGAGGGCGTCGACGTACGCGGTCCGGCGTTCAGATGCTTCCTCGGCTGCCACCTCGTGCGCGTGACCGACGAAGGCGATCCGTCGCCGGCCACTCCGGAAGAGATGGTCGAGAGCGTCGCCGCACGCCTGGCGTTCCGGGGCTCGTACGACATCGAAGCCGTCCGGCCTCACGCTGTTGCTCATCACGACCAACGGGAGTCCCGCGCGGGCAAGGCTGGCGAGAGTGTCCTCCTGCATGTGCGGGACGGAGGATGCGATGACGGCGCCGTCGGCGATCCGCTGGCGCAGGAGATCGACGGCCTTGAGCGCCCGAGCAGGCGTGTCGACGACGAGTGTGATCACGCCGTAGCCGGCATCGTCGGCACTGGCGTGCAGGTCGATCGCGAGTTCGTCATAGGCGGGTACGCCGATGGATCCCACGACCAGAACGACCCGTTCAGTTCGCCGGCGTCGCAGGCTGCGGGCGGACTGGTTGGGTGCGTACGCCAGTTGCTGGGCGGCAGCCAGTACCCGATCCCTCGTCTGGGCGCTGACCCGGCGGTCGTCTCGTCCGTTCATGACGTAGGAAACGGTCGCGACCGAGACGCCGGCGAGTTCGGCGACGTCCCGTGAGGTCGGATGCTGGCGACCTGGCATGGTTATACGTTTAAGGAGGCGACCTCCAGGGTCAACCTTCTGTCCGCCACCGGGCACCGGGGCCATCACGGATGCAAAAGTACGCGGTCTACGAGCCGGCACACGAAGCGGCACGGCCGCCGTGAGTGCCGGCGAAGCGCGCGGGCCTGGTCAGGATACGAGGGCGGACCCCGAGCCGAAGACCGCCGGCGGCGGCGCTCCTCGGCCGGCGGGCCGCCGCGGGGCTCCAGGCTCCGCCTCAGCGGCAGAGCCGACCTTGACCTCGGCCTCGGGCCCGACGGCAGCGGCCCTGACCTCGGGCTCAGGTTCGGCCTCGGGCTCAGGATCAGCCTCAGGTTCGTCCGCGACCTCAGCATCCGGCTCCGGCGTGGCGGGAGCGGCGCCAGGAATGATCGTGCGCGACACGGTGACCGGAACGCTGAGTGCCACCTCGGCGCTGTCGTCACCTGCCAGGGGTGGCGTGCCGACCTGAACGGGCGCGGAGTCGGCGGCGCCGAGCGCCCTCGCCCGCGCGACCCAGGTCTCGACATCGGCGAGGGTCAGGTCGGCGCCAGTGGGGAGCAGCAAGAACGCAGCCATGCGCCTATGGTGCCATCCGCCAGCCCCTGCGCCGATCACGCCTTGCCGAGAGCCCCGACGGCGACCCACCAACTGGTTGGGGGTGCCCGCCCCTGCGCCGGAGCCGGGCTGGTGGAGGGTGCCCCTGTGGCGGAGCCGGGCTGGTGGAGGGTGCCCCTGTGGCGAACCCATTGGTGGGGGTGCCCCTGTGGCGGAGCCGGGCTGGTGGGGGTGTCCCCGTGGCGAACCCATTGGTTGAGGGTGCCCCTCTTCCACGTGAGGGGAGCGGTGGACGCGCCGCCCCTCAGAGCCAGCCGCGGATCTTGAAGAAGGCGTAGAGGATCAGCCCCACCACGAACATCAGTCCGAGCGCGAACGGATAGCCATAGGCCCAGTCCAGCTCGGGCATGGAGGCGAAGTTCATGCCGTAGACCGTGCCCACCAGCGTCGGCGCGAAGATGATGGCGGCCCATCCCGAGATCCGCTTGACCTGTTCGTTCTGCTCGAAGCTTGCCTCGGAGAGCCGCTTCATCTCCTCGTTCTGCCTCTGGGCGACGAGCGCGGAGTTGACCGTCAGCATGGACCCCAGCAGTTGCCGGAACGAATCAACCCGCTCCGCGACCCGTACCGCGTGGTCCCGGACGTCACGCAGCAGCCGACGCAGCTCGAGGTCGACGGCGTACTTGTCGAAACCTGCCATCAGGGCGTCGAGGACCTCGACCAGCGGCCGGCACGCCCGGTCGAACTCGATCACCTCGCGGGAGAGCTGGTAGACCCGGCGGGACACCTCGATCTCGCCGCCGAACACCTCGGTCTCGATCTCGTCCAGGTCGTGCTGTAGTCCCCGGAGGACGGGCTGATAGTCGTCGACGACCTGGTCCATGATCGCGTAGAGCACGGCCTCCGGACCCATCTTCAACAGGTCCGGCTGTCCCTCCAGGCGACCGCGTACCGGCTTCAGCTCGGGTGCGGGGCCGTGCCGGATGGTGACCACGAAGTCGGGCCCGACGAACACGTGCAGCTCGTCGATCTCGACGACCTCTTCGTGGTCGACGTAGCGGGCCGGCCGCAGGACCACGAACAGCGTGTTGCCGTAGCGTTCGAGCTTCGGTCGCTGGTGGGCGTGCACCGCGTCCTCGACGGCGAGCTCGTGCAGGCTGAACTCCCGGGCGACCGACCTGATCTCGTCGTCGTCGGGTCGGTAGAGCCCGATCCACCCCATGCCGCCACTCTGGCGGAGCAGGTCGTAGGTCTGGTCGAGCGACTCCGGCTCCATCCGGTGCCCGCCCGCGTAGATCGCGTTGTCGACGACGCTCATTGCGGTCCTTCGTGTCAGCGGCTCCTACTCGGGTGCCATTGTGCCCGCAATGTCGTACGCATTCCGGCTGCCGAGCCGGCGTGGTCTTCGGTGTCGTCCGGATAACGCCTCTACCTCGGCGTAACTCTGGCGCTACGCACTGCCGCCGGCGAGGAAGGTCGCGAACTCGGCAGGCGTCCGCACCCCGTGGTTCAGGACGGCGTCGTAGACCTCCATGCCGCCGACCTCGTACGGATAACAGTCCAGGCGATGCCACACGTCCTTGATCCACAAGATGGCGAGGCGTGTCTCGTCCGTGAGCCGCTCGCGGAGCCGCCCCGCGTCGATGAACTCGCCCCGAGGTCCGGCGTCGGTCCAGAAGGACAGATCGATCTTCCACTCCTGGTCCCCGGCGCCGAGGTAGTGGAGGACAACGTAGTAGCGCTGGTCGTGTGTGCCGCCTGACGGGCTGCGTGGACCCACCTCGTTCCGGTACTCCGCCTCGAGCATGCGCGGATCGGCGAGCAGGTCGCGGAGCGCTGTCGCCACGTCACGGCCCGGCTCCGCACCGGTGCAGTAGATGCTGAGGTCGAGGTCACGCCACACCATCAACCCGGACGCCGCGCTGCCGATCGGCACCACCCGCCCCACCTGGCCGAGTACGACGTCGAGCCTGAGGTCGGCGCTCACCTGCCCCGCCTCGGCCTGGAGATCGTCCTGCCGCTGGAGCAGTTCGGCGACGCGGGCGGCATCGAGGGCCCGATCCGCCGCCGCGGCGTCCGCCTCGGTCCGCGGAGCTTCCGGGTTCCCGGTCCCGGTTACGCTGGCTGCTTCGTACGACCCCACCGACACCTCCGACCCCACTGAGTTCTCCGACCCACTGATTCCGCCGAACCGACTGATTCCCTCCGACCCCTCCGAACCCCGCTGAACCCACCCGCCGAACCCACTGAGCCGTCGAGTTCACACCGGAAGATCTGTCCGGCCGATCCCGGCGTCCACCGCTCCAGGTCCACCGAACTGTTGCGTACACCCCGCCCCGGAGGCACCACGAAAATGCCCGTCGAGTCGCTCTTCCCCCGGTTGGAACCGCTGTTGCCGCAGGTGCAGAAGCCGATCCAGTACGTCGGCGGCGAGCTGAACTCGACCGTCAAGGACTGGGACGCGGCGCAGGTCCGCTGGGCGTTGATGTACCCCGACGCCTACGAGGTGGGCCTGCCCAACCAGGGCATCCAGATCCTCTACGAGATCCTGAACGAACGCGACTGGATCCTTGCCGAGCGCACGTACTCCGTCTGGCCCGACATGGAGCGGGTGATGCGGGAACACGGCATCGGCCAGTTCACGGTCGACGGGCACCGCCCGGTCCAGGCGTTCGACGTCCTTGGTGTGTCGTTCGCGACCGAGCTGGGCTACACGAACCTCCTCACGGCGCTCGATCTCGCCGGCATTCCGCTGGAGTCGCGGGACCGTACCGACGCGCACCCGATCGTGCTGGCAGGCGGGCACTCGGCGTTCAACCCCGAGCCGGTCGCCGACTTCCTCGACGCCGCGGTCCTGGGGGACGGTGAGGAGATCGCCCTGGCGATCAGCGAGGTGATCCGCGAATGGAAGGCCGAGAGTGGGCCCGGTGGGCGGACCGAGCTGCTGCGTCGCCTCGCCGCGTCCGGCGGTGTCTACGTACCCGCGTTCTACGACGTCGACTACCTCCCGGACGGACGCATCAAGCGGGTGGTTCCCAACCACAGTGGCATCCCGATGCGCGTCGTCAAGCACACGTTGACAGACCTCGACGAGTGGCCCTACCCGAAGAAACCCCTTGTCCCGTTGGCCGAAACCGTGCACGAGCGGTACTCGGTCGAGATCTTCCGCGGTTGTACGCGCGGTTGCCGGTTCTGCCAGGCGGGCATGATCACCCGGCCCGTCCGCGAACGCAGCATCACCACGATCGGGGACATGGTCCAGCAGGGCATCGAGGCGTCGGGCTTTGAGGAGGTCGGGCTCCTGTCGCTGTCGAGCGCCGACCACTCCGAGATCGGCGACGTCGCCAAGGGCCTTGCGGACCGGTACGAAGGCAGCAACGTCTCGCTGTCGCTGCCGTCCACCCGCGTCGACGCGTTCAACGTGACGCTGGCGAACGAACTCTCCCGCAGCGGCCGGCGGTCCGGGCTGACCTTCGCGCCAGAAGGCGGCAGCGAACGCCTCCGCAAGGTGATCAACAAGATGGTGTCCGAGGAGGATCTGATCCGTACCGTCAGCACGGCCTACGCCGGCGGCTGGCGCCAGGTGAAGCTCTATTTCATGTGCGGGCTCCCGACCGAGACCGACGAGGACGTCCTCGAGATCGCCGACCTCGCCCGCAAGGTCATCGCGGCCGGGCGTGAGGCGACCGGCCGGCGCGACATCCGGTGCACGGTGTCGATCGGTGGTTTCGTCCCCAAGCCGCACACGCCGTTCCAGTGGGCGGGCCAGGCGGCCTGGGAGGTCGTCGACGGGCGGCTGGCGAAGCTTCGCAAGGCGATCCGGAGTGACCGGAACTACGGCAAGGCGATCGGTCTGCGCTACCACGACGGCCAGCCGTCGGTGATCGAAGGGCTCCTGTCGCGCGGGGACCGTCGGGTCGGTCGGGTGATCCGGGCGGTCTGGGACGGCGGTGGCCGCTTCGACGGGTGGAGCGAGCACTTCTCCTACGACCGCTGGGTGAAGGCGTGCGAGGAGGCGCTCGCGGACGAACCGGTCGACCTCGACTGGTACACCACGCGGGAGCGGGAAGCGGCGGAGGTCCTGCCCTGGGACCACCTGGACGCAGGGCTCGACCGCGAGTGGCTCTGGGAGGACTGGCAGGACGCCCTCGACGAGGTGGAGGTCGACGACTGCCGCTGGACGCCGTGCTTCGACTGCGGTGTCTGCCCGCAGATGGGTACGGAGATCCAGATCGGCCCAACCGGCAAGAAGCTCCTCCCCATCGCCGCCGTCTCCCACAGCTGAGTGCCGCGAGATGAGTCGCAAACCCACACCTCCCGACCGCCACACGCCGGCCACCGTCCAGCGGCTACGCCTGAGGTACGCCAAGCGTGGGCGGCTGCGGTTCACGAGCCACCGCGACTTCCAGCGGGCGCTGGAGCGGGCGCTGCGGCGGGCCGCCGTACCGATGGCGTTCTCTGCCGGCTTCAGCCCGCACCCGAAGATCTCCTTCGCGGGAGCGGCGCCTACCGGCGCGGCGAGCGAGGCAGAGTACGCAGAACTCGGGCTGGCCGTCGTCCAGGATCCCGAGGCCGTCCGGATTGCCCTGGACGCGGCGCTACCTGACGGTCTGGACGTCCTCGAGATCGTGGAGGCGCGAGGACAGTCGCTGGCCGAGCGGCTCCAGGCGTCCCACTGGCGTATCGAGGTGCCGGTCGCGGAGATGGACGGGCTTGCCGCCGCGGTGGAGGCGTTCCTCGCCCGCGAGACCGTCGAGGTGGAGCGGCTGACCAAGAACGGCCGGAAGGTGTTCGACATCCGTCCGGCGATCCTGCGCCTCCTGGTCGCGGATCCACCGCACGACCCGGAGGCGGTCGCCGCGGCTCCTGGCGAGGTGGCTCGGGCAGTGTCTGGCAGCCCGCAACCGGTCGGTTACCAGGTGTCGAGCCAGGCCTGTGCGATACTGCAGGTGGTCGTCCGGCATGGAACGCCCGCCGTACGACCCGACGATGTCCTCTCCGGGCTCCGCCTGGCGTCTGGGTTCGAGCTGTCGACGTCGCCTCGTGCGACCCGGCTGGCGCAGGGCCCTTGGGACGAGGTGTCCGGCACCGTGGGCGATCCGTTGGCGCTCGACCGCGACGCCCCCGTCACACCGAAAGTGACGGAGGCCGTTCCGCGGTAGGCCAGAGCAGCCGGGGTTGCGGTGCTGCCGGTGAGAACGTCGTCGCGGCGATCGGAGAGAACCATTTCTCCCGGTCGGAGCCGACGAAGACGACTTACGTCCGCGTTGCCCGGCGCAACGCAGGCGACCGACAGGGCCTTTGTGCGGCTTTCGAGCCCGAGGGCTGACAGGAGAAAGACTGCATGCTCGACCACGAGCAAGACACCAACAAGTCAGAACAAGCTGAAGATCCTTCGCAGACCGCCGCGAATCCGGCCGACGACCAGCAGGCCGACTCGCCCGGGCGGCGGTCGAGCCGGAAACGGACGACCTCGCGGAAGTCCGCCCGCTCGAAGTCCGACGCGGGGGAGTCCTCCGGCGACCCGGGCACCACGCGTGACAGCGGCGACAGCGGCAGTGTCGGCACGGGTGGCAGCCCCGCGGAGCCACCGGCGGGATCCGGGCGAGCAGCTCAGCCTCCCGCGCAGACCGTGGCGTTCCAGGCGCCGTCGGTGCTGTTCCAGCCGCCGGCGATCGAGACCGCGCAACCGGTGACCGACGAGGTTGTCGACGAGCCCGCCCCCAGCCGGCGCAAGCGGAGCCGGACCGCCAAGGCCAGCGACACCGGCGACTCCTCTGATGCCCGCGAGGAGGCCGACACCAGCGGCCGTTCCGAGAGCGACAGCGCCGGCAGTACCGGCGCCAGCTCGGATGGCGACGACTCCGACGACGAAGGTGGCCGACGCCGGCGACGCCGGCGTGGTGGCCGGCGGCGCAACAAGAACGCCTCCGACGACGACTCCGGCGCGGACGGCGACGACAGCTCCGACGAGGACCGGTCCGAAGGTGGCCGCACGTCGGGAGACGACGACGCCGAGGCCGACCACGCAGGCGACACCGACGACAGCCAGGCCGACGACGCCGACGGGTCGGGCACTGACGACGAGTCCGGCGGCGGCAACGGGTCCCGCAGGCGCAGGCGCAGGCGCCGGCGCAAGGGAGAGGCGATCGAGGCCGCTCCCGACGACCCCGAGACGACCATCGTCAAGGTGCGGGAACCTCGCAAGTCCGACGAGGTGACCTCGGTCGAGGGCTCGACCCGCCTCGAGGCGAAGAGGCAGCGCAGACGTGAGGGCCGCGAGGCCGGCCGCAGACGGCCGCCGATCCTGTCCGAGTCGGAGTTCCTCGCCCGCCGCGAGTCCGTCGAACGCACGATGGTGATCCGACAGCACGGCGACCGGACCCAGATCGGCGTTCTCGAGGACGACGTACTCGTCGAGCACTACGTCACCCGTGAGACCCAGTCCTCGATGATCGGCAACGTCTACCTCGGCCGGGTCCAGAACGTCCTGCCCAGCATGGAGGCCGCGTTCGTCGACATCGGCCGCGGCCGAAACGCCGTGCTCTACGCCGGTGAGGTCGACTGGAGCGGCCTGGGCCTCGAAGGTCAGCCCAAGCGGATCGAGACCGCGCTCAAGTCCGGCCAGGCCGTGCTGGTCCAGGTCACCAAGGATCCGGTCGGACACAAGGGTGCGCGGCTGACCAGCCAGATCAGCATCCCGGGGCGCTACCTCGTCTACGTACCCCACGGCTCCATGAACGGCATCAGCCGCAAGCTCCCCGACACCGAACGCAACCGGCTCAAGCAGTTGTTGAAGGAGATCGTCCCCGAGGAAGCCGGCGTGGTCGTCCGCACCGCCGCCGAGGGTGCGAGCGAGGAGGAACTCTCCCGCGACGTGTCGCGCCTCCAGGCACAGTGGCAGGAGATCGATAAGAAGGCATCGAACGGTCAGGCGCCGAACCTCCTCTACGCCGAGCCGGACTTGCTGATCAAGGTCGTCCGCGACCTCTTCACCGAGGACTTCACCCGCCTCGTCGTGTCCGGTGACGACGCCTGGGACATGGTCGAGGGCTACGTCCGCCACGTTGCCCCGCACCTGGGCGGCCGGCTGGAGCGCTGGACGACGCCGAAGGATGTCTTCGCGTCGTTCCGGATCGACGAGCAGATCATGAAGGCGCTCGACCGCAAGGTGTGGCTGCCGTCGGGCGGGTCGTTGATCATCGAACGCACCGAGGCGATGACGGTCATCGACGTCAACACCGGGAAGTTCACCGGCGCTGGCGGCAACCTCGAGGAGACGGTCACCAAGAACAACCTCGAGGCGGCCGAGGAGATCGTCCGGCAACTCAGACTGCGCGACATCGGCGGCATCATCGTGGTCGACTTCATCGACATGGTGCTGGAGTCCAACCGTGACCTGGTGCTACGCCGCCTGGTGGAGTGCCTGGGCCGGGACCGTACGAAGCACCAGGTGGCCGAGGTGACCTCGCTCGGGCTGGTCCAGATGACCCGGAAGCGGATCGGTACCGGCCTGCTCGAGTCGTTCAGCGAGCCCTGCGAGGCGTGCAACGGTCGCGGGTTCCACATCCGGCTCGACCCTGTCGAGTCCGACGATCACCCTGCGGACGGCGAGGGCGGCGGACGCCGGTCGCGCCGGCGCCGGCGCGGAGGGGGCGGGGGAGCCGCTACGGCAGAGGGCCCCGATGCCGACGAGGCATCGTCGGAGCCGGACGCCCAGCCCGACACGGACGAGCAACCTGCCGCAGAGGCTAGGTCCGACGCGGACACCGCAGAAGCTCCGGCCGCGGTGGAGGCCGATACCGCGCCAGCGCCTGAGGCGCCGGTTGCGGCAGACGCCCACGCCCAACTCGTGGCGGCGGCCGAGGCTCAACTCGCCGCGGAGGCCGAGACACACGAGGCCGTCGAGGCCAGGGCTGAGGAGGCGGTCGAGGCCGTCGGGGCCAGGGCTGACGAGGCGGTCGGGGCTAGTGCTGACGAGGCGGTCGGGGCTAGTGCTGACGAGGCGGTCGAGGTGGAGGCGGATCCGTCAGCACCGGCGGTGGCTGAGGTCCAGCCGTCCCCCGCCCAGGAACCCGCCCACGTCGACGAGCCCGGTCAGCCAGGCGAGCTCGAGCTGGGCGAGCCCGGTCAGCCAGGCGAACTCGATCAGCCAGGCGAACTCGATCAGCCAGGGGAACTCGATCAGCCAGGGGAACTCGATCAGCCAGGCGAACTCGATCAGCCAGGCGAACTCGATCAGCCAGGCGAACTCGATCAGCCAGGCGAACCTAGTCAGTCAGCAGAGCCCAGCGACCAGGGCGAAGCACCCGATCACGGCGAAGCGTCTCAGCAGGGCGAAGCGTCTCGGCAGGGCGAAGCGCCGGAGCACGAGGAAGCGCCCCATTCGGACGAAACGGTCCTGGAGGGGGCACAGCAGGAGAAACAGCAGGAGAAACAGCAGGAGACACCGCAGGCCCAGGGGAGTCCCGTCGGTCGTACCAGCTGGTGGTGACCGACCAGGGACCGACGGTGCTCCGTCGGGCGGTCCCGACCTCGGCTCGGTCCACCCTGGCGCAGGCCGCGCGCTCACCCGCTTTGGACCCCATCGCCTCGGTTGGGTATCCTCAACGATCGGCGCGGAGTTCGCGTCTTCGTCGTGTCTGCCGTCGTTGGTCCGGCGCAGTCCTCTGAACTTCGAAGGCGCACAGATCCGAAGCTGCACTTCCCGAAGAGCTTTATCCCGAAGAGAGTGAGACGAGCGGTGTACGCGATCGTGCGCAGTGGCGGCCGGCAGCACAAGGTTGTGGTCGGCGACGTCCTCGAGGTCAACCGGCTCGCCGAGGAGACTGGTGCCACAGTGCAGCTTCCGGCGGTGCTGTTGGTCGACGGCGAGACCGTCACCTCCGACGCCGCGGCGCTCGGCAAGGTCGCCGTCACCGCCGAGGTCCTCGGCGACGCCAAGGGACCCAAGATCAACATTCTCAAGTTCAAGAACAAGACGGGCTACCGCCGCCGCCAGGGTCACCGCCAGAAGCTGACGCAGCTCAAGGTGACCGGCATCGAGACGAAGTAGTCCTCACACAGCACGGCAGGACCACCGGATCCTGCTCCCACCGCGAACGACAGGCAAAGGGTCGACCGATGGCACACAAGAAGGGCGCCTCGTCCTCCAGGAACGGGCGCGACTCCAATTCGCAGCGGCTCGGCGTCAAGCGCTACGGCGGCCAGCTGGTCAACGCCGGCGAGATCATCGTCCGGCAGCGTGGCACGCACTTCCACCCCGGTGTCAACGTCGGGCGTGGCGGCGACGACACGCTGTTCGCACTGTCCCAGGGCAAGGTCGAGTTCGGCCGCCGGCGCGGGCGCCGGGTGGTGAGCATCGTCGCGGGCGACGGTGCTCCGTCTGAGTGACGCCACTTTCCTGGACACGGAGTGATGCCGCGAACGCGGCAGTGAGACCTCGAGGGGCGGGCCAGCTGGCCCGCCCCTCTTCACATCGCCGGGGCCCTTCGCACGGGGTTTCCGGTCGCACGCCGACCGCACAGATCACGTCGTACGCATGAAGGATCGAGACGAGGGAGGTGAGCCGTGGCGGTTCCGACGTTCGTGGATCGGGTCACCCTGCACGTGGCCGGCGGGGATGGCGGTCATGGCTGTGCCTCCATCCACCGGGAGAAGTTCAAGCCGCTCGGCGGGCCGGACGGCGGTAACGGAGGGCGGGGCGGAAACGTCGTCCTCCAGGTCGATCCCGGCGTGACGACGCTGGTCGACTACTACCACGCACCGCACCGCCGCGGCGGCAACGGCAAGCGTGGCCAGGGCAACAACAAGTCGGGCGCCGAAGGACCCGACGTCATCCTGAGGGTTCCCGACGGCACAGTCGTCAAGTCCATCAACGGCGAGGTGCTGGTCGACCTGATCGGTTCTGGCACGTCGTACGTCATCGCGTCCGGAGGCCATGGCGGTCTCGGCAACGCGGCATTGGCCTCGAAGAAGCGTCGTGCGCCCGGTTTCGCGCTGCTCGGCGAGCCGGGCGAGCGCCGGACGGTGGTCCTGGAGCTGAAGCTGGTCGCCGACATCGGCCTGGTGGGGTTCCCGAGTGCGGGCAAGTCCAGCCTGATCGCCGCGGTGTCGCGGGCACGGCCGAAGATCGCGGACTATCCGTTCACCACACTCGTTCCCAATCTCGGTGTCGTCACGGCGGGGGACACGTCGTTCACGGTGGCCGACGTTCCGGGCTTGATCGAAGGGGCGAGCGAGGGACGCGGGCTCGGCCACGCGTTCCTGCGTCATATCGAACGCTGCAGCGCGCTGTGTCACGTGATCGACTGCGCCACGATCGAATCCGGTCGTGACCCGCTGACCGACCTCGAGGTGATCGAGGCGGAGTTGCGTGCGCACGGTGGGCTCGACGACCGTCCCCGCCTGGTGGCCCTGAACAAGGTGGATGTGCCCGAGGGACGCGAGCTGGCCGAGATGGTACGTCCGGAGCTGGAGAGCCGCGGCTACGCCGTCTACGACGTGTCGGCGGCCACCAGGGAAGGCATGACGGAGCTGACGTACGCCATGGCCCGGCTCGTGCAGGGGCGCCGTGCCGCCATGCCGCCGGCCGAGCCGACCCGGATCGTGCTCCGCCCGAAGGCGGTGGACGACTCGGAGTTCACGGTCGTCCGCGAGGGAGAGATCTGGCGGGTCACCGGCAGCCGGCCGGAGCGGTGGGTTCGCCAGACCGACTTCGCCAACGACGAGGCGGTGGGCTACCTCGCCGATCGGTTGAACCGGTTGGGCGTCGAGGACCGACTGCGCCAGCTCGGTGCGGTGCCGGGTGACGCGGTGGCGGTGGGCTCGGATGAGAACGCCGTCATCTTCGACTTCGACCCGTCGGTGGAGTCAGGGGCGGAGCTGCTCCGCGGGCCGCGCGGCAGCGACCCGCGGCTGGAGGGTCGGTGATGGCCGAGGTTCGGGCCGATGTGGCCGGGGCCCAGCGGGTGGTGGTGAAGGTGGGTTCGTCCTCGCTGACGACCCGCCGAGGTGGGATCGACCCACACCGGATCGATGCGATGGTCGACGTCCTCGCCGACCGACTTTCCGCGGGAATCGAGATCGTCCTCGTCTCGTCCGGCGCGATCGCGAGCGGGATCGCACCGCTCGGCCTGCGTACCCGCCCGCGCGACCTCGCCACCCAGCAGGCGGCTGCCAGTGTGGGGCAGGGTTTGCTCGTCGCGCGCTACACGGAGGCGTTCGGGCGCCACGGGTTCAGGGTGGCGCAGGTCCTGCTCACGCTCGATGACGTGACCCGACGGTCCCATTACCGGAACGCCTATCGCACCTTTGCCCGGCTGCTCGAGCTCGGCGTCGTCCCGCTCGTCAACGAGAACGACTCCGTGGCCACCGAGGAGATCCGGTTCGGCGACAACGACCGGCTGGCCGCGTTGGTCGCGCACCTGGTCCACGCCGATCTGTTGGTGCTGTTCTCCGACGTCGACGGGTTGTACGACG
The DNA here is from genome assembly GCF_040195635.1 of Actinopolymorpha sp. B11F2. Taxonomy (NCBI): domain Bacteria; kingdom Bacillati; phylum Actinomycetota; class Actinomycetes; order Propionibacteriales; family Actinopolymorphaceae; genus Actinopolymorpha; species Actinopolymorpha sp. B11F2. The sequence continues at coordinate 337,676 of NZ_JBEFTX010000004.1, read as the reverse complement.
GAGACCCCCGACGCGCCGGTACGCAACGGATCGCGGAGATCCGGGCTGAGGCCGACCTCGACCAGGTGATGCTCGGCCGGACGGGCCGCTCAGGTGTCGGGACCGGTGGGATGACGACCAAGGTGGAGGCCGCCCGAATCGCCACGGGCGCCGGCGTACCCGTGATCCTCGCCGACGCGGCCGATGCGGCACGGGCACTCGTCGGCGAACGGGTCGGGACCTACTTCCACGTCACCGGCCGCCGACGTCCGACCCGGTTACTCTGGCTCGCACACGCGACCACGCCACGCGGGCGGCTACGCCTTGACCCGGGTGCGGTGCGTGCGGTCTGCGAACGTCGGGCATCCTTGCTCCCAGCAGGGATTGTCGAGGTCGAAGGCAGCTTCGATGCCGGCGATCCGGTGGACCTGATAGACCCGGATGGCCAGACTGTCGCTCGCGGCCTGGTCAACTTCGACGCACAGGAGCTGCCCGGTCTGCTCGGGCGGTCGACTCGTGACCTCGCGCGGGAGTTCGGTCCGGCCTACGAGCGCGAGGTCGTCCATCGGGACGATCTCGTCCTGACCCAGCGCCGGCACGGCGCCCGAGCGTGAGGAGCGCCGGCGGTGGTGAGCTCAGAAGAGCCACGGATGTGGCACATCACCGTCACGGTGGCCGGTGAGCCGCATGATGTCGCCGAGGTCCAGGCTGGTCTGGAACGTCTGACCGAGGAGCGGCCCTTCCTGCTGACGGTCCGTTACCGGGCCGACCGGGTGGAGGTGCGGTACTGGGAGCAGGCCACCACCATCCTCGACGCGGCGTCCCTCGCCCTTCGGCTCTGGACCGAGCATCGCGACAGCGCCCGGCTCCCGCGATGGGAGGTCATCGGGCTCGAGGTACTCGACCGGGAGACCTTCGCCATGCGGGTCGACGAGGGGACCGCCCCGCCGCCCGTCGCCGGTGCCGCCGACGTCCGCCCGTACTGATCTGTCGTCCGTACGGATCGGTATCTGTCCGATCTGTCGTACCCCTCCGTTCGCGATCCTCGGACAACTCGTGCAGCGCACGGTGTGGGCCGCGTCGAAGCTGGACATTCTCTGAGGAAGGGACAGCTGGCGACAAGTACGCGGAGGCTCGCATGAATCGGGTCGTTCACTTCGAGATCAAGGCAGACAACCTGGATCGGGCCGAGCGGTTCTACGCGAACGTGTTCGGCTGGTCGTTCCGGCGCTGGAACGGTCCGACGGAATTCCGGTTGATCACCACCGGGTCCGATGACACGGCAGGCATCAACGGGGGACTCGCGCCACGTCAGGGCGATGCCAGCGTGGATCACACGAACGCGGCGGGGGCGTTCCTGTGCACGATCGAGGTGGACGACCTCGACGTCGTGGAGAAGGCCGTCGCCAACGCCGGTGGCCGCCAGGTCGGCGAACGGCGGGCACTTCCGAGTGTCGGCTGGATGGCCTACTTCGTCGATCCCGAAGGCAACCACTTCGGCGCGCTGCAGCCCGACGACACGGTGGTCGCGCCCCGCATGTGAGAATCGCGCTCCCGCTGAGAATCGCGCTCCCGCTGAGAACCGCGCTCCCGCTGAGAACCGCGCTCCCGCTGAGAACCGACCGCGCGCGCAAATGACCACGCTGAGCATGCTTCCGGTAACCGGGCCATGCGTACATGCCGGGTCCGGGTACCACAGGCATGGGCAGCGTGGTCATTTGCGGCCGGGACTGGCAGGGCGCCTAGGATCGGACCATGAGCACTGATCGCGATGCCGTGCGCGAGACGGCCGGCCGGGCGCGGACGGCGGCGGTCGATCTCGCGAGCCGCTCCCGGGCTGACAAGGACGCCGCGCTCCACGCGATGGCGGCCGGCCTCGAGGCGGCGTCGCCCACGATCATCGCCGCCAACGCCGGTGACGTCGAGCGGGCCCGCGACGGGGGTACGTCCGAGGCGATCATCGACCGGCTTCGACTCGACGAGAAGCGCATCCACGCCATGGCCGACGGACTCCGCGACGTCGCCGCCCTGACCGACCCGGTGGGTGAGGTCGTCCGCGGCTACACCCTTCCCAATGGGCTCGAGCTGCGACAGGTGCGGGTGCCCTTCGGTGTGGTCGGGATCATCTACGAAGCCCGCCCCAACGTCACCGCCGACGCCGCCGGCCTGTGCCTCAAGAGCGGCAATGCCGTGCTGCTGCGCGGCTCGTCGTCGGCCCGTGGCTCCAACGAAGCGGTCGTCGCCGCCCTCCGCAACGCCCTTGTGAGCAAGGGATTCCCAGCAGATTCGGTCCAGTTGGTCCCCGGCGACAGCCACGAGTCCGTCAAGCACCTGATGCGGGCCCGCGGCCTCGTCGACGTGCTCATCCCGCGCGGGGGAGCCACCCTGATCCGCAGCGTGGTCGAGGAGTCGACCGTGCCGGTGATCGAGACCGGCGTCGGCAACTGCCACGTCTACGTCGACAGCGCGGCAGACCTCGACATGGCGATCGACATCCTGCTCAACGCCAAGACCCAGCGGCCGAGCGTCTGCAACGCCGCCGAGACCTTCCTCGTCCATGCCGACATCGCCGGCACGTTCGTTCCCCGTGCGTTGGCGGCACTTGCCGGGGCCGGCGTGACGGTCCACGGGGACGAGCGGATCCGGTCGTACGACAAGGACCACGTCGTGCCGGCCACACCAGAGGACTGGGGCACCGAGTACCTCTCGCTCGACATCGCAGGTGCTGTCGTCGACTCTCTGGATGATGCCTGCCGGCACATTCGTACGCACGGATCGGGTCACACCGACGCTATCGTCACCGGCTCCCAGCAGGCGGCTCGGCAGTTCGTGCAGGCGGTCGACTCGGCGGCAGTGGTCGTCAACGCGTCGACGCGGTTCACCGACGGCGGGGAGTTCGGGTTCGGTGCCGAGATCGGGATCTCCACGCAGAAGCTGCACGCCCGCGGTCCGATGGGCCTGCCGGAGTTGACGTCGACGAAGTACGTCGTGGTCGGCGAGGGTCAGGTCCGCGCCTGACCGCCAGACTGGATCAGCGGACTGGATCGACGGTCGGGCCTCGCGGCGGGGGCGGCATGGCGCGCCCGGTAGGCTGCCCGGCATGGAGTCGTACGCCACGATCGTCGGCAGCATCGTCCTCGCCCGGCCGGCCCACCACATCGAGCTGCCGGTGCCGGCCGAGGTCATCGGCCTGGGAAGTTTCGTCCTGCTGACGGTGCTCCTCCTGATCACTCTCGCGATCGGCAAGGGCCGCCCGCACAGCTGAGCGGGTACGCGAGAGGGTGGTTGAGGCTGTTGAGCGCGCAGGGCGCGGGAGGCCACACGTGAGCGACGCAAGGCCGCAGCGCCTGGGCGTGATGGGCGGCACGTTCGACCCGATCCACCACGGGCACCTTGTGGCGGCCAGCGAGGTGCAGGCCTGGTTCGATCTCGATGAGGTCATCTTCGTCCCCACCGGCCAGCCATGGCAGAAGGACGATCGGGAAGTCTCCCTCGCTGAGGACCGCTATCTCATGACGGTCATCGCGACGGCGTCCAACCCGAGGTTCTCGGTGAGCCGGGTGGACATCGACCGCCCAGGGCTCACCTACACGGTCGACACGTTGCGGGATCTCCGCGAGGCGCGCGGGCCGGACGCGGAGTTCTACTTCATCACCGGCGCTGATGCCCTGACCCAGATACTCACCTGGCGCGACGTGGACGAACTCTTCGCGATGGCGCACTTCGTGGGGTGCACGAGGCCGGGGCACACGATCGACACCGACCAGATCCCGTCCAACGGCATCACGCTGCTGGAGATCCCCGCCCTGGCGATTTCGTCTACGGAATGTCGTGAGCGCGTCGCAGCCGGTCAACCAATCTGGTATCTCGTACCCGACGGCATCGTGCAGTACATCAACAAGAGGCGGATGTACCGCGGTGGCTGAGCCAGATTCGAATCACCGGTCAACTCGGCGAATGCGGCGTGAGATCCTGGAGTCGTTCGTACGCCGATGAGCGAACGGCGGGTCGGGCCGCAATGTCCGGGTTTCGCCGAGAAAGGACCTCGTGCCCGCAACCACCCACGCCGTCGAGTTGGCCCACCTGGCCGCGCGGTCTGCTTCTGACAAGCTGGCCAACGACATCATCTGTTTTGACGTCTCTGAGCGGCTCGCCCTCGCCGATGCGTTCCTTTTGTGCTCTGCCACCAATGACCGCCAGGTCGGCGCCATCGTCGATGAGATCCTCGACCGGTTGGCCGCTGCTGGCGCGAAGCCCGCACGCCGCGAAGGCGAGCGGGACAACCGCTGGGTTCTTCTCGACTACGGCGATCTTGTCGTTCACGTTCAGCACGTCGAGGAGCGTGAGTTCTACGCGCTCGAACGTTTGTGGCGTGACTGCCCGGAGATCCCGCTCCCCGAGACCGTCCTCGCGGGGGCGCCCGGTGGCGAGTCGGTCGCTGACCGTCCCCGTCCGACCGGCACCGACCTGTGACTGCCGCGCGCCTGGTGGTGTGGCGGCACGGCCGCACGTCGTGGAACTTCGAGGGAAAGTTTCAGGGCCAGACCGACATTCCGCTCGACCCTGTCGGCGTGGAGCAGGCGCGCGCGGCCGCTGCCCGGCTCGCTGCCCTGCGCCCTGCGGCGATCGTGTCCAGCGACCTGCAGCGGGCCGCGCAGACCGCCGCCGAACTCGCGCGACTCACCGGCCTCGAGGTCACCTACGACCTGGACCTCCGGGAGATCGACGTAGGCTCGTGGGCGGGCATGACGCGCGAGGAGTTCCGGGTCCGCTTCCCGGACATCCAGGCACGTGGCGATGCGGGCGAGGACTACCGCCGGGGCGGTGACGGCGAGACCGTCGCCGAACTCGCCGAACGAGCCGAGAAGGGCTTACGGCGGGCGATCGATCTCGTTCGTGACGGGGAGACCGTGGTCGCGGCATGTCACGGCCTCGCCATGCGGGTGGGCATCGCCCGGCTGGTCGGCCTGCCCGCTGCGTACTGGGAGGCGTTGGGTGGGTTGAGCAACTGTTCCTGGGTGGTGTGCGAACCGGGACGACGCGGCTGGCGGATCGTCGAATGGAACGCCGGAACCTTGCCTGAGCCGGTACTGAGTGATGATCGCTGAGGACCCGGCCAACGCGGTTGTGGCCCGCCCGCGCGGAGCGGTGACCTGATTTCACCTCGCGTACGCCGACCAGATATGCTCGCCTGGCCCGAGTGAGAGGGCCGCGGGGCTGTAGCGCAGTTGGTAGCGCACCTCCATGGCATGGAGGGGGTCAGGGGTTCGAATCCCCTCAGCTCCACCCAAGAATCCGCAGGCCAGGGGCCCAAGTTGCGAACGCAGCCAGGGCCTCCCGCTGTTGGATGTCCGATTCTGGCAGCGAAATGGGAGCGAAGGAACTCAGGACACCCCTGCCCCCCCACACCTGGGTATGGAGTTGCGTAGTGACTGGGGAAAGTGTGGGAGGCCAGGAACCTGATGACTGTCACGCCCGCTGTCACGCCGCTTCTGCAGGTCAAGGACGGTTGAGTGACAGGTGACAGTGGTGACAGAGCCGGCATGTCCCTGGCGTCGCCCACGCTGAGAACAGCGACCTGGGCATCAGCGCGCTCCTAGCATTGCCGAGCCTGGCTCTCTTGATCAAGGTCGCCGCTGGCGCGGCGCTCGCCGGCCACCCTTTCGGGCGCCCTAGGGGGCCCTCCTCGGACGGCCGGCGCATGGCGAGACTCCTGCACTCAACGAAGACCTCGTCTCGCGACCTTGTCGGGACGTGCGCTTGTACTCATTCGCGCGTTGCTTTGATCACGTAGACCGCTGGCAGCCAGGTCGCGGGCTCGCCGAGACCGTCATACATGGTGGGGTACGGCGCCTCGAAGAACTCCTCGATACGCAGTCCGGCCCGCATGAGGCTCATCACGACGTCGCTCACTGGCCAGAGGAACGCGTCGAACGAGATCTCAGGCGTCCACCCGATCGGGCGCTTGGACTGGTCGTAGGTCTGTTCTTTGGGCTGACCGCGGCCGAAATAGTCGACGGTGACAGCTACCTCGCCAGGCCGTCGGACGCCGAGGACCTCCCAGATCGGGTGGTGCTCGTTGAGCAGGAACGTCCCGCCGGGGCGCAGACGGTCGGCGATCATCTGAGCCCACCGGTCAAGGTCGGGGAGCCAGCACACGACGCCCGCTTGGGCAAAGATCACATCGAAGTCCCGCAACTGGCTTGCATCTCATACATGTCAGCCGCGATGAACTGCGCGTCTGCCCCGGTCTCGGGCCAGAGTTCTCGCCGCCTCGATCGCGACGTCACTGATGTCGACACCGGTCACTGAAGCACCGAGGAAGGCCCAGGAGATCGAGGCGTTGCCGTTGGCGCATGCGAGGTGAAGCATCCGCTTACCGGCAACGTCCGGCAGGAGTCGAGGTTCCCAGTCCTCGAGCGTGGTGCCACCTTGCAGGAAGAACTCAGGCGGCTGTGATGGCCGAGCCGGGGCGATCGCATTCCAACCGAGCCGGTTCGACCTCGTATGGGCAAGGATTCGGTCCATGGGCCGGACCGTACTCACCATCGCCGCACCTCACCAACCCGAATACGCCAAGCCGATCACAGCGCGACCAACGACCTACTCCGCCGGGCCACGCGAGCACTTGGTCGACAGCCTAGAGAGCGAGCCGCGTGCCAATCGTCTGCCAGATGGAGCGGCCGGCCACGGTCCGTCAGGGTCAGCAGCGGTCACGACTGTCGACGACTCGTGAAAACCGACCCCGTGCGGGTTCGGGAAAGGTGACCCCCAGAGGTTGGCTCAGTGGCGGGGCCGTCTCTGCCACTCGGGCTGCGTTGGGGAACTGGGGGCCGTCCTCGGATGGCTGGCGTCCGGCGGGAGAACTGCACTCATCGAAACCTCAGTTACGGCGCTCATTCGGGCAGGGGCGGCGGCTCCTCTGCCATCGGACGACCGCTGCTAGCGTAGCGGCGATGCGGGTGCGGGCTAGCTTCTCGCCTTCTCGCAGGTCATGGCTATCGTCCCTGAGATGAGCACCGAACGTGCCCCCTGGACCTCCATATGTGTTGACTATCGGTGCAGCCGACGGGTCACCACGTTGCCTATGGGCACACTCCGTTCATCGGCTCAACCGGGGTTACCGCGAGAAGCTTTCCGGAAGCAGCCTCGCGAGCGTGGGCGACCGCGTGGTCCAAGAGCCTCGCCACTGGGGCACCCTTGTGATAGGTGGGATTGAGCGGCGGCAGCTCCACAGGTACTGCTCCGGCATCAACCTCTTCGCTCGCCAGCATTCGGCTCTCAGTCACAATCTCGACGAGCAGATCAGTAGCAGGCTCCGCGCTTACCACGACGTATACCGCCGGGCCGTCGGCCGGTCCGCACCCTACCTTTGCGCTCAGTTCGACTTGCACGCCCGGATCGTTCGAAGGACAGGCTGTGAGCACGGCGAGACTTCCCAGCAGCAGCCCCAAGCCAGATCGCTTCACGAAGGTCATGGTTCTCAACCGCGCTCGGGTCGATCGGGCGCTGGTCGGGAGCCAACAGCGACAAGCACCACACCTGCGACAGTGAGGACCAGGCCGAAGAGCAGCGCGAGCGATCCCGGCCCGGGCAGTATCAACATGGCGGGCCCGGCGGCCGTGAGAAGGCCGCCAATCCCGGGACATCCCAGCCGAGAGTCCGCACAAGGACGACGATTCATCGCATCCTCCCAAGTGGGAGAGCAGCGTACCGAAGAGTCTGTGACCGGCGGGCGTGCATGGGCAAGGAAGAGCCGGGCCGCCTGTCGTCGTGCAACCCGCGTGCAACAATCGGCTGGACGATCCTGGATTGGTCTGGACATACGAGTGCCGAGGAGGCCGTCCGAGCGTTACAGAGCAGGACCTGGACTGGTCTGGACCAGTGACGATGGGGTCCGAGGCGGTGCAGGCGCTACTGGATTTTCACTATGCCAAGCAGCGCCTCTTGCTTACGGGCAGGGTCCCTAAACACAAATCCATCGCGCTTCTTGTCTGTCCTGCCTTCGTATTGATGCAGGACTGCCTTGAGCCTGGTGGCATCGTAGATGATCAGTATGTCTATCCGGACCGGTTTGTTTCCAATGGAAACTGGGCCATGGTAAAAGCCCCAGCTAAGACCCCAAAATAGCCGCATGCGCTGCGTGACTTTGCGGCGAAAGGCAAAGAGGTCAATGTGCTTGTTTTGCAAATTATCGTACCGGAATCCTTTGCGATTTGGATCGTATCGATCAGTGCCATGCTGCTTGATGATTTCGATCATTTCATCAACAGTCTTGCCGGGATGATCTCGTGAACAAAGGGCGCGGGCAACTACTGTTCGGCCCATAAAGTGCCTCTGTATTTCGGCATCAACCACCTTCCCGATGGCCCTATGGTCGGGCTCTGTGTCGACCCGATACTGAGGTAAGTGGACAGTGAAGACAGGAGTAACCATTTCTGTTAGCAACCCCTCTCCGTGCGAGAGCCACCCATGTCGAGTGCACCGACGGCGACGCCCCTCGTCCCGTGTGTCACTCGCAGCAAGATCCTATCCGCAATCACGCCGGGCATGCTGCTGCGTGCTACCCAACTGGCTGACGTGCCATCCGCGTTCCATCAACCGAGGTCAGGTAGGGTCAGCAAGGCCGCTCCAGGCCACTCGGCCCTGCGGGAGCGGCGTTTTCTTCCCTGCGATTCGTACGGTTTCCAATCTGAGAGTTCCCCGGGCCCGGACGTCCTGGGCTTAAGCGCGCTCATCGGGCGGCTAGGAGCGCGTATCCCGCGACCCAATTTTTCAGCGATGGTCTTCTCGATGAGACTCGCAATGCACGCGACAAGATGCTGTTCCCGGGTGGGATGGCCTTCTACCGTCCAGGCCCGCTGACCACCAGCCCCGCCGGTCCTCACCCTCCCATGGAGGGACGTGATCGATTGGGTTGTCGGATACGTCGTCACATAACTCCAGCACCTTCTTGATGGCGTCCTCGTAACGCTGGGCGCGCATTTGCGGATCCTTGGAAAGATAGGACGTGGCACTTCTGGTCTTGAGATATGGATACTCAGCCAGGTTGACTCGCGGTCGCTCGCTCATGAGGCCCCTCCGTCAAGAGGAGTCCAGCATGACCGAGGATCTTGACGAGGAACAGCACACCTCTCGCACCGCCTGAATGACTTTCACCGTCACGGCCCGGCACAGCTGTCGGAGTGGCCGATCAGCATGGGTACGCGCGAGGCATTGGTCGGCGGGCAGCTGGTCGGCCTAGGAGCTTCCGAAGCCTCCTGGGGACTGCCATCATCCCGCCATGAGCATGCGGCCGGACAAAGCGGTGTGGCTGAGGCTCGCGCTGGGTTCGGCCTGCTCCCTGACGCTTGCCGGCGCCATGGTGACGATGCCCGCGTCCGTCTTCCCACTGTGGGTCCGCGTGTGCGGCCTCGTGCTCGGGGTCCTGATCGGTTGCGTGGCCGCCGGGGAAGTCGTCGTGTGGATTGTCAACGCCTGGCACAGACGTTCCGAACGCGGCAGAACTGCCTCCGTACCGGACAACAGACAAGTACAGCAACACGACTGACTGCAACCACCCACGCCGGACCACCTCTGACGCTCTGACCTGCAGGAACGACCCCAGCGACCTTGGACGCTCGTTGATTGCACAGGGGAGTTACGGTGCGCTCGCCAGGCCGTCCAGCGACCCTTCCGAAGTTCGTTCGTCCCGACCTGTCACTATCCCGCCATGAGGATCAGCGCGCGGCGACCCGACCGTGGGGCATGGTCGTGCTCGACATCCTGGCGCTGCTCTGCATCATCGGCGTCGGCGTTGGAGTTTTGCTCGGCTGCGGCATCGCCGCGGAGGTCGTCGCCACGAGCGCCAAAATCCGGCGGCGCGCCCGTTCCCGCCGCCATCCAACTGTCTAGACCGCAGCGTATTGCAGAGAAGCACAGCGACAAGACCGACCTGAACCCTGCCTGACAATGACCGGCGGACCTGCTAAGCGTGCCCGCGCCTTCGTCGTGCTGTCACAGCACTCGTTCGTAGCGACGCACCACCGTCTGAGTTGCCTTGCTGGCGAGCCTCTCGCCCGGCATACCACCTGCAGTTACGTTGCCCATCCTCCGGAAACCTTGCCGTTCGTAATAGCGGCACAGGTCCTCGTTGGTTGCCACGCAGTCCAGGCGCACTGCTCGCCGTCCCTCGTCGATGGCTACTTTGGTGACCCAGTCGAGCATCCAGGTGCCGAGCTGCTGGCCGTGGTGGCGTACCGCCATCCGGTGCACGTACGCGGCGTCCGTAGGGAGATCGTCCCAAGCGGCGTCGGCGTGGTCGACAGTGACCGTGGCGACCACATCGACCCCGGCGCGAACCAGCCAAGTCTCCCCGCTTTCGATGGCGGGAAGGAGCAGTCGTTCGGGAAACCTGGTTGGCCACTGCCTGACGCCGCGCTCGTTGAGCCAGGCCGCTGCGTCCTCCAACACGGCGGCGACGTCGGCCAGCTCGGCGGTCGTGGCCGGCTCGATACTCCATCCGGCAGTCATCCGTACAGTAGACATCAGCACTTCCTGGCCCCTCGGCTACGTCCGACCATTCAGGTGGTCGATCAAGGCCTCCAACTCGGCGAGGCTCGGCAGGTCATTCGCCGCGTTGCCGGCCTGTTCTCTGGCGAAGTCATGTTGTTCTGGATGCGTGGCATCGAGTAATAGCTCGGACTGACAACCGAGATAGTTGAGATGGACAGCCACGGAGCTGGCGAGGTGGCTCGGCTCTGTGATCTCTGCGGGACCACCCGCTCGGCGGTACGCCAAGTATGCGCTCTTCCCGCGCACCCGCGACCCCAGGGACCGTACGAAGGATCCGAGTTCCTGGTGAGGAACCAAGGGGCCGGCATTCTCCCAGTCGATCAACCAAGGGCCGTCGTCGCTCCAGATCAGGTTCGGGGCACCGAGATCGGTGTGACACCACAGTGCGCCTGGCTCGCGAGCGCTGTTGACGAGGTCGGAGAGCGCATTGAGGTCCGCTCTGCGTGCGTGCATCGCATCGGCTATATCGGGAGCGGGGTCCTTCATACGCGTAGCCAGTTCGTCCCAATTGAATTTCACCCGCACGAACCAGTCGTCAATTGCGTGATCGTTCGGGTCGACGGCAAGGTTATGGATTCGCGCCATCCACTCCGTTATCGGCGCAATGGTGCGATCGTCCTCCCGGTCACCAGTCTCACCGGGCACCCAGGCCAGCACACGGTACTGACTCTTCCCATCCGGCTGATCATCAACTGTCAACACGAAGCTACCGTTGTCGATCCGCCGGATGGACCGCGGTGCCGGTACCCTGACTGATCCACATCGCGTTGCGAAGTCAACTTCGCGCCGAATCCCGTCTTCACTGAAATGGTTCCAGTACGCGCGCTTCACGGTCCAACAAACCCGCTCGCCATGCATGCGAGTAGTGATGCGGTTGACGGCTCCCATGGCTCCTCGGGCAATGAACGTTGAGTCCAGTGGCTCCCCCAGACCGTAGGCGTCGGAAATGGCGGCGAGCGAAGCGGCTGAAAGCGTAGCCTCCGGATGTAATCGCATCGAGGAAGAGTACATCGGCGGACACTCGGGGACGCCGGCGTCGAGCAGGCCAGCGCATTGTGAGTGTGCGCAAGTACATCGAGGCGCCACGTAACTCGTTGCTCGTCCGGTGGCCGGGTCGCTAGAGTCCTCACGTGGCGTGATCTCTCCAGCGCGGTTCAGCGGCGCAGATGACTGCCGTCTGTCAGTCCCGACCGGCGGCCATCCGACGTATGGGAGAGAACGCCACCATGAATGACCTCAACCTTGCTGACCCCGCCTCGGAACCTGTACGGCAGGTGGTCAACGACATCAACCAAGCCCACGGACTACGGTACGCACTGCGGGATCGCTGCCGTGGTGGGCTCAACGGCGGGGCCCGGGTCCTGATCGACCCCGACGGGCAACAGGCGATCGTGAAGTGGAGAGCACACGATCCAACCGCGCGTAGGGCGCGGCTGATCGAGACGGTCAACCGGATCCACGCCATCGGCTATCCGACACCTCGCTGGATCGCGGCCGGGGTCACCGATGCCGGAACCACTTGCCTGATCCGGCAGGGCGGCGAGGCGGTGGCCGGGGCAGGAGTGCTCGCTCTGTGTGCAGCCGCTACCGCGTTCGACATCCTGCATTTCCAGGCCGAACGCGACCCGGAGAGCCTGCCCTGGGTCTTCGCAGGTCTCAACCACTTGGCCGACATTCTCAGCAATCCTCTGTAAGCCCCACGCTTCAGATCCGGACCGCGCGACCTTCGCGTGGTCCGGATCCAATCCACAGCGCAATGCACACGTGAGCGCTCGACGGTTCACACCAGCCCCCGCAGCGGCGCGACCAGCGCAAGCGTTGTCATGCGCGTGGCGCGAATCGTGCGTGCGTCTTCGGAGGTCTACGAATGGGCGACAAGGCTCGAGCAGAAGTCTTCGCGAGCTTCATCTGTGAGACGTTTCCGGAAGCGGTGTCCATTGCTGACGTTGCGGGTGGACACGGCGATCTTTCGTACTGGCTTGCGATGAGCGGATGCGACCCAACGATAATAGATCCGCGCGCCGCTAGGTTCCCCAAATGGATACAGCGAGACTTACGGAAGCGGCAAGTTAGGGGAGAGCGGCCCCATCCAATGCGACGGATAGTAGCAAGCGTCGAGGATGTTGATCTCTGCGAGTTTGACCTGGTAGTCGCGCTCCATCCGGATCAGGCGACTGAGCCAACGGTTCTCGGTTGCCTGGCGAGTGGTGTGGACTTTGTGGTGGTTCCTTGTTGCGTATTTCCCATCGACGGGACTCGTTATACACAAGAGGGGTGGGTCAACTATCTGGTATCCCTGGCTCCGGGAACGCAGTGTGCGCAACTCCCCATTCGTGGTGCCAACATGGCGATCTTCTCCTCATTCCGCGGTTGTATCCGCAGGCACATGGGAGATCCTCCTGCGCCGACGGTGCCGCCGCACGCGCCAGGTCGCCGCTTCGCGAGCAGGTCGCCGTCCAGAGCGGACATAGAGAAAGGCAAGGAGTCCGCACTCCCTGCCACTCCTAAGTTATAGCGCACCGGGGGGCTTGCCGCAAGGCCCTATTCGTGCCGGAGAATCGTCGGCCGAAGCAAGAATCTGCGGAAGTGGGGGGCACAAAAATGCGTGTGTTGCTGTCGACGTACGGGTCGCGGGGGGACGTCGAGCCGATGGTGGCGCTGGCGGTGCAGTTGCGGTCGCTGGGCGCGGAGGTGCGAGTGTGCGCGCCCCCGGATTTCGCGGACCTCCTGGCCCGTGTCGGCCTGCCGCTGGTGCCCGCCGGGCAGTCGGTGCGCGAGATGGTGCGCCGGGTGCGTACGGAGGAGACGCCGCCGTCGCCCGCGGACCTGGCCCCCGGGTTGGTCACCGCGCAGTTCGACGCGGTTGCCGCCGCGGCGGCGAAGGGATGTGACGTGGTCGTGGCGACCGGCTTGACTCCGACCGTGGCCGGCGCGCAGTCGATGGCCGAGAAGCTGGGCATCCGCTACGTGTACGCGACCTACTGTCCGCTCTGGCTGCCGTCGCCGCACCACCCGCCGCTGTGGCCGTCGCCACCGGACGTGACCGACAACCGAGCGCTGTGGGACCTGCACGCTCAGAGCCTGAACACGGTGTTCGGCACGCCGATCAACGCACACCGGGTGTCGATCGGCCTGCCGCCGATCGACAGCGTCGGCGGTCACCTCTTCACCGACCGTCCGTGGCTGGCGGCGGACCCGGTGCTGGGGCCGTGGCTGCAGCCGGCGGACCTCGACGTCGTGCAGACCGGCGCGTGGATTCTGCCGGACGACCGCTCACTCCCGACGGAGCTTCAGGCGTTCCTGGACGCCGGCACCCCACCGGTGTACGTCGGCTTCGGCAGCATTCCGATGCGCGCCGCGGATGACGTCGCCCGGGCGGCCATCGAGGCGATCCGCGCGCAGGGTCGCCGCGCAGTCGTCTCCCGTGGCTGGGCAGACCTTGCCCTGATCGACGATCGGGACGACTGCTTCGCCGTCGGCGAGGTCAACCAGCAGGCGCTGTTCGGCCAGGTGGCCGCCGTCGTCCACCACGGTGGGGCGGGTACGACGACCACGGCCGCCCGGGCCGGCGCGCCACAGGTGGTGGTGCCCCAGATCGGGGACCAGCCGTACTGGGCGGGCCGGGTAGCCGACCTGGGTATCGGCGCGGCCCACGACGGCCCGACTCTGACCACGGAGTCCCTGTCGACCGCACTCAAGACGGCCCTGACCGCGGAGACCCGAGCGCAGGCGACCGCCGTGGCCGGCTGGATCCGCACCGACGGCGCGATGGTGGCCGCGAAGCTGCTGCTCGATCGGAGCTGCTGACGTGAACCCTCTGACCACCAGCGCGTTCGACCTTCCAGACCAGCTCGCTCGCAAGGCCGAGCCGATGCTGATCGCCGGCGACGAGCAGCACTTCGTGGCCATCGCGGAGTGCCTCGAGCAGTCGATCGCCGACCTGTCCGACCGTCTCGATGTCGCGCGTAAGGCGCCCGGGGGCCAAGGCCAGGAGGCGATGGACCGGGACATGGAGATCCACCGGTTGACCGCTCGCCTGCGCGCCCTGCGTCGCTTCGGCCTGGATCTGTGCCTCGGACACATCGTCAGTGCCGACGACCCCGAACCTGTGTACGTCGGACGACTCGGCCTCACGGACAGTGCGGGCCGTCGGCTGCTGGTCGACTGGCGTTCCCCCGCGGCCGAGCCGTTCTTCGGAGCGACCCACGCCAACCCGATGGGTCTGGCAAGCCGGCGTAGGTATCGCTGGACCCGCGGCCGGATCAGCGACTACTGGGACGAGGTGTTCACCTCGGACGGCTTCGACGGACACGCTGCCGCCCTCGACGACCAGTCCGCCTTCATCGCCAGCCTGGGCAGCAGCCGGTCGCCCCGGATGCGAGACGTACTCGGCACCATCCAGGCCGACCAGGACGCCATCATCCGCGCGAGTTCCCGCGGCGCTCTCGTCGTCGACGGCGGTCCGGGTACGGGAAAGACCGTCGTCGCTCTGCACCGCTCCGCCTACCTCATCTACTCCGACCCACGCCTTGGCCGCCGCCGGGGCGGCGTACTGTTCGTCGGTCCGCACCAGCCCTACCTGGCGTACGTGTCCGAGGTACTCCCCAGCCTCGGGGAGGAGGGAGTGCAGACCTGCACGCTGCGGAACCTCGTCCCTGAGGGAGCCACGGCGGCGATCGAGACCGACCCGAACGTCGCCCGCCTGAAGTCGTCCGCGGACATGGTGAAGGCGATCGAGCCCGCCGTCGGGCTCTACGAGGATCCACCCACCGAGGGGATGGAGGTCGAAACCCCCTGGGGCGACATCTGGCTCAGCACCGCCGATTGGACCGAGGCGTTCGAAGCAGCGGAACCCGGCGCTCCGCACAACGAAACGCGTGACCAGGTTTGGGAGGCGCTGCTCGCGATCCTGATCGACAAGCTCCGGGATGTCGCCGACGAGAAGTCAGAGGACGGTGACGACGACGAGTTCGACGCCTACGGGATGCGGGGCGAAGACCCGGTAACTGCGTTCCGCAGGTCGCTCGCAGGCAACCGTGAGCTGGTGCAGACCTTCAACCGGGCATGGCCGCTGCTGGAAGCGACCGACATCGTAGGAGATCTGTGGCAGGTCCCCGCCTACCTGCGCATGTGCGCGCCCTGGCTCACCCGCGACGAGGTCGCAAGGCTCCAGCGCGAGGACGCGCGCGCCTGGACGGTGTCTGACCTGCCAATCCTGGACGCGGCACGCCAGCGGCTCGGCGACCCGGAGGCCGCACGACGCAGGCGCCGCCAGGAGGCTGCCGTCTCGGCCGAGCGCGCACGCATGGCCGACGTCGTCGATCACCTCATCGAGACCGACGACTCTGACATGGGCGTGATGTCGATGCTGCGCGGGCAGGACCTGCGGGGTGCCCTGGTCGACGAGGGCGCCGTCTTGGCCGCTGACCCGGACCTGCTCGCCGGCCCGTTCGCGCACATTGTCGTGGACGAAGCTCAGGAGCTGACCGACGCGGAATGGCAGATGCTGCTGCTCCGTTGCCCGTCCCGGAGCTTCACCATCGTCGGGGACCGTGCCCAGGCCAGGCACGGGTTCACACGAGGGGTGGGCCCGAAGGGCAGAGGGGCGGTAACAGCAGAGTCGTGGCCGGAACGGCTCGAGCGGATCGGGCTCGACCGGATCAACCTGGCCTCGCTGAGCATCAACTACCGGACGCCCGAAGAGGTCATGGCCGAAGCCGAGCCGGTCATCCGGGCCGTGCTCCCGGACGCCAACGTGCCGACGTCCATCCGCAGCACGGGCAACCCCGTCGTGTACGGATCTACTGCGGAGCTGGGCCCGATCCTGGACACCTGGCTCGCCGAGCATGCCGACGGGATCGCCTGCGTCATCGGTGCCAATGGGATGGCGGATGGCACGTCGCGGGCGACGTCCCGCGTCCGCTCGCTGACCCCGGAGCTGTCGAAGGGACTCGAGTTCGACCTGGTCGTCCTCCTCGACCCCGAGTCATTCGGTAGCGAGTCATTCGGCGCTGGGTCGTTCGGCACGGGCACCGAAGGAGCGGTCGACCGCTATGTCGCGATGACCCGAGCGACCCAGCAACTTGTCATCCTCACCAGCTCATGACGTCGGCCACGACCTCGTGTCGACGGACCTCGGACGCCTACAGGCGGTCGAGCTTGGCGGTCATCTTGGCGACCAGGGGGCGCAACGAGTCGACCACCGGACCCGGGTCCTGTTGGGGGTCCCACCGTTCCGTCGGAGAGATCTTGACGACGAAACGCTCGTACTGGAACGCCACCTCGAGGTTCCCGCTGCCACCCGTGATGTAGCTGAACGCGCCGTCGGAGGGACCGTCGACCTCCTCGACGTTCTTGTCTATTCCTCCCACCGGGATGAACGACAGGTAGTTGTGTGCGGCCTTGGCGTCCAGAAAGCTCATGGTCGCGACCCGGAGGCCGGCGTCCGGCACGAGAATGTCGGCGTCGGACTCCTCGGCGAAACCTTCATGGCGTACGCATTCGTTGTGGACGTAGTTGTTCTCCGTCGGGTCACCCACCTCGCGGAAGACGAGCACACCGGTAGCGCCTGCGACGTTCTCTTCGACCAGCGGGCTGGCGTCCTTGCCGGTGTGGGGCTTTGATGTCGGCATTGTCGATCAGGTCGCAGGCGCGGGCCACCGGGGCGGGGAAGGTCGGCGACTTGTACGTCACGACCGCTGGACCACCAGGGTCCTGGGCCAGGGCGGCGAGGTTGCGGGCGATCCGGTCGAGCAGCTTCGGTCCATCGCCGGTGTCGGTGTAGAGGTGCACGGTGGCACCTTCACCGCGCAACATGAAGTACTTGCCCTCTCGGCTGTCCGTCGCATAGCCACCGACCATCGGACCGGACTTGTAGCGCCGGTCGATCTCCGCGAGGACATCCTCGTCGAGCACGTTGAACGACTGGTACGTCTCCACATCGATCGTCTTGGTGCCGGGCTCGATCGCGTACGCCCACCGGGCGTACGTACCGGTGAAGGTCGACAGGTAGCTGGGGCCTCGACCGGCCGCGCCCGACGCCGTCGTAGAACGACCGCTTGATCGAGGTCGGAAGAGGGTTCGCGATCGGCAAATGGCCGAGCTCGGTGACATCGGCGAGGGGGAGCACGTTGCAGGGGTCGAGCGTCGGCTTGCCGCCGAGCTCGATGCGTCGGGGGCTTTCACTCATCGTGAGGGCCATCGGGTCGCCGACGCCTGAGCTCAACCTCTTTCGTTCATACCCTGGTCTGTCGTGCTGGACGGGGTGCTTCGGTCCGGCATTCACTTCCGATGATCCATCAGCCGCGGACCCATCAACCGCGGAGCCGTCGGCCCCAGACTGCCGATCGCCAGATACCGCGGTAAAGGTGACGGCAGCGGCGATGATCAGAACAACCGCCCCGATACCACCGAGCACGATGGCGACGACGCCGGTCCGTCCGATCTGCCGACCCGGCTGGCCGACCGAACGGCCAGGCAGTTGCCCCAGATGGCGAACGGACTTGTCTCATCCACCTTTCGTCACCGTGGCGTGTGATCGGCGTGCATGCGAGAAGGGAACTATGGCAAGGCAGGAAGCCGTCCGTGTCCGCCGAGCCGCAGCAGCGCCGGCGTGAGCAGGCAGAGGACTGCCGCCAGCGCCGCCACGGCAAGCATTGCCCCGCGCAGCCCGACCGCGTCCGCCCAGAGGCCGACGTAGCCGGGTCCGAGTAGGAAGCCCAGGTACGACGTGGTGCTGACGAGGGACGTCGCACGACCTCGGTGCCGCTCGTCCACGCTGCGCGAGACCAGGCCGACGAGGGTCGGAAAGAGGACGGCGGTGCCGGCCGCGGCGAGTACGAGGCCGAGTGCCGCGACGAGGAACGTGGGCGCGACGGCCATGACGGTGGCACCGGCGGCGGCGACCGATGAGCCGACCACAAGGACGGCGCGGGCGTACGCCGGTCCGAGGCCACCAGCGGCGAACCGCGCGAGTGCGACGGTGCCGGCGAACACTGCCGGGGCCACCGCCGCGCCACCGGGCCCCAGGCCCAACTCCGCGTGCACGTAGACCGCGCTCCAACTCTGGTGGGCGTTCTCGCTGGCGAAGGCGAGGGCGCCAAGGACCCCGAGGAGGAGCAGCGGGACGGTTCTGGGTCGACCGTCGATCGGAGGCCCGGCGTCCGGAGCGTCGGCGTTCAGAGCGTGAGTGTCTGGAACGGCGGTGTCTGGAGCGTCAGTGTCTGGACGGTTGCTGTCCGGGGGCTTGGCCGCAAGGTCGGGCGTCCCACCGCCTCCGGGAGGTCGTATCGTGCCGACCGCGAGCGCGGCGACGAGACAGAGGACAGCGGCAGCGACGAATGGAACTGCCAGCGGCAGGGACGCTGACGAGGCGAGCCCGCAGCCAAGGCTGGCGACGACCACCATGGCGGAGAAGACCCCGTGCGCCCGGGTGATGACCGGCCGACCGGCGAGTTTCTCTGCCCGGCCGGCCACCGCGTTGATCGCCACGTCGGCCGCACCGCTGGAGGCGCCGACGAGAGCAAGGCCGACCGAGAGGCTGCTCACCCCCACCGCGGTGAGGGCCACGACGGCGCCGGACACGCCGAGAGCAGCGATGGTCAGCGCCACGACGGCCCGACCCCACCGGTCCAGCGCCCTGCCAGCCACCAGCATGGCGGGCAGGGCACCAGCGCCCACGAACACGAGCGCGAACCCGAGTTGGCCGTCGGTGAGCCCAGCCTGGTCCTGGACCCGCGGAACGGACGCTCCCCAGACGCCCCAGAACGTACCGAACGCGGCGAACGCCAGGACAGCGGAGGCGACGGTACGGCGGACCGCCACGTGGTCAGGCTCTGAGCCGCCACGCCTCCCATGCGTGCGCCCTGGGCCGGGTCCACCGCGGTGGACCCGTGTTCCTCCGTGCGGTGGGCGAGTGGTTTCCCGGGGCTGTTCCGACATTCGTGTAACGATACACACGCTCGCTGACCCACACCGGACGTGGCGACTCGGGCGCACCAACTCAGGCGCAACAACCGCAATAGGCTGTCGGCGTGACACCCCCGGCCGGCGTCAGGCGCCCGACCCTCAGCCAGGTCGCCGCGCGGGCCGGTGTCTCTGTCATGACTGCCTCGTACACCTACAGTCAGCCGGGCCGCGTCTCCGCCGAGGCAAGGTCCAGGGTGCTCGCCGCGGCGGCAGAACTCGGCTATCCCGGTCCGGATCCGCGCGCCCGATCGCTGCGCCGCGGCAGTACGCACACGCTCGGGGTCATCCTCGGCGAGCACCTGAGCTACGCCTTCGAGGATCCTCAGGCCGCGTCGTTCCTGGCCGGCATCGCAGACGTCTGCGCGGATCGCGCGTACGGCATGACCATCCTGCCGATCACCGGCGCTGCCGATGACGGCCAGCGGATCCGGGCGGCGACCGTCGACGGCTTCATCCTCTGGACTACCTCCGACGACGACCCTGCGCTCACGACTGTGGCGTCGCTGGGGCGGCCGGCGGTCGTCCATGGCGGGCCGGTGGTCGACGGCCTGGGACTTGTGACGATCGACAACGAGGCCGCGGCGTACGCGGTGGGACGGATCACCTTCTCCGGCGCCAGGCGTCCACTGGTCATGAGCTTCCCGCTGGACCGCGCCAGGGTCAGCTCAGTGGTGACGGGCCCCGACACGGCATACGTCCGGTTCCCCGTGACCCGGGACCGGCTGACCGGATTCCAGCGGGCTGCGGAGGAACACGGCCGGCCGTGGCGCGACGTCGTCGTCGCCGTGTGCGCGCACAATGCGGCAGACGAGGCGGAGCGGATCACCGCACGCCTACTGGCCAGGGCCGACCCGCCGGACGCCATCGCCGCCATGAGCGACGAACTGGCCGCGGGCGTCGTCCGAGCGATTCGTACGACCCATGGCAAGGTTCCCGACGACGTCGCGGTCAGCGGGTGGGACGACGCGGCGATCGCCGCCGACCTCGGACTCACGACGGTGGCGCAGTCGCTCCGCGACCAGGGTGCGCAGTGTGCGCGCGCCGTCCTGGGTCTGGAGCCCTCGCCTGCGCCGGCACCGTGGACGGTCGTGGTCCGAGAGAGTACGCGCCGCTGACGCGGCACAAACCGGATCGCACGTCCCGGATCCGGCTCGGTAGGGTCGCACGAATGTTCCCTCGTGCGATTGACAACCCACCGGGCGTCTACCTCGAACAGCTCGGCGGAGTCTTCGCCCGTTTCGGCGCCAACACCCAAGGCTCCGGCAACATCTCCTACGGCGTCGACGCGGACGGCCAGCGACTCTTCGTCAAGACCGCGGGAGATCCGACCGACACGGCCCCATATCTGGACTTTGATGCCCGCGTGAGGCTGCTCCGCAACGCCGCCCGGCTCGCCGAGATGATCCACCATCCGCTCCTCCCCACCTTCCATGGGCTGATCGAGTCGCCCGTCGGACCTCTGCTGGCCTACGAATGGCGGGACGGCGACCACCTCGGCACTCCGCGAGATCGACGGAATGATCCCACGACTGCGTTCCAGCGGTTTCGCTCATTGCCCGCAGAGGAGATCCTGGTTGCTCTCGATGGGTTGTTCGATCTGCACGAGCGGCTGGACGCCGCCGGCTGGATCCAGGGAGACTTCTACGACGGCGGACTGCTCTACCACTTCGACCGCCGGCAGCTGACCGTGATTGACCTGGACTGCTATCGGCCCGGGCCCTTCCGCAACGACATGGGACGGATGTTCGGCTCGGACCGGTTCATGGCGCCTGAAGAGTTCTCGCTCGGCGCGCCGATCGACGGCCGCACGACGGCCTACGTGATGGCCCGCACCGTGCTTGTCTTCCTTGCCGACGGCACCCTTGACCGACGTGCCTTCCGCGCTCCGGATGCGCTGTACGCCGTCGTGCAGGAGGCCGTGACGACGCGGTTCCCCAGCTACGGCGCTTTCCATCGGAGGTGGCTCGCTGCCAGAGGCGATGCTGCCCAGAGTGCCGAAGATCCAGACCCGGCGACGGCACCACCAGTCCCCTCCAGCGCGAGCGTGGATGATCACTAGCGGCTCCCTCCGGCGCACAACGGAAGGTGCCACCCGTACGCACGAATGAACTGGTTGCTATCGAGCCAGGAATTCGGCGGTCTGCTCGAGCAGGTGGATTGCCCAGGCCGGGTCGCCGACCCTCCGGCTGTGGTGGGCGCCGATCGCCGTACGAGCCTGGACCCATCGGGTCACTCGTTCGCGATCGACCTCGGCCGCATCAGAGAAGATTGCCAGCCGGCGCCGCAGCTCAGCCTCCAGGTCGTCGGCTTCGCGCAGGCTGTCGACGCCGCGGACGAGCACAGTGAGTGCGTCGAAGGCCAAGTCGCCGACGTATCCCTTGGGGTCGACCACCAGCCATGGCTCGCGCTCGGCGCGCACGACGTTTCCGAAGTGCAGGTCACCGTGGACCATGGTGTCGGGCTGGTTGCGGCCGAGGTCTCGGAGGGTGGCGAGTGCAGCAGCCAGCGCACGCTGCGACAGGGGATGGCCCAGACTGTCGGCGTCCTTGCGGAGCGTCTCTTCCCACTCCTCGACCTGATCGGAGAGCCGGGGCAGGCTGGGTGGGGCTTGAACGGCCAGTCGTCGGGCGAGGTGTCCTGCCACCGCGATTGCCTGGTCGACGTCGCCGAGGTCGTCAAGAGTCTGCCAATCGGCCTGTTCCAGGAGCATGGCGAAGTTGGCGTCGTCGCGTTCGTACAGGCGTACGGCGCCACGTCCACCCCAGGTGGCGAAGGCATGTGGCTCGTACACGTTGCCCGGATGAGGGAAGGAGACCTTCACCACTGCAGGTGAACCATCGTGACGACGGACAGCCAGGATGATCCCGACTCCGCCGCCGACGATCCGCTCGGTGGGTGTGCAACGCCACCGCTGCAGGATCTCATCCACCAAGCGGGGCAGGGATTGCACCCACGCATGCGCGGACTCGCCCTCACGCTCGACAATCCCGCGGGCAAAGCTCGTGGGGATGTCGATCACCCCGACAGAATAACTGCGATCAGCCGTGCCCAGCGCTCAAGGGCTGTGACGTCCGCGGCCAACGAGGCGATCAGTTCCGGGGCGAGTCGTCTCCGGAGCTCGATGTCGTCGCCAGGTTGCGGGCGGAGGCTGCCCTCGACATTGCGCAACAGCCAGTCGAGGTCGAACTCCGCGGCCATCGCCCAGGCGTCCGGAGCCTCGGCGTCACCGCCGGCCAGTCGGTACGCCGCCACGAACTCCGCCACCAACCGCTCCTGCTCAGCGACAGCTGGCTCCACGCCGGCGAATGACGATGCGGCCACGACGAGCTCGACACCCGGGAGGACCGGTCCGGCGTAGTCCCAGTCGGTGAGGGCGACCCGGCCATCCGGGCGTACGACGGCATTCTTGGGGTCGAGGTCGCGGTGACTCCGCCGCATCGGCAGGCGCGCCGCACGGACCTGGTCCACCCGGCCGGCCATCTCCTCGACGAGGGGCGTACACGCGGCCAGCTCGGCGGCCCACGGTGCCGTCGCGGATCTCGCCCACTCGATCGCCCGCTGCCACCGTTCGAGGTCAACCCCGCGCAGACCGGACGTGTCACCACCAGGGAGCCCCAGCGCGTGGACCCTGCCCAGCGAGCGCCCGACATCGCGGACCAGATCGACCGACGGTGCGACGTCCGAACACGGCGTACCGTCCACCCACGCATGGACACGGACAAGCCTCGGGGCACCAGTGCCAGGTTCGGCGAGTTCCAGCAGCCAGCTACCGGTATCCGGATCGGGCTCAGGCTCCGGCATCGGAACCTGGCCGGTGTCGAAGACGATCCGTTCGACCTCCATGCCGTTCCGCAGAGCGGCACGTTGCTCAGGACCGAGCTCACGAGGGAAGAACTTGACCGCGTACGCACCTGAGGTCGTGCGCACGCGCAGCACGTCGTTGGACCAGGCCTCCCGCACCGGTTCAGCCGCGGTCGCGCCGAGGTGGCTGCCGAGGCCGAACGCGGCCACCACGTTGTCCACGACGCGGGTGAGATCGGGAGTCCGCACAGCACGGGAAACTACGGCATGGTGGCGATCAGTGGAAGGTGGCGCGGCGGCGGTCTTGCCGCTGCGACCCGCTCCCACGCCTCCAGGTGGAGGCGCCTCAGTCCAGCTCTGATGAGGCTTCTCGGTGCTTACGGGAGCCGTAAACTACGCCAGGCCCGGTGGCGAGTGCCTCCTCCTCGCAGGGGCGACACCGCCTTCCGGACTGGACGTTGAGCAGTATCGGTTCCACAACTCGGCCGCACCTGAGGCATTCGCACGTCCACCGCTTCCCAGCCCCTGGGTAAGGAGTCAGGGGGCGTAAGTCTGACGCCATCATCACAGCTGTGGCATCCGATTCGGAGAGACGTCCCACGGCCAGCATGCTAACGGCTGGAATGCCGGCACCGGTTCTCGACGCGTTTCAGCACGAGTACAGCACGGCTACAGGTCGGCTCAGGACCATGGGACGCCAAGGCGACGAGGGCGGCTCGGGAAGGTGGCGTTCGGTGACGTACCAGACGCAGATCGGTGCCTTACGCGATGCCGCCGAAGCGGCCGAATCGGCCGGCGAACAAGTCACCGCCGTGGGGCTCGCCGACGCCATCGACGACGCGGCCACCGGCGTGCCGGGGGGTCGGAGCGTCGCCGCCCTCGGGGCGTTGGGCAAGGCGTGGACCGACGAGATCGCCTGGTGGGTGGGACAGGCCGCCGGTTACGCGAAGGCACTGCGGTCCGCCGCCGACAACTACGAGACGCACGAGGACGCGGCCGCACGCGATCTCTCCGCTTACCGCTGAGTGGGGGTGAACAGCGATGGTCACCTACGGAGACGTACGAAAGTGGCGGCCGAAGCCACTCGACGACGCCGAACGCGCGCTCAAGCGCAAGTCCGACCGGCTGCTCGGCCTTTCCGACGAGTACTCCGACATGGGTACGCCGGCCAGGTGGATCGGCGACGCGGCGAGAGCCGCCCAGGAGACGCGCAAGCACATCACGAACCGGATGGAATGGCTCGTCGCGGGTGTGTCCGCGACCAGGACGGCGTTGGCGAAGGCGGCGGATGCCATCGGCGGTTTGCGGAGTGGTGTCGAAGAGGCCGAAACCCTTGCCCACAAGCATGGTTTCGCGATCGGCGGCGATGGCGCGATCGCCGATGTCGCACTGCCGCAGAACGTGCCCGCCGACCAACGAGATGAGGTCCAGCGCGAACGCGAACGGATCTGGTTCGAGCTACAGGACCGCGTGGAGCAGATCCTGCGCCGAGCGAGCGACATCGACAACGACCTGGCCACCGTCCTTCACAAGGTCGCGACCGGCCAGATCGGTGACGGCGGCGCGACGAACCTCGCGGCCGCCGCGGCGGCCGGAGCGAAGCTGGGCTGGCTCTCGACCGTGGAACCCCCGCCTGGCAAGGGATCTCCGGGCGACAACGCCGGCTGGTGGGACACCCTGTCCGCGGACGAGAAGAACTGGATCATCGCGAATCGGCCGGACTGGATCGGGAACCGCGACGGCATCCCGTTCACCGCCCGCGACCAGGCCAACCGCAGGACGCTCGCCTGGGAGAAACAGCGGCTGCTGGCGGAGCGGAACCGGCTTTCGCAGTACGCGAGAACCCAGCACGCCAGAGGCGGCAGCGCCACCGACGTCGAAGCCAGGCTCCGGTTCCTCGACGAGAAGCTCCAGTCGATCAAGGCGATCGAGGGCGCGCTCGCGAAGCCGGGCGAGCGCCAGTTGCTGCTCTTGGACACGTCGTCCGAACGCGCGGAGGCGGCCGTCGCCAACGGGAACGTGGACAAGGCTGATCACGTTGCCGTCTTCACGCCTGGGCTGACGTCCAATGTCGGCGACAGTCTCGGCCAGTACGACGCCAACATGGCACAGCTCAAGTACCGCACCGAAGGCGAGCTCGGGCGTTACGGAGACGGCGGTTCGGTGGCGACCGTGAGCTGGATCGGCTACCAGGCGCCACAGATCGGTGAGACGATCGGTGACCCCAACTCGGTGGTGACGCAGGGCGCGGCCGAACGCGGTGCCGCCAAGCTGGCGCCTTTCCTGCAGGGCATCGACACCGCGCGTGACTCCGACGCGCACGTCACCGCGATCGGTCATTCGTACGGCTCGACGACGACGGGTCTCGCCCTGCGGCAGAACACCGGGGTCGACGAGGCGGTCTTCCTCGGCTCGCCCGGAGTGGGGACCAGCAATGTGGACGATCTCAAGGTGCCTGACGGGCATGCCACCTACATCGAGGCGAAGAGCGACCCGGTGGGTGACCTCGGTCGTTTCGGTAAGGATCCCACTCATCTGCCGGGGATGGGTCAGGGTTCTTCGGCGGAGGCGAACCTGCCCGACGGGCGGCACCTGTCCGGCGTCACGGGGCACACCAGCTACCTCGAGGACGGGAGTACCAGCCAGTACAACACGAGTGTGATCGTCGGTGGGATGCCCGAGCGGATGGTTCGAGGTGACAATCGCGGGCTGGGGGACCACCCCGAGCTCTGGGGCATGCGACAGTGAACGTCCCCGGCGGCCAGGCGGCACTTGCCGAGTTGCAGAAGCGCCCTGACATCGAGGACGTCGAAGTCGGCTACCTTGACCTGCTCACGGCCCTGCGGACGAGCCTTGTCGATAAGGTGGGCGTCCGCCCCTGGGTGAACCGCATTCAGCTCGCGAACGTTTCCGGCGGTGTGGGGGAGTACGCAACACTGGGAGAGGACGCGGAAGTCCGTCGGTACCACGCGGGTGTCTCGCCGGGCGCCATCGGCGACACCGACTGGCCTGGTGCGCGCTCATTGGTTGCCGGGGTGGTGCGTCGACGTGGGTTCGGTGCGCCGACGGTCGTCGTCGAACGTCCTGGCGACCACGAGGTGTCGTTCGTGGACACGTACGGCGCGGAACTGCTGTTCGGGACCGCCGTCAACACGACGCTGGGCCTCAGCACCGGGTGTCATCTCACGAGGCGTGCTCATCAGCGGAGCGTGCCGGGCAGCGGGTCGGTTGTCCCGGGTGGGTCGCCGTGACGAGGATGGGCGTTCAGGCGGCCGACGCCCCCGTCCTGCCCGACGGCGCGCCGACGGAGGCCACGGCGCAGGTGGAGCCTGAGCACAGTTCACCCGCACCGACGAGGATCACCCGCCGACTCGTTGCACTGGTGGGCTGCGGACTCGCCCTGGCCGCCAGTGCGGCTCTGACGGCCGCACGGCTCCTTGGACTCGATGCGGGGACTGCCGTTGCCCTGCCCATGGCCGGCCTGCCGTACGTCGCCGCCGGTACGGCGATCGTCGCCCTTGTTCTGCTCGGGGTGAAGGCTCGCTGCCTGGCCCTGGTGGCAGCCGTCCTGCTGGGGGTGGAACTCGCCATGGTTCTTCCGCGGTTCGTTCCGGACGCGAGGGATGTTCCGGCGACGGCGCCGAGGCTGCGGGTGGCGACGAGCAACGCCTACCTGGGCAGGATTGACGAGGCGGCGCTGGTCGACCTCGTGCGTACGGCCCGGCTGGACGTCCTCGCCGTGCAGGAGATGACGCCGGACAGCGCCCATGCCCTCGACGGCGCGGGTCTGCGGGAACTGATGCCGTACCGCATCGTGCGACCCGAAGCCGACACGGCGCTCTACTCTCGTCGGCCGCTGATCGACGCGCGAGTCCTCGACCGGCCCACCACCTGGCCCCAGGTGACGGCCGGGATCGACGTCGGCGGTCACGTCGTACGCCTCGTGGCGGTGCACACGTTCTATCCGGCCGGCGATCCGCGCCGCTGGGACCTCGACCTGCGGGCGTTGCGGGATGAGGCGACCGAGACCGGTGCGGACGCGGTGCTGCTCGGCGACTTCAACGCGACCCTCGACCACGCGCCGATGCGGTCGCTCCTGGACGACGGCCTGGTCGACAGTCACGCGGAGCTCGGTCGCGGCTGGGCGCCAACCTGGCCGGCAGGGAGGCCGACGCTGCCACCACTGATCCAGCTCGACCATGTGCTGCACGGCGACGGACTGGCCGCCGTCTCGGTGGCGGAACGCACGATCCAGGGAGCGGACCACCGCACCATCGTCGCTGAACTCGCGGTCGTCGACTCATGACCGCCGCCGATCCGCGCCCGGGCGATGCCGAGGAGACTCCGTACACCTCGCCGCTCACCTATCCAGGGACGACGCCATCCTCATCCGGACTGGTCGTCGGTCCCCGCTACCGCGAGATTCCCTGGGCGGCCGTGGACGCCGAACTCGCCCGGTTGCACGTCGCGCCCCTCGTGCACCGCACGCCCGTGGTCGCGGTCGGATCGAACGCCGCACCCGCGCAGCTCCGCGCCAAGCTCGCCCCTGCCGGGCGCTCCGCACCCGATCCGCTGGTCGTTCCCATGGCGTACGTCGAACTCCACGGCCTCGCCGCGGGTGTCTCCGCGCACGTGAGCCGGCCGGGCTACGTACCTGCCACGCCCGTACCCACCGATGGCGGGATGGGGCACGCCTTCGTGGTGTGGTTGGATCCCGTCCAGCTCGCCGCCGTGGACCGTACCGAGCCCAGCTATGACCGCGTCCGCCTGCCTGAAGCGTTCGGTGTCCTGGAGGCGGACGGCGGCGCGCCGTTCGACGGGTGTGATGTCTACGTCAGCCGCCACGGTTGCCTGCTCGATGCGTACGGACGTCCCCGCAGGTTGGTGGCGCAGCGGGCGTTGCTGCGGGCCCTGCTCGACGAGTCGGAGCAGTTGCGTGGCATCGCCGGCGAGTGTCCCGAGTCGTGGGTCACCGCGATGCGGGATAGGCAGGCACGCGCAGGTGCGCAGGCGATCTGGCGGAGCGAGGGTCGCGTGCGAGAATCCAGCGGAGCGTTGACAACGCCGCGCCGAAGCCGTAGAAACAAGGCGCCCCCGGGTAACCGTCTGACGGTACGCCCGGGGGACCAATCTCCCTCGCCGCTCAGCTGAGCTGTCGCGTGCCGAAGCGTCGCCCACCGAGCGTCGCAGGCTGTCGAGACCGTTGTCGTCGAAAGAGGGGCTCGCGTGCGGATCCGGCCAGACGAACTGACCACCATGACGTTCGACTGGGGCTCGATCAAGTGGTTCGTGACGCCGCAGCGCATCGATGGCGCAGCGTCGAGTCTCGGCGAGGTGATCGTCAACCCCGGCCGTGGACACGCCCGGCACAACCATCCCGACGCCGAAGAAGTCATCTACGTCATCTCCGGCGAGGCGTTGCAGATGGTCCACGACGAGGAACCGTTCGTGATCCGGGAGGGTGACGCGGTCCACGTGCCGACCGCGGCCTACCACTCGACGCTGAACACGAGCTGGCGCCCACTCCGGCTGATCGTGACGTACGTACCAGGCGGTGAGGAGCAGGCCCTGACCGGCGCACCCGACTTCGGACTCGTCGAGCCGGGGGTCGCGCCGCAGTGGGACCGGTCGACCTCCTGACTCTGGCACTGGGGCCGTCCCGGTAGCCGTGTGAGCTTCACGCCATGCCGGCGGCCGGCTGCCACCCTCCGGTCGCCGCCTCGACGGCGGCCGCCGCCCGGAGCGCCACGTCGTCGCGGAGCGGCCCGGCGATCAGTTGGACGCCGATCGGGAGTCCGCCGCGCGAGGTTCCGGCGCGAACGACGGCGGCCGGCCAGCCGAGCAGGCTCGACGGTGCCGTGTAGGTGAACTCCGGAACCCCTTGCTCGCGGCGGTCCCCGCCACCCCCGCCGTTCCCATCGGCGCCGCCTCCTCGCCGCGGCGCCGGGGATGCCTCGACCGGGCAGAGGATCAGGTCGTACGCCCGCATGAACGCCCCTGCCGTCCGTTGGTAGTCCTGCCACCGGTCGAGGAGCCCGAAGTAGTCCCGCAGAGTCCCGTCGCCACCGCACCTGCGCCAGTAGTCGAGCGTGATGTCCCACGCCAGGTCGAGCTCGGGTGGCACGACCTCGGTCAGCTGGGCTCCGGCGTCGGCGAGGACGTCGGCGGCCCGGCGTACCGTCGCGACGGTCTCCGCCGTCGCCGGGACGAGGCCGTTGTCGGCGTGGACGGCGACCCGCAGGCTTGCCAGCTCGACGGCACGCCAGTCGCCGAGCGGTACCGGCAGTGTCGTCGGATCGTGCCAGTCGGCGCCGCTGATGATCGACAGGGCCAGCCCGACGTCGGCCACGGTGCGGGCGAGGGGACCGGCGACGGTGCGGGGGTCATACATCCCGTCGGCGTCCGTGGCGCGGGGCACACGGCCGTTCGAAGGGCGGATCGTCGCCACCCCGCAGAAGTGCGCCGGCTGGCGCAGGCTGCCGCCGGAGTCGCTGCCCATGCCAAGTGGGGACACGCCCGCCGCGACGAGGGCCGCCTCACCTCCGCTGCTGCCTCCCGGCGTACAGCTGAGGTCGTACGGATTGTGTGTCACGCCCCAGTGGGCCTCGCGGTCGGTCCACAGGGTGGCCTTCGTGACCCCCACGAGGATCCCGCCGGCGGCCCGCAGCCGCGCGACGGCCGTGGAGTCCCGGTCGGCCGTGGCGTCCCGGGCGGGCGCGACGTCTCGATCGGCGGTCGGCCGGTCGGGGCGCGGTGGCATTCCGGGAGCGGCCCGCAGCTGGGCGGTCTCCGGCGACACGGCGTAGACGTCCTTCACGGTGAACGGGACGCCGTGCAGCGGTCCGGTCACCTCGCGACGCGCGGTCGCGCGGTCGGCCTCCAGCGCCTGTGCGACGGCGGAGTCGGCGATCTCGATCACGGCGTTGAGCGACGGATTGCGCCGCTCGATGCGCGCCAGGTGCGCGGTCACGAGGTCGTACGACGAGAGCGCGCCGCCGCGGATCAGCTCAGCGAGCCTGGTGACGGAGCCGTGGTGGAGGTCGCTGGTCAAGGCCTATCTTCTCTGGGCTTCGGGGGCGCGAACCGTGTCGACGGCCGCGACGCGGCGGCTCATGCAACCAGGCGCCTGGGGTTGGGTCAACCAGAAATCGACGGGCCGTTCCCTGGCCGGTCCTGCCTCGTCCGGTCCTGACTCGCCCGGTTCTGACTCGCCCGGTCGTGTCGGCGCAGGAGGAGTACGGCGATGACGCTGAGCAGGGGTACGGCCAGCCAGACGTACGGCGCCAGGGCAGGCGCACTCAGGGCCACCGGAATCGAGGCGAGGAACACGATGACGACGATCAGCTGCATGACGAGCGGCCGGAGTCTGGCGGTCCCGGTGATCGGCGCGTGCGCGGGCCCGGCCTCCCGGGTCAGGTGGAGCCACATCAGGACCAGGACGGAGGCCAGGGCGGCGATCACGATCGCGTACAGCGTCGGACCGACCGGCTTCGTCACGTAGTCCTCCAGCACGGAGGTCGGGAACGGGATCAGCGACACCATGGCGATGAACGCGAAGTTGAGCCAGAGCAGGGGCGCGTCGATCCGGGCGGCGTGCCGCATCACCATGTGATGGTGCCGCCAGAACAGACCGATCACCACGACGCTCAGCGCGAACGCCCAGAGATCAGGCACGGTGCGGTACAACTCGTCCCGGAGCGGGCCGTCGTCGAGCCCGGGTGTGATCCTGATGTCGAGCAGGATGATGGTCATCGCGATCGCCACGACCGCATCGACGATCGCGAAGACCCGATCCACCGGCAGGACGACACCTGTCCCCTCGAGGTGGAGCGGCGCGCCGATCCCTCCCGGGGCGACGGCCGACCGCTCCTCCCGGTCCTCACCCATGCCGGCTATTGGCGCGGCACCGTGCGGGGGAAGAGCGTGCGGTCGAAGAACGTCGTGACCTCCTCCTCCCACGGCGCCGCGTGCAGGTCGTACGCCTGCGACGGGGGAGTGTCAGGAAGCTCCCACACGACCACGTTGGTGCGCGAGCCCTGCTGGTAGACGCGACTCGCGTCGATGCTGCCCTGCTCGCCGATCAACATGACCCAACGCGGAGCGGTGCTCCTGATCGCTCCCTGCAGGCTCCGCGGCGGCAGGGCCTGACGCAGCAACGCGGTTCCGGCGTAGCTGACCATCTCGTTGAAACCCTGGGCCCAGCCCGCCGGACCGAAGGGCAGGGTGACGGTATCCACCGGAGTCCTGCGGCCGGGCCCTTCGGCGACGACGGCACTGACGCGATCGTCCGACGCCGCCTCGGTGAGGGCCGCCTCACCGCCCCTGCCGAGGCCGAACAACCCGATCTTCGCCGGGTCCACGTCGTCACGCGACCACAGGAACGTCACCGCGGCGGCGACGTCGCGTTCCCGTCCCCAGCCCAGCGTCATCGCGTCGCCCTCACTGTCCCCGTGGCCGCGCGCGTCGAAGAGCAGGACGCCGTAACCCATGCGGGCGAGGGCAACGGCATGGACGAGCACGCTCGACCGGGTGCCGCCACTGTCGTGCATGAGCACCACGGCCGCATGGTTGCGGGAGGGTACGTACCAGCCCCGCAGGACGAGCCCGTCGTTGGTCAGGAGTTCTATGTCGTCATAGGCGAGTCCGCGGTCGGCGGGTGTCGTCAGCCCCAACATGGTCGGCGGCGGGTTGACCCCGGCCACGGTCGTTACCAGCGGCGTCATCACGAACAACAGGCTCAACGGGATGCAGGCGAACACCAGCAGGCGCGCGCGGAACGGCATCGTCCGCAGCAGCGTGATCAGCCCGAGGACGAGCAGGGTGAGTCCCACCAGCAAGGCACACAGGCCGGCGGCGGAACGGAGAGACAGTCCGTCCTCCACGGCGTGCGGGATGCCGATCCCTCCGCCGAGCACGGTTCCGGCCGTACCGAACGCGATCGCCATGCTGGCCCGTGGCCGAAGGTCCGCCCAGCGGTCGGCGAGCACTGCCCAACCGGTGACACCGAGCGCGCAGAGGACCCGGCTGACGCCGCCGACCATCGAACCGCCCGGTGCGAGGATGATCGCGAACGTGACGCCGAGCAGGATGAAACCCTGGGGAAGGAGCGTCAGAGGCCGGCTCCGCCCGCGACGCGGCCGTGGTGGACGGCTGCCGAACCTCAGCCGGAGCCCGCGTACCCGCCGCTTCCTTGCCGGACGTTCGGGCGCCACCACCACCACGGCCGACCTCCTCGAGCAACAGGGGCTTTCTGTCGCACAGCTCTCGTTCGCCAGAAGGAGAGAGGCACCCACCGGCGTCGGCGCTGTGCCGGTCGCGGCCTCGCCGATGGGTGCCATCACTACGATGCGGCCCGGCACCGCCTGGTCCTAGGGCCGAAAGATGCGGTGGGGAGCCGGATGGTCCCTGCTCGTGAAGGCCCAGGGTCACGCGTTGTCATCCGTTGCGGGTAAAGAGGTTTGAGTCAAGTAAGCTCTGGCCGGTGTCGACGTCGAGAGGCCGTACGCACAGGGCCATCCGCGAGGCTGCACGACAGGCAGCCGTGCGGACCCTTTCCGCAGTGCCGGTCGGCCGATGGTTCGAGCCACGGGCGGAGGGTCAACCGTTACGCAACGTCGTCGTGGTCACCGGCCCGCACCGCTCGGGCACGACGATCATGGGCCGGCTGCTCCTCCACGCACCGCACACCTTCCTGGTCCACGAGCCGCTGAACCTCGACTGGGGGCTCGTCGGAGTTCCCCACCGCTTTCCGTACCTCACCCCGTCCGACACCGCTCATCCGGCGGCCCAGGTCCTGCGGCGGTTCCTGCGGACGGGCGAGGGCCAGTGGCTCGGTCACGGCAAGCCGCTCCCCGCCAACCACCAGCGCATGCGGACGAACCGGGACAACATCCGGACCCTGCGTCCGTTCGGGTTCACGGTGATCGTGAAGGATCCGTTCCTCCTGCTCGCGCTCGGGTGGGCCAACCATGCGCTCACCATGAACCCGATCGTGGTGACGCTCCGGCACCCCTGTGCCTGGGTCGCCAGCCTGCAACGACGGTCGATGCACCCGCGCGCGGCGCTGGAGTCGTTCCGGGCGCAGGAGGGGTTCGGCGATCCGGTCGTCACCGAGATCCTCGCGCGGCGCGCCTGGGAGGAGGCCGACCTCGTACCCGCCGGCGCCGCCACCTGGGCCTGTCTGGTCCGCATGCTCAACGTGCAACTCGACGCGGGAGCGAGGGCGGAGGTCGTCCGGATGGAGGACTTCGCGGTCGATCCGTACTCCGTCCTGCTCCAGACCTATCGCCGCTGCGGGCTCGGCGTACCCCGGAATCTGGAGCGGATCGTGGAGGAGTACACCGGCGCCCACAACGTCGTCACACCCGACCAGCCAGTGCTGCATGTGCTGCGGCGCAACAGCTCCGCACTGGTCAACGCGTGGCGCACGCGCCTGACCGAAGATGACCAGAAGGTGATCCGGGAGATCACCGAACCCGTCGCCGCCCGGTGGTACGACACCTGGTGAGCGCGGTCCGGCCGGGTCGGTCGGCGGTGTGGCGGAACACGTACCTGGCGGATGTCCCAGATCGCTGGGATCAGAACTGGATCACTGCCGCGAACGCCCCTAGGCTCTGCGGCGGTGCATGACAGGGCGTGCATCGCGACACGGCAGGGCCGATGGCTGGGCCACACGGCATGGCCTTGCTGGGCCACACGGCTGGGCACACGGGAGGGGTCTCATGGCACGGCGTGTCCCGTTGGAGACAGACCTTGGCGATGTCCGTGCACACACGAAGGCGGTGTTCGAGGAGTTCGCCGCGAGGTACGAAATCTACTTCGCCTGGGGTATCGGCGCCTCCGGTGACCACAAGGCCGGCAAGGCACTCGACCTGATGGCCTACTCCCGCGGCGGCGGTCCGGACAACCCGGGACCGATTCGTACGGGCTGGAACGAGACCGTCGCGGAGTACGCCTGGGCCAACCACAAGCGACTCGGCATCGACTACGTCATCTACGATCAGCTGATCCAGTCGAACAACCCGGACGGCTACGCCTATGGCGGCTGGCACGACTACCCGGGTGAGTCGCACGCCAACCACGTGCACATCTCGTTCGAGGAGAAGCCGCCGGCCTACCGGCCACCAGGACCGTCGCCGTACATCGCCTTCCCCGGTGCCGCGCACTTCCGGATCGGTCGCAGGAGCAACACCATCGGCCGGATGAACATGCGGCTGGCGGCGACGGGACACGACGCGCCCGAGACCCGCGAGTTCACGACGGCGAGCAGGTCGGCGTACGCGCACTACCAACGCAGCCTCGGCTACACCGGCGACGACGCCGACGGGATCCCCGGCGAAACGTCGTGGGCGACGCTACGGGTCCGCAAGAACGGGCCACTTCCACCCGGGTCCACAGCTGAACTGGAGGACGCAGTCATGGCAGGTCTTCCCGCCCAACAGGTGCAGGTCGAAGGAGAGTCCGCGATCTTCGCCGTCACCTTCGCAGGCGCGGTCCACATCAAGAACCAGACGCACCTGGAGTTCCTCGTCGCGCAAGGGTGGGTGACCGAGGACCGAAAGACGATCAGCAGGGCCCAACTCGCCGCACTGCGCGAAGACGAGTAACGACACCACGCGAAGGGGCCTGGCCGTGCTGTCAGGCCCCGACTGTCCCGTCGATACCCTCGCGCAGGAAGTCGGCGTGGCCGTTGTGGCGGGCGTACTCATGAATCAGGTGCAGCATCACCAGTCGCAGCGACACATCCTCGCCCCACTTGGCCTGATGGCCGGTCACGTCGAGCGACTCCGCCTCGGCCTCGATCCTTCGGGAGTGGACGACTTCGGCCTGCCAGGCGTCGAACGCCTCCGACCTGGTGGCCTTCGAAGCGTCGTACGCCACCTGGAAATCTCCCTCGGGCGACCACACGAGGGGGATGTCCTCACCGGCGATCACCCGGCGGAACCACGCACGCTCCACCTCGGCCATGTGGCGCACCAGACCGAGCAGGGAAAGCGTCGAGGGCGGCATCGACTGGCGGCGCAGGTCCTCGTCGGACAGGCCGTCGCACTTCATCGCAAGGGTCGAGCGGTGAAAGTCGAGGTAGGCACGCAGCATCTCGCGTTCGCCCGCGATCAAGGGCGGCGCGACGCGTTCGGTGATGACCGCTGGGTCCATGGCTGGAGCATGACAGTTCCGGTCGCCGGGACAGGGATCGGGTTCAGCCCGGCGCGTTCCCTCGCGAGTCGGCCTGACGCTCAGATAACCATTTGCGCCGGGTCGGTTGGTGCCCGAACCTGTGGCGATGTCGGCAGCTGGACCTGGGACCGCGATCATGCCGTTCGAGTCAGGGCATGCTTCGGGCGTGTCCGCCCTGGCCGAGGCCGAGGGGTGGCCGACATTCTCCGATCCTGACCGGGTGCTGCGGCTCTCCGCCGCGCCCGGGGTCTTCTCCAGGGTCGCGGTCCGGGACGGGCGCGTGGTGGGTGCGGCACACCTGCTGAGCGACCGTCACCATGCGTACCTGACCTTCCTGGTGGTCGCCATCGACCACCGCAGGGGAGGCGTGGGACGGCGGCTGATCGGTGAGCTGTTCAAGGCCAGCGGGGCCGAGCGGATAGACCTGTTGTCGACACCGGAGGCCAACGCGTTCTACAAGAGCCTGCCGAACAGTGCGCTCGCCGGCTTCCGGCTCCATCCGGGGCAAAGCGGCTCGTTCGACGCGTAGCGGGACGACGGATTGGCGTGTCGCCACTGGACGTTCCCGTTAGATGGGTTATATCTTCCAGTTATGCGTAGCGAAGCGCCGGCACTGCTGCCGATCTTCCGATCGCGGGCCCAGGCCGATCTGCTGACCCTGCTACTGCTGCACCCGGAGCGGGACTACACGGTCACCGAGGTGGCCAGCCGGCTGGGAGTACCCCTGACGACGCTGCACCGTGAGGCGCAACGCCTGGTGGACGCGGATCTGCTGGTCGGACGGACGGTGGGCCGGTCAAGGCTGCTCCGCGCCAACACCGGCCATCGGGCGTTCGGGCCGTTGTCGCAGCTCCTGACCGTGACGTTCGGGCCGCACACCGTGGTGGCCGACGAGTTCGCCGGGCTTGAGCGGGTGGACCTCGTGTTGATCTACGGTTCGTGGGCCCGGCGGTACGACGGTGAGACTGGGCCGATGCCCCAGGACCTGGACGTGCTCGTGGTGGGTCGCCCGGACCGCGCGACCGTCTACGAGGCGGCAGAGAGGGCGGAGCAGCGGCTGGGATTCGCGGTGAACCCGACCATCAGATCCGTTCAGCGGTGGCGGGATGCCGGTGACGCGCTGGTCGAGCAGGTCAAGTCCAGCCCGACCGTGACCGTGATCGACCGCGACCAACCCGCTGAGAGGGGAGAGCCATGAGCAGGTGGCGGGCAGGAGAGGCCGAGATCGAACGGTTCCTTGCCGAAGCCGGACTGCAGGACGTCAGCGGCGCACAGGCCGATGGGGGCGCATGGCTCACCCGCGCGCGTCGTACTGTGCAGACCGCCGCCTCGCTGGTCGACAACGATCCCGAAAGCGCCTACGTCCTCGCCTACGACGCCGCGCGCTACGGATGCACCGCCCTGCTCGCGCAGCAGGGCCTGCGTCCGACCACCGCCGGCGGACATCTGGTGGTCGAGCGGGCGGTCCGCGCGCAGTTCGGTGATCCGTTCAAGGCGTACGGCATGCTACGGCGTCGTCGCAACGAACTGGAGTACCCGAGCCATCCCGGGGACAGAGCCGACAAGGAGGAGGCCGACGGGGCCGTGACCGCAGCACGAGGGATCATCGACGCGGTCGAGCGACTTCTTCCGCATCTGGGCTTCTTCACGGCCCACTGAGTTCGCCTGCGTGCCACTCCGTCGTCAGGCAGTCTCCCCAGCTCCTCATTGGTGGCTACGCGTTGCTGGGCATCGTCCCAGCCCGAGATCCTCTCCACGTACGCACGGAACGTCGATCGCCGGTCGCGAAGATGAAGTCCCGATCATCAGGGCCGGCAGAACGCGTCCGGACGCCGGCGAACCTCATCTGCCGAGCCTACGCGTCGATGGAGAGAACG
The DNA here is from genome assembly GCF_040195635.1 of Actinopolymorpha sp. B11F2. Taxonomy (NCBI): domain Bacteria; kingdom Bacillati; phylum Actinomycetota; class Actinomycetes; order Propionibacteriales; family Actinopolymorphaceae; genus Actinopolymorpha; species Actinopolymorpha sp. B11F2. Next base: position 300,321 of record NZ_JBEFTX010000004.1, on the reverse strand, counting down.
CCCTGTCGGTGGAGAGGTGTAGCCAGGACCGATGAACTGGTCTGAGCTGACAGAGAGTCAACCCGCGCTCGCCACTGTTGCGTACGAGAAACTGATCAAGCCCGGTGTGCTCCTGGTGGGCACGACCCGGCGCGACGGTACGGCACGCATCAGTGGCGTCGAACCGCTGGTCATGGATGGCGACCTGTACCTGTCGATGATGCGGACGTCCACCAAGGCACACGACCTGCAGCGCGATTCGCGGATCCTGCTCCACAGCGTGGTGACCGGCCCAGAGCCGACGGCCGAGATCAAGGTGCGCGGCTCGGCACGCCGCGAGAACGACCGTGCCGTGCATGAGCGCTATGCCGCCGCGGTCGCCAGCCAGATCGGGTGGCAACCCGTGGTGGGCGAGTTCACGCTTGTCGCGGTGGGCATCGACGAGGTGAGCTATGTCAGCTATGACGCGGACAATGGTGCCCAGCACGTCGCCCGGTGGCCGGCGGGCGTCGAGTACGTGCGAGCGGCGACGACTCCGACCAGCCTCGGACCTCCAGAGCCTGTCGAGCGACTACTTCGTTGACGGCACGACGCGGGAGGCGTCCAATGTCCGTGGAGATTCCGGCGTCCGTGCTCGTCAACCTGACGGGGCGAGACGCCTGCAGCGTCGTCAACCTCACCACCCATCCGATGCACGGCGGTACCGGCGCGGCGACCGCAGCGGTCGCACGGCTGACCATCCAGACTCGCGAGCGCGACGGCCGCCGACTCGACGAGCTCAGGGTCATCCGCAAGACGTTCCGTCCCTTGAGTTCGGGTAGGCACTGTCATGGTGCTCGCGAGCCGTCCCATTGGACCTACTGGAAGCGGGAGATCAAGGCCTACGGCTCGGGTGTGTTGCCGGCCGGCCCCGGCCTGCGCGCCCCGCAGTGCTACGGGGTGTCCGGGTCGACGATCTACCTCGAGGATGTGGGCGACACTCCCGCGGACGTGCATACGGCAGCTCGTCAGCTCGGCACGTGGCAGGCCCTCGCCGAGCCGCCGAACGTGGCATGGCTGAGCGGGCACCAGTTGGCCCAGCGGATCGAAGCATCCGATCTCGACTGGTCGAACGTCCATTCAGACAGCAGGGCGAAGTTCTTGTGGGACGCACGTCACGACCTCCTCGCCGAGCTGGCGGAGGTTTCTCCGGTTCTGTCTCATGGCGACTTTCATCAGGCGAACCTGAGGGAGTCCGGCTCGGATACGGCGACGCTCGACTGGGGGACTCTCGGGCTCGCGCCCGTAGGGGCCGACCTTGCCCATCTGGCGCTGAGCACGCAGCGGGATCTCCTGGCCGAGTATCTCTCCGGTCTCGGCGGGACGTTTCCCGCGCACGTGGTCGTCCGCGCTTACCGCATCACCTTGGCGCTCGTCGGCTCGAGCCGCGTCCACTGGATGCTCAACGAAGGGATCGACGTACCGGATGGATACGTCGACTTTCTCTGGGACAACCGCCCGCGGTGAAACCCCCACGCCAGCCGTCGCGGCTGACCTAATACTGCCACGGCACTTGTGGGAGTGGATGTCCTCGTCGTTGGTAGTGGCTTTCGCGGGCTTGGTGTTGGCGTCGTCGTCGCCAGTGGGACCATCCCCAGATGTGATCGGGTTCGGGGGCGTGTCGCAAGATCAGATTGACGAGGAGTCGGCGGATCTCCGGTAGCGTGTAATTGATCATGTTTTGTTCGGCTGGGCTGGTTTCCCCTTTATGGTAAGGGCTTCGTGACGGCCAGCCAGGTGAGATCGAGCATCGAGAGGGTGATGTGGGCGTACCATGCGCGAAAACTGCGGGCCCGGCAGTGGTCCGGTCCGGCCTCGTTCTTGGCCTGTTGGAAGCATTCCTCGATTCGCCACCGTGATCCGGCGATGCGGGCCAGATCGGCCAGCCTCGCCCGCCGTGGGCCATTGCAGACGTAGTAGGCGATCTCGCGTCGCTGATCGATCGGCGGGCCAGCAGCCAGTGCCCGCGGCCTGCCTGCCAGCCGATCCGGATCGGGACTCGGGCCCAGTCATAGGTGCTAGGCCTGTGCGCGCCCGGCCCGATCGAGAAGCGTCGCCATGCCCGAGCCGGGAGCTGTGCTACGAGTTCGTCGACCCGCCCATCGCCGCCAGCGCCTGTGATGACGGTGTCGGTGCACTTGGTGGCCAGCACATGAGCTGCGTCGTGTTCTTCCAGCCACGCACGTAGGTCCTTGACCTGCCCGTACGCCTCGTCGGCGGTGACCCAGGCGAACGGCACACCCGCGTCGAATGCGCGCTGAAGCATGCCGATGGCCTGCCGCCGTTCCCGGCCTGGGTCACCTACACACCGAACGTTCGGACGTCGCTACCGCAGCGAACCGAAAGATCCGGAACGGGCGGCGGGTCTGGCGCACCCACGAGAGCTTGCCAAGATGCGAACCCTGACGCTGCTCACCGCCACGAAGGAATCCGAGATCAGCGAAGCGTCCGTGCTTGCCCAACTGCTCGGAGCCAGGATCACCAGGCCGGCGCCCCGCGGTAATCACAGCTGACGCGAGGTCAGGTTGCTCGAACGGGAGGCGTAGATGAGTAACGAACCGCGTCCGGCGGGGTATTCGCCAAAAGTCGAGGGCGTCGTGCTATCACAAACGATGCAGACGGCCACACAGCAAAGTGAGCGTACGAGAACCGCGCCGGCAACACGCGCTTGACCTTCCGCCCGAGCTGTCCGAGCAACTTTGACGGCGGCATCGTGGCCACCGTGCCCGGCATCGGATGGCCCGCGGGGAGGTACCTGCTCAAGCCAGGCGACACCGGATGACAAGGTCTCGGCCCGCCTCCCGCACAGGGTGGGTTCGTGGCGCTGATCTTCCCAGAGCCAGGCCACTACCCGTTCCTGTCCGCGCGTGATGGTCGACGCCGAGCGCCGGCGCGCACCGTGTCGGCGAAGTCGGCGTTCACTGATCCAGTAAGCCATGCGACGGCGGTCCGCGGAGATGTGCGTCAGGCATCATGAAGCCGATCAGCGACCTCACACACTGGACCGCGCTGGTCAACCTGGGCGTCGACGACACCAGCACCGCGCCAGACGAGAAGCAGCAGAGCCATGAGTCACCAAGTCCACCTGCCGTACAGGCGTCTACACGTCCCTCGCAGGCGTGGACGCCTGCGCTCGTAGGCTCCCAAGCTCTTTTCGGGTCTGACCGTCGGGTTCGATCCCTCGCGCGCTCAGCGGTGGTGCTAGCCGGCCGGTGGGCCATTGGCGATGCGTTTGAGCAGATCATCCGGCGAGAGTTCCGAGCCGTCCTGGAACCACCAGGTGACGCCGGCTTGTTCGTACTCCTTCGCCGGTGCGGCGGCCGGCGCGGCGGCGTTGTTCGGCGACCAGATCGCAATGTCGCCGTCGGCATGACCGCCGGCTCGGATGAACTCGGCGCGGATCCCGCGGACTTCGGACGGCGTTGGCAGCCGGAAGTCGTCGGTCTTGTCACGCATCTGCGGGAACAAGCCGTTGGCGTTCCGCGCGCCACGCACGGGTGCCTTTCGTGGCCAGAACCCGCTCGTCCACACAGGGACGTCCGTGGGCGGGAATCGGACGCCGGTGGCCTGGTAGTACGTCCCGATGTGCTCGACAGGCTCACCAGACAGCAGCGCGTGGATCAGCGTGGCGCCCTCGTCAAGCCGCGCGGCGAGCTCAGAGCGCTTCGCTGACTCGCCGTGGTTCGTGTAGTCCCACCCGACGCCTGTTCCGAGGCCGAGGATCAGCCGGCCCCCTGACAGAGACTGCAGCGTGCCCGCCTCCAGTGCGAGCTTCGCCGGTCGGCGTCGCGGTAGCGGGACGACCATCGGCCCGAGTTGGATGGTCCCTGTTGCCTGGGCGATCGCGGCGAGCACTACCCACGGGTCGGCGACCGGCGGGTCATACTGGCCCGGACTGATGAGGTCCCACATGAAGTAGCCGTGCCAACCTGCGGACTCGGCGGCGACCGCCAGGTCGCGGAGGACGGCCGGGTCGCCGTACGCACCGAACGACGGGACATAGATTCCATAGCGCATGATCGCCTCCAACTTCCCCGGTTCCTCGGCTATTCCGCCGCTCCGACTTGCTAACCGGATTACCAACAGGAGCGCAGGACGACCATGGACAGCAGCCGACTGGATTGACCGATCGAACCACTGTCCCGCCTCACCCGACAACGAGTACCCGCGAGCAGAGCGACGGGTTCGTCATCGTCATAGAGGCCGGGACTTCCGAGCGCGGGCACGGTATGTGGGCTGTGAAGTTGGCTGAGACGGGTGAGTACATCGGCTGCGCCGGGCTGCTCTACCAGACGTTGGATGCTCACTTCACGCCCGCGATCGAGATCGCGTACCGAATTGCCCGCAGCGCATGGGCCAGGTTATGCGACCGAGGCGGCGAAGGCGGCTCTGGCGTACGCATTCACCAGCGTCGGCATCACCACGATCGGTCGGTGACGGCAGTGTCGAACACGCGGTCGCACGCCGTCATGCGCCGGCTCGGCATGTCGCACGATCCGGCGGACGACTTCGACCACCCGCGGCTTTCCCCCGCCATGCACTGCGCCCGCACGTGTTGTACCGCCTGAGCGTCGACCAGTGGCGTTCGCGCCACCCGACAAGGCAGCCGTGACAACCGCCGCACCTGTGGAAAGCTGGCGTGCCGGGCCCGAGGTGCTAACCCGTACGATGCTGTACGCGTAGACGGGAGGCCGGTCCATGGTGACCACGGCCGACCAGGCGGACGGGACTGATCGCAAACGCGCCGACGCCCGCCGGAACATCGCGGCGATCCTGGACGCGGGCGTCCAACCGGGCAAAGCTTCCTCGACCCGGCTGCCGGCCTTATCTGCCGCTCTTGAAAGGCAGGCGACGTCGTAGATCCCGATGCCCTCCGACGACCGACAGGCGGCAAGATCGCTCGGTGCGCCGACGGACTGTAGCGTCGAGCTTCGACGACGAAACCCGGGCGACCGACGTACCTACGTCGGTCGACGTATTCCCACCGCCGCTTCCAGGCGTACGTCGTGTGCCAGGGGCTGTGAGAACCTCGCCAGGTCGGTCCGCGATGCTCGCGCTCGACGTCGAGCAAGTTCGGATCAACTGAGTACGTCGTCCATCAGCCCGTTTCGGGTGCCCAGAAGGAGTTTCGTCGCATGCGCAAGATCTACGCAGGACTGTTCAGCTCGATCGACGGTGTGGTCGAGGCGCCCGACCAGTGGCAGCCAAGTTTCGACGAGGAGATGGGTGCGGCGTTGGCCCGCATGCTCGACGGACAGGACGCCGTGCTGCTCGGCCGGGCGACGTACTCCGAATGGGCGGAGTACTGGCCGACATCGACCGACGAACCGTTCGCCAGCTTCATCAACAACACCCAGAAGTACGTCGCCTCCACCACTCTCGACTCGGTGGACGAGTGGTCGAACAGCACGCTGATCAAGGGCTCTCTGACCGACTTCATCGCGGACCTGCGCCAGCAGGACGGCGGCACCATCGGCGTAGCAGGCAGCATTGGGCTGGTCCGATCACTGATCGAGCAAGGGCTGCTCGACGAACTCACCCTGATGATCAGCCCGGTCGTCGCCGGCGGGGGTCTCAGGCGGCTTTTCGCCGACGACTCCGCGCTGACGAAGTTCGACCTGCTCGAAGCCCAGCCGACCAGCAGTGGGGCACTGATCGCGACCTATCGCCCCGTCCGGTAGCCGCACAGGATCGGCCACGCCGGTGACAACCGGAGTGGCCGATCAGGGGCTCCACACCATCGTCTGCTGGTGCAGACGACGCCCGTTCGCGCGGAGGCCTGGCACCTGCGGCGCTGGTGGATCCGAAGGCGAACTGCGTTGTCACCGGTGCCTGATCGTCCTGGCCGGCGCGGAATCAAGCACCGGCTCCGCGAGTGGGTCGGTCGCACCTCTCGTTGTGGCTCTTGACGATGAGATCGTCGGGGCATCTCTCGGATGGGATGTACGTACTGTGACGTAGCGGAAGTGGGGACTGTCGACGTACGCGCCTATTGTCCAGGCCGACAAGACTTGCCGGTATGTCGACTCGCGTTCGTGCCATGTCTCTGCTCGCGGTCGCTGTGGTTGCGGCTGCGACTCTTGTCGCTTCGCCGGCTTCGGCCGTCCCACGCCATCCAGGCCCGGGCGTGGTCCGGGTGGAGTCCGGGTGGCTGCGCGGCAGCGTCACCGATGACCACGTGAACTACTCCGCCGTCCCGTACGCCGCGCCCCCTGTCGACGGGCGCAGATGGCGACCGCCGGCACGTCCGCGGGCCTGGTCTGGGGTCCGCGACGCCACGAGGCCGAGTCCGTACTGCCCGCAGGGCGGACCCGAGGGCATGGTGGGTACGGAAAACTGCCTCTATCTCGACGTCACCCTGCCCACGGATGTCCGACCGGGGGAGCGCATTCCAGTCCTGGTATGGCTGCACGGCGGCGGGTTGAACTCCGGCGGTGCGCGGGAGCACGACGGCGCGCGGCTCGCGACCTCGGGCCGCCTGATCGTTGTCACGGTGAACTACCGGCTCGGTGCGCTCGGCTTCCTTGCCTCGCCCGCCCTGGAGCACGGCGAAGGGAACTATGGACTCATGGACCAGGCCGCCGCACTGCGCTGGGTGCGCCGCAACGTTGACAACTTCGGCGGCGATCCGGACAACGTGACGCTGGCAGGCCAGTCTGGCGGCGCCCGAGCTGTGTGTGCCCAGCTTGCCTCGCCGATATCGCGTGGCCTATTCCACCGGGCGATTACGCAGAGCGGTGCCTGCGACAACCGGGTGCCAACCCTGGTCGAGGCCCACGCGTTCGGCGCCCGGGCCGCCGAGGATCTCGGCTGTGACATGGCGGCCGATGTCGCCGCCTGTCTTCGCGAGCGCACCCCGGCCGAGCTCCTCACAACGCTCGCAGGCGTCGGCTGGCAGCTCAACGGTCGGGTGAGCGACCGGCCGTGGAACCCGGTCGCCGGTACATCGGTGCTACCGCAGCAGCCGGGCGACGCGCTGCGCTACGGATCGGCCGCTCGAGTCCCGCTCATGGTTGGCGGCACCCGGGACGAGATGCGGTCGTTCGTCTCAGGTAGAGCGGCCCTGACCGAGCAGGAGTACCGCGCGATGATCACCCAGACATTCGGGGACAGGGCCGGCGTCGTACTCGCGGAGTATCCGCTTACCGACTACGACAACCCGGCGCTCGCCCTGTCGGCGGTGCTCAGCGACTGGGGCGGTGCCATCGGCGCTTGTCCCGTACTGCGCACGGCCGAGGCCGCCGCCGCGCAGCAGCCGGTTTACGCCTACGAGTTTGCCGAGGACAGCGGTCAGGACCGAAACGGGTTCCCGATGGGCTCCTACCATGGCCTGGACCAGCCATACCTGTGGGACCTCGACCCCCTCTGGCCGAACCCGTACCCGGAGCTCTCCGCTGATCAGGATCGGCTGTCGGCGACGATCGTCGACTATTGGTCGGCGTTCGCCGGCACTGGCAACCCGAACGGTCCCAGCCGGCCGCCCTGGCCCGAGTTCGGCACGGCAGGCACCGTGATCGGGATGTCGACCGGTGGCATCGGCCCGACGCCGTACGCCACCGACCACCGCTGCGGTTTCTGGGCCGGACTCCCACACTGACCCCGGCTAGCAACACACCTATCGCGGTTAATCTGCAACGGCACTTGTGGGAGTGGATGTCCTCGTCGTTGGTAGTGGCTTTCGCGGGCTTGGTGTTGGCGTCGTCGTCGCCAGTGGGACCATCCCCAGATGTGATCGGGTTCGGGGGCGTGTCGCAAGATCAGATTGACGAGGAGTCGGCGGATCTCCGGTAGCGGGTAATTGATCATGTTTTGTTCGGCTGGGCTGGTTTCCCCTTTATGGCAAGGGCTTCGTGACGGCCAGCCAGGTGAGAGCGAGCATCGAGAGGGTGATGTGGGCGTACCATGCGCGGAAACTGCGGGCCCGGCAGTGGTCCGGTCCGGCCTCGTTCTTGGCCTGTTGGAAGCACTCCTTGCGTTCGTTGATCTCGGCGACCACTGCTGTCGGCGCCCACGGATTCTCGGACTCTCTGAACTCCAGCCGGTGCCCCTCCACGTCGCCTCCGAACTCGTCTGGGGAGAACTCGTTACGGTAGTGGTGCCCGCCGACGGCACCCATAGTGAGTCGCTCGAAGGGAGGAACCATGGCCGGCCAGCCGTCCCGTGGAACGATGTCCCGCGAGCTGATCGATGCCGTCAGCGCAGCCTACGGTCTGCCACCCGCAGCGGAGCACCGGGAACTCGGGGACTCGTTCAACCTCAACATGCTCGTATCGCATGGGGATGAGCGGCTGGTCGTACGGATGTACCGGCCGTCGATGACCGCTCCACGGTTGGCGGCCGTGCAGAAGGTCCGCCGATTCCTGATCGATGCTGGCATTCCGTTCGCACCTGTCCGGCCGACGATCGATGGCAGCGACTGGTGTGAGTTCGGGGGCCGCCTGATCGAGGCGGACGAATTCGTGCCGTCGGAGATGTACATGGAGTCCCTCGCGCACATCCGCCTGGCGATGCCCGTGCTCGCGCAGATCCACAACCGGCTCGGCCTCGCCAGTGTCAACGAATCGGCTGCCCATGCTCCTGTGGCCAATCACGTCGACGCCGCTCGCCTGGTCGACCTGGTAGGGGCATGGGTGGCCGCGCTGCGCGCCGACGAATTGTCGAACGAGGAATTCCGGTACGCCGAGGTCGCCGAGACGTTGGCGCATCAGGTGCAGAGAGCCGAGGCAGGTCTCGTCGACCTGCTGCCCCGCCAGCTCGTCCACGGTGACTTCTGGGACGACAACGTGAGGTTCACAGGCTCCCGGATCGTCCTCATCACGGACCTGGACTTCATGGGCTACCGGCCCCGGATCGATGACCTTGCATTGACGCTCTTCTATGCCAACGAGCGACTCGGGCGCGACGACACGTCGGTCCGGCGGCGTTGCCAGCTGCGAGAGCTCGTCGATGCCTATGACGAAACGCTCACTGAACCGCTCTCGAGAGCGGAACGCCACGCACTGCCGTACGCCATCGCACGCACCACGCTGTGCTTCACTGACCAACCGGCACACAGCGATGCGACATGCGCGACTGAGCTGATTCGCCGTCGGGGTCCCGCCTGGGTGTGGGCGTCGGCGGCGATCAACGACTCAGGGTGGACGACCGCATTCGCCTTGGGACCGTCATGATTCTCGTCGTTCGGCGACCAGGATGCGGGGAAGCTTCGACCGCTTTCAAGCCAAGGGCAACCTGATGGCCCTGAGCCTGGCGCTCAACGATCCTGACGCTGGGCCGGCCGAGATCGCGGCCGAGATGGCCGAGATCGTGAGCGGCATCCACGCCGACCATATCCGACACGGAATCAGCTACGCCGGACACCGCGTCTTGTTCGGAGTTGACCTCGACACGCCGCGGAACCGGGCAGTGCTCGATACGGTTTGGACGCGTACCACCACGGTGATGCCGGACCAACTGAACGCCTGGCCATCTCGCTGAACCGCACAAACCCGTGGCCGGGTTGGGAGTCCGTGCAGGAAATCGCACTCGGACCCGCGGCGACGTGCTGACCGGCATCGACTTCTGCAACATCGAGGAGGGCCATCCACCGAAGGACGCCGCCGCGATATTCCACGCGGTACAGGATTTCAACGCGGCCAACCCCCGGCGCCCCGTGGCTCTCCGCACCGAACTCGCGGACCTCGCCGCGCTACCCGACGGCGCCTCCGTCACCGTCGACTACGACGCGGCGCGCCTTGATGAGGTACGCCGACGGCAGACGTACGCGATGGGCCGCATCGGCTCCACCGGAGCGGTCATCGAGGTGTGCCCGACGTCCAACCGAAGGATCGGAGGCATCGTGGACCCGGCGCACCATCCGGCCCGGCGCTTCGTAGCCGCCGGGCTCCCGGTCGTCGTCTCCTCCGACGATCCCGGCAACTTCAGCATCTCGCTGGGCGACGAACTCGACTGGGTGTGCGAGCACACCGGCGGCGGTGCCGAGCTCCGCCAGGAGTTGATCAGAACCGCCTGGACAGCTGCCTCACTCACCTCCGTGACCGGTGGACCGAGCTGCGAAACCTGCCCGACCCTGACCGCGCCCTCCGCAGGCGGATCGAGATCTTCGCCGACGCCGCCGAGATCGACGTCGAGAGGGCGGTGCGCTGGACGCAAACCAGAGCCGTCCAGGTGATACTCCGAACGGGGGGCGCCTTCGATGACGGCGGCGTGCACGACTGGATGGCCACCACACTGGCGGACTGACCATCCCGCGTACGAACCCCGCCGTGGTGACCTCTGGCTGGTAGCGTCGTGCGGTGGCGACAATGCCGTGGCGTAACACCACACATGACTGGGCGGTCGGCGTAGATCTCGCGCACTTGACCGCGATCTGGCGGGACCCTGCCGGGTTCGCGCCGACCGGCGCGATCCACCTGCTGCTCGAGGTGCTGGCCTATGTCGCGGACGAAGCGGCAAGCGGTCACGGCGGCCGATGTCGTGTCTCGGTGTTCGCAGGCGGATCGATCTCGATTGCCGATGACGGACGGGGCACTGACACCCGCCGCGATCCGAGCGGTCGTTTCGTGAAGAAGCCGGTTCTGAGCAGCAAAGACATCCGGTTCTTCGATTCGCCACAGGCGCAGTCGCTGCCCGACGAACATCCGAGGCGGGGCATGTCTGTCGTCGCCGCGCTCAGCGAGTGGCTCGTGCATGTCAACCGTCGCGAAAGCGGTTCGTGGAGTCAGCGCTATGAGCACGGTGTGCCGGTGACGGACCTTGTGCAGATCGCCGACGACGAGACGACAGGGACGACCGTGCACTTTCAACCCGACCGTCGGCTGCTCGATCCGCAGATCGACCTGGGCGAGATTCGCCGCCTGGCCAGCGCCTGGGAAGACCTCAACGTCGAAACCCGCGACCTGCGCGGATAGGCGAAGACTCCACCTCGATCCACCACTACGGGCCTGGTCACCCGGAAGGTCAAACCGTGGCGATCTGCGTCTGCCGGTGCGTCTGGATCTACTGGTCGACCTGTTCGTACGCGGTGATGAGGTACTTTGCCTCGTCGTCGACCGCGTCCTTGTCCAAGTCCCAGACGATCTGAGTCGGATGCCCGTCCGCGGCGTAGGTCACCTCTGCGATGTCGGCGTTCCTGTTCCGTACCTGCTCAACCTCCCGGAGCAGATCGCCCAGTGTCGGTACGATCTGCGGCATCTTCGTGACGACGCGTCTGCTGTATTCGTCGAAGCCTTCCGCCTCCGCAACGTGGCGATCCCGAACCGCGATGCGAAACTTCCCGAGGAGCGCTCGATTCCCCTCGGTCGACTCGAGGGTGTAGGCGTAGGCGCCAGGCTCCTGCCAGGAACTCTTCTGTACTTTGGAGTCGCCCGCGATGCCGCATCCCGCTGAGCCACTCAAGAGCAGTCCGGACACGGTGACGGCGGCTGTGAATCGTCGGAGCAGACTCACGTCAGCGCCCCCTTCGGCTTGCCGTCGTGACGCATCACGGCCGCCAAAGGGTTGCTCGCGGCCACGACCGGTGGACAGCGACACACACGAGTGGGAACCCGTAGGACTAATCGTTCTTGTGGCTGACGATGTTGATCACGTTGCCGTCCGGCGCGCGAACGAGGAACCTTCGCAGGCCCCAGGGTTCCGTGGTGAGCGGATGGACGATCTCGAACCCGCGTCGTTTCGCTTCCTCGTACGCCTCCTCAACGCCGTCGCCGACGGCGACCGAGATCACGGAGTCGCGCGGAGCGGTGGCATCACGGGTGACGAGTTGGACGACCGCTTGGCCATCAGGAGACTGGAACCGGGCAACCCACCCCATGTTGAGCCCCTCGACGCTCAGCCCGAGGTAGTCCACGTAGAAGTCCCGGGCTTCGCCAATATCTGGGACTGACAGGTTCGCAATGATGCGGGTTGGCTGCACGGGTGGCTCCTTCTGTCAGAAAGCGGTACGCCGTCATTCTTTTGCGCTCTGCCGAGTCAGTCCAACTCAGTACGCACCCGGTCGCAAGTGACCCCGTCGGTCGTGTCCGGGTGCGAGGAGTGCTGGCGGTGGGTCGGTCAGCGCAGCGGCTGCGTCGCTGACAGGTTGCTCTACCAGGGCGTCGCAAGTCGGTTCGGCGCATTCGCAGTCAAACGTACGAATGATCTTGCTGGCATCTGGTGGTACAGGGGCTCGCGCGAACGCAGTGAGAGAGTGGGCGACGGAGACCTCGTTGGCGTAGCGCAGCAGGCTCCGCCGCTCGCGTCAACTTCCGCCGGTTGGGCCCGCTGCGATGCGCTCGGCGAACTGGCCCTCGACCGCGGCAAGTGTCTGGCTCACCGTCTGGTTGTCAACAGCGATGGTGGTCGCGTCCGGGGCGGCATCGAGTTGGGTCCGGATCAGCTGCCAGCCCCACAGATATCCATGGTGCACGCCCTCCGGGTGCCGCTTTTCAAGCCTGGCTCGCTGTTCCTCTTGTGAGGGCATCAGCCACACCGCACTGCCGGTGGGCCCGGCCAGGTCGGGAGTGACGAGGGCGCCCTCCACCACCGCCAGGGGCCAGGGTAGAGACATAAGGTCCTCACGGATCATCGGACCACGGTCAAAGTCGCCTGGGCCAACGCTCGGCAGGGCCACGCCCAACGCTGCGGCCCGGTCCCAGTACTCCCAGGTATGGGAGTAAACGCTGTACCAGCGCAAGCCGTGACGCCTCGCCAGCAAGCGACTCACTTTTGTCTTGCCAGCGGCAGCTGGGCCACCGATCCAAAGAACATGCGACAGATCTTCCACAAGCCCTCCCAACGTCGTCCCCAGCGGCGCCGGATCCAGTCGCTGGTCCGTGCCAGGTGAAGCGCGGCACTCGCTTCCAGTTGCGGGTGCGGTACATCTAGGGTCGCGTGTATGACGGATCCACGTGACTGGAGCAGGCACTCGCCGTACTCGGATCCCGGCAGGCATGCGGTGCTACTGGACGATGTGCCCACCGACATTCCGGGCCTTTCAGCGGTGGCGCGCAACGTTATCGTGCACTATCGAGGGTCGGGGCTGGAGCTTCCCGCGACCACCCGGAACGACATCCACAGTCGCTGGCTCGCAATCACGCTGGAGATCGACCAGGAGAGGCACCGGAAGCCACTCGCGGAGCCTCGCGATCCCACCGATCGGGTTCAGGGTTGCTGCCGTGATCACACCCTGTTCTGCGTCGGGGTCCTGCGTCAGCACGGAATTCCGGCCCGCTCGCTGGTGGGTTTCGCGGGCTACCTCAGGCCGGGCTACAACCATGACCATGTGATCGTGCAGACCTACGACAGGGAAATTCAGCGCTGGGTGCGGTTCGACCCGGAAATCGCCGAGCCGACCGAGACACTGCCGACGCCACACGACATTCCGGCTGGTGCCGATGCCCTCTTCCGCACGGCGGCCGAGGTCTGGCACGGTTGTCGCGCCGGATCCCTGGACCCGAACCTGTTCGGGACTGGTCCGGGATCGGACTTCGCCGGGATGTGGTTCATCCACAACTACGTTCTGATGCAACTTGCTCACCGCTATGCCGACGAGCTGCTGCTGTGGGACGGCTGGGGTGCCGTGAGCCTGCCGGGCGGTCCTCCCGACTCCACGCTGGCCCTCATCGACGACATCGCGGACCTACTGATCGCGGCCGAGTCCGCCGCTTCACCTGCGGACGCGGGTCGGTTGGATGCCCTGTTGTTGCAGCGGTACCGCGATGACGAGAGGCTGCACCCCGGCACGTCCGTGACGCAGTATTCCCCGTACGGCGATCCGCCTCTTACCGTGCCGATCGCGCGCCGGCCGGCTCCCTGACAGGCACGCGACCTCCGCCTCTAACACTCCTGACGGAGTGCTCCTTGTACGCGTGGCTCGCTGCGTGCTGGTCAGGGCCGTTCGGGGACACTCGTCCCGGCCCATGGTGGTGCCCGGGGCGTGCACGGTCCAGGCCCGCGCGCCGCGATCCGTCAAGGCAGGCAGCCTGATCGCGACCTCTTCGTACACGTTCTCAAGGCAGTCGACAAGAGCTCGTCGCGCTCGCCGCTGCAGGTCGTTGGGCTCAGCGCTGGAGATTCGTCCAGTAGCGTACGGCGGATGAACGACCACGCCGCGACGGTCGAGCAGCACACGATCCCGCTGGCTCGGAAGCGGATGGGGGCGGGTGCGTTGCTCCTCGACGCTGAGGATCGAGTACTCCTCGTTGAGCCGACATACAAGGACTACTGGGAAGTCCCGGGCGGGGCTGTCGAGGCCGAGGAGTCTCCGTACGAGGCCGTGTGCAGGGAGTTGGAGGAGGAGCTTGGCGTCCGCCTGCCGGTAGGTGGTCTTCTGGCCGTCGACTGGGTTCCGCCCAAGGAGGGGCGGACGGAGGGCGTGATGCTCGTCTTCGACGGGGGGACGGTGCCGGCGGATGTGGCTGCGAAGATCACGGTGCCGGCGGATGAGCTTCGCGGCTGGGCGTTCTGCTCTCCTCAGGAGGCAGCGGAAAGGCTCTCCCCGCTCCTTGCCCGTCGGATCGCGGCCTGCCTGGAGGCGCGGGCAAATGGAACGGTGGTGTATCTGGAAGACGGCGAACGAGTCGTCTGGTCGGCCACGGCCGGTGCGGCGAGGAGATCGTGAACGCGTCAGCCGACCGCAGTGCTTGCCGCGGACTAGGCACGAGCACCAGAGCGCAGGTGGCTGTACCACGCCGAAATCGATCGCTTGTAGCCATCTGGCATGGCAAGGCCCGAGACCTCGGGCTCGGAGAACGTCCCGATCTGCTGATGCTCATGCGAGAGGACTGGCGCTGTGTCCCCTATCACGGCGCAGCCATAGGTGACGATCAGTACACCTGGCCCAGCTCCGATGTGGGACACCCATGAATCCAGGATCGCGACCACTCCCGTTTCCAAGCCGGTCTCTTCCTGGACCTCGCGGACGACGCAGGTCTCGGGCTGTTCACCGGGCTCCAACCGGCCGCCTGGAAGTTCCCACTCGTCCCGCTCGTTCATGAGCAGGACGACCCGGCCGTCCCGTACCACTACGCCTTTGACGCTGACGGAAAATCGAGTGGGTGTGTACGGCATCGGCACGGTCTCCTTCGCGTCGTGGTCGAACCTCTGCGGACCGTACCAATCTCGGCCCGGCGCGGTGGCCCCGTTCCTGGTCGGGCGGCGCGCCTGGCGCGTGCTGAGCATGGACCGGTACTGGCGAGCGCGAATCATTGACGGTTGGTGCCGGGCGCTCGGGGGCACTTCAGCGGCACCGTTCCTAGACGACTCCATCGTGAAACCTGTGGACGCCCTGCGCCGGGGTGATCGAATCTGTTTCCATGAGTCAAGCTGACCCTCGAGCCTTCACTGTCCCGGCGGCGTTTCGCGATGCGCTCGTCAAGGTCCAGGGCGATCGGGCTCGCGAATGGTTCGACTGTCTGCCCGGACTGGTCGCTCAACTGTTGGAGCGCTGGTCGTGCATCATCGCCGGGCCAGCCATGTCCGGATGGGCAGGCGTCGTGGTCCCGGTACGTCGACTGAATGGCAGCAGCGCCATGCTGAAGGTGTCGCCGCCTTATGAGACCCCTCAGTTTGAGGCGACCACGCTCGCCACCTGGGCCGGACGGGGAGCCGCGCTGTTGCTGGAGCGCGACGACGCCAACTCCGCGATCCTGCTCGAACAGCTCCACCCGGAGTCCTTGGCCACCGTGACCGATACCGACGAGGCCATGACCATCATCGGCCGCCTGGCCCGACGACTCGCAGTCCCCGCACCGCCCGGACCACCCAGGCTGGAGCCGGTGTTCGCGCAGTGGGCGGCCGAACTTCCCGCCATGTCGGCAGCCGCGGGAGATCCCCTCCCCGCACACGCCGTTGGCGCCGCCATCGCCACCTGCATGGAGCTTGGGCCAGACCAACCCAGCACGATGCTGCACGGTGACCTCAACCAAACCAATGTGCTCCGTGGAACACGCGAGGACTGGCTCGCCATCGACCCCCTCGGCTATGTCGGCGAGATCGCGTTCGAATGCCTTACCCACCTCCGCGACCGGTGGACCGAGCTGCGAGACCTGCCCGACCCCGACCGAGCCCTCCGCAGACGGATCCAGATCTTCGCCGACGCCGCTGAGGTCGACGTCGAGAGGGCCCTGCGCTGGACGCAAACCAGAGCCGTCCAGACGATCCTGCGAACGGGGCCACTTGAAGGCCCCATGAACGACGGCGGTATGCACGACTGGATGGCCACCACACTGACCGACTGACCACTTGCGGTCCTTCTCGCGGCCGTACTCAGTCCGGACAACCCGCATGGTCCCCACGCGACGGTCCACCGCGTCAGGCGAGGCTATGCGAGATCGCCTGGGGGCTCCTATCCCGTCGGTCGGGCAGCTTGTCAAAACGAGGGCGGCGGGATGATCCTGGCCTTCCGGTCCGTAGGCCGCCGAAGATCAGCCAGACCCGTCCGTCGACACCAAGATCACGGGGACGGATCGGCTTGGTGTCGTGTCGCCGTTTTTGGCGGTCGATCGGTACTGGAGCGACTCAGGCGGAGGCTGCGGCTGCTGCCGGCGGGTCGCATAAGCAGGGCAGGGAGTGGTTCGCCAGGGCTGGCACCATGAGCATCATCTGACGCAGCTCGACCCTCACCAGGCCGGCTCCACCCTCGGGGCGAACCGGCTGGGACGTGCCAACCCGGCATCAAAGTCGGACAGCCAAACTCTCGGCATCTACGCTGTGCCCGGTGTCGTCACAAGATCGTCGGTTATACAAAGTCATTGATGATTACGCGGCGGCCGTCTTTCACGCTCGCTACTACGCCCGGGAAGAGGCGTCTACACAGGGAGAGGCGAATGAATCCGACGCGGGCCCAGGAGTTCCTACGGATCAACCACCACGCCGTTCTCAGCACCTTCCGTGTCGACGGGTGCGTCCAACTCTCGCCCGTCATCGTCGCGCTCGACGGCGCCGGCCGGGTCGTGTTGAGTACGACCGAGGCCCGGGCCAAGACCCGTAACCTGCGTCGGGATCCGATTGTTTCGGCGTGTGTCTTCACCGAGCCGTTCTTCGGGCCATGGGTGCAGGTTGAAGGGGTGGCGGAAGTTCTTCCACCGAACGTAGGCCTCGACCCCGAAGGCCTCAAGAACCTGTATGAGGCACTCCGCGGCGAACGGCCGGACTGGGAAGCGTTCATGTCAAGCCTCCACGCTGATGGACGCGTGGCGATCCGGTTCGCCATCGACCGTGCAAGCGGCACCGCAGGGACGTAGGCAGGCGACTGATCGACCCGGAACTGCGCATTTGGGTACGACACCATGGACAGGCAGAGGCTGCGCCGGGTGTGGCGCCATCCAACTCAATCGGTAGCCGACGTTGACGGCGACGAACCCATGGGCGGCCATCAACGGACTGTGCCAGGGGGACATGCCGGCAGCATTTGTCGCCCCAATTGCCAGCCACCGCCGTGGACGTAGACCACCGCCGGAGTAGGTCGAGACGGACGGGGCTCCGGCAGCAGGACGTCCAGAGTGAGTGCTACCTCCCAGTCCCGTGACGACGCACGTGCTGTTCCGTACGGGATCGACTGCAGGCATTGAACCGCGTATGGCGCATCCGGAGTGGTGAGCAGCACCCGCCGACCATAGGCATCGACCAGGCCGCCGAGGTCCTCGGCACCACGTCGCGCCCCTCCCGACGGCTGGTCGCAGAGCGACGTATCAGGTTCGTGAAGGTCGGCAGGCACGTCCGAATCCCTGCCAGCGCACTCCAGGAGTACATCGACTCGGGAAAGTCGAGCCGGTGAGCGTTCGACGGTGGGGCAGCGGGAAGGCGGGTGGCCTGATGCAGGGAAAGAAGGACATTGGTCCTCCTGGCGACCTTCGCACGCTTGCGGTGGGCCGAGCTGTGGGGCCTTGCGCAGGTCTGACATCGATCTCGACGAGCTGACCGTCCGGGTGACCAAGGCGGTCGTGGAGCATCGAGGT
The DNA here is from genome assembly GCF_040195635.1 of Actinopolymorpha sp. B11F2. Classification (NCBI taxonomy): domain Bacteria; kingdom Bacillati; phylum Actinomycetota; class Actinomycetes; order Propionibacteriales; family Actinopolymorphaceae; genus Actinopolymorpha; species Actinopolymorpha sp. B11F2. Next base: position 282,367 of record NZ_JBEFTX010000004.1, on the reverse strand, counting down.
CGGCTCTCCTTGGGGAGCGCCAAGTCACGCTGCCACGCGGATCGTGTCGACTCCGTCGGTGGTCATTCCTGACATCCGATCACATCTCCAGTGGTTCTCCGAGCCTGGTCCGAACGGGCGCATGTTCGTCGGACCGAAGGGGGGAACGCCGCGCCGGTCGACCTTCAACCGGATCTGGTAGAACGCCGTGAAGGCTGTCGATGTAGAGGGCCTCCGGCTGCACGATCTTCGCCACACCGGAAACACGCTGGCCGCCATGACCGGGGCGACGCTTCGAGAGCCGATGGAGCGAGCAGGGCGTTCGGGCAGCCGAGCCGCGCTCGGTTACCCCCACGCAGTGAAGGGTCGCGACCGCGCGATCGCCGATGGCTTAAGTGCCCTCGTTCGGATCGCCCTAGGCGTGGATCGGTGGCCTGCAGCGGCCTGGAGTAACCCTCGCTCGCCCGGGCTAATGGCCCGGGGATGGTCAGGGTCGGTGCCGCCGGCAGTCTCGGGTCGCTAGCAGGGTTGTCTGCCCTCGAGGATGTGGTAGACATCCTCGAGGTACGGCTCGACTGGGGCAACTCCCACCTTGAGCAAGATCGGGTAAAGCGCCTGGTAGTAGGTGCGAAGTTGCTGTTCGGAGTCCCAGACCTGGATGACCCGCAACTTACCAGGCTGGCCGTAGCAGACGTGGTAGCGCCGCCCTTCGGGAGCACTCCATCCTGCCTCTTCCAACAGCTTTATGATCTCGTCGTACTGCGACGCCGTAAAGCTGGGCCGCTCAAACTTGCACAAGACTGGCATCGAGCTTCTACCTGCAACCTTCCGTCTGCCCTTCCTTCTCCCTGCCATGGTCGCACCGGCCAGCTCCACGACTTGAGGACCCTGCACTGGCCGCCACTGCCCAAGCGTGAACAACGGCTGAGAAGGGCTCATCTCCCGGAGACCTCCCACAGCGGCGCCAAGCGTCAAGAGCGGACGTGTTGGGGTTGGAGCACCCCTGCCTTGCAAAGGCATATTCGGGTCCCACGCTCAATTGAGCGTCGACCGTTCCGGCGTCAGTGCCGCGCTGACTTGACCGCTATTGACCGTGACGGACCATGATCAACCGTCCCATCTGGCACGCCAGTGGCACGGCGTCCTATGCGTCCCCTGGGATTGGTTCGGGCCGCACAGAATGCGCGGTCGGCGGGAACTCGCCGATCACGGACAGTTCTCGCTGGTGCACCGCCTCCTTGGTGAGGCGCGCGTTTCGTACCCGATCCCATCGGAACCACCGCACCGCGTCCCGCTCCCGGCACCAGCCGATCAGGTACCAGTACCCATAGGTCAACGCGAGCATGATCGGCTCGACCCGGCGGCGCGTGCGCGCACCATGCGCATCGATGTAGTCCAGCACCACGACAAGTCCACGGTGCAAAGCCTCTTCGATCACCCGTGCACCCGCGGCGCGCCCGACTGTCGCCCCTGGTGGCAGGTTGGACGGATCGCCGTTCACCCAGATCCGCGCGCCGAGCGCCTCCGCGCGGCGACGCGAGTCTGCGTCGAGGATGTCGAACACCTTGGCCAGCGCGGTAGCGCCGTCGAGCGCGAACGGCGCGCGCTGCGCGGATGCCAATGCCACGGCCACAGCGATCGCCTGTGCGGGTGTGAAGTTCAGCGGGGGCAGGGAAGCGCTGGCGTCCAGCTTGTAACCGCCGCCGGACCCTCCTTGTGCCCAGATCGGCACGCCGGACTCCTGCAGCGCCAGGATGTCGCGCTTGATCGTGCGCCCGCTGACCTCGAACTTCATGGCCAGCTCCGCCGAGGTGCGCCCATTCGACCCGGCCCGGCGCAGCTCTTCGGTGAGCGCGTAGAGGCGATCGGTCCGGTTCACTCTCGGACGGTGACATACGGGTGTCACCCAAGGCAAGGAATGCTGGTCGCCATGGTCTACGACATTCACATCGTCTTTGACTGCAAGGACGTGGACAAGGTGTCGCGGTTCTGGCTGACCGCGCTGGAGGGATACAACTATCCGGGCAGCCCGCCGGATCAGCCGCCCGGTAGCCCGCCCGAGGGGTTCGCTAGCTGGGAGGCCTGGGCCGACGCCAACGCCATACCTGCGGACCGGCGCTACGCCGTGCGTACGATCATCGACACCGTAGGTAGCCGGCCGGACATCTTCTTCATCGCGGTACCTGAAGGCAAGGTTGTCAAGAACCGCGTGCATCTGGACATCAAGGCTTCCGACGGGTTGCCACCCGATCAGGTACGTGGGCGGCAGGAGGCTGAGGCCGAGCGGCTGACCGCGGCGGGAGCGGCCATGGTCGCGCGGGTCGAGGGGATCGTCGTCATGCAGGACGTCGAAGGGAACGAGTTCTGTATCACGTGAGCGCATGGCAAACCGAGCAGGTACCCCGAGGAGCTTCGGGATCGCGCGGTGCGAATGGTCGCGGAGATTGCTCCGCAGTACGGGTCGCAGTGGGCTGCGATCACCGCGGTGGCCGACAAGCTCGGCGTCGGTGCGCCTGAGACCGTGCGGACGTGGGTTCGCCGCGCTGAGGTCGACGCTGGCAAGCGGGCGGGTGTGACCACCGAAGAGGCCGAGGAGCTGAAGCGGCTCAAGCGCGAGAACGCCGAGCTGCGGCGGGCGAACGAGATCTTGAAGGCAGCAGCGATTTTCTTCGGGGCCGAGCTCGACCGGCCCGGGAGACGGTGATCCGGTTCATCGCCGAACACAAGGACCATCAGGTGACCGACCCCGCCACCGGCGGGGTCGGTCTCGTCTGGGGAGTCGAGCCCATGTGCACCGTGCTGTCCGAGCACGGCGTCAAGATCAGTCCTTCTCGGCACGGCTCCGCTTCGACCAGAAGGGCATAGCACGCGCGCCCTCAGGGTTGCGCGGAGCTGGGAAACCGGCGTCGTCTCTCACGGCGAAGACTTGGCCGTTGGTGAGGAACTCCTCGTAGAAGGCGCTTGCCTGTGCGGAGGCTACGGACATGTCGACGATGGTGCGGCTTCGGTCACGAAGCGTCAAGCATCCGTCAGTGTCGGTGTCTGCACAACGCTCCCGCGCTTCCCGGCGCGACCAGCCGAGCTACGCATTACGAGTGGGTTCTCTGGTTCTGTCTCAGATTTCGTGAGGGGTGGGGCGGTCGGTGACTGTTGGTGGTGGTGTCATGTGAGTAGTACTCGTTTCCGGAGGAGGTCGAAGTTTGCGCGGCCGAACATTTGACGTTTGAGGTATTTGATTTTGTTGACGATGCCTTCGACGGGGCCGGAGCTGTGGGGCAGGGTGAGGCCGTTGATGACGGCTTCCAGGTCTCGGCGTAGGCCGGTGGTGAAGGAGTGCAGGTGTGGCAGTTCTTCGGCGTCGACGGTGTTCATCCAGGCTATTAGGCGGTCGCCGTGCAGGCCGGTCATCATCTCGGCGAATGACGTGACGTGGGTGGCGGTGGCGGCCAGGTGTGGGCAGGCTGCGAGCGCGTGATTGAGCTTGTCCTGGTCGTCGTCTTCGAGGTTGTCGGGGTGGCAGAGCATCCAGGAGGTGACGTGGCGGACCTTTGGTATTGGAGGTGTGGGCGGTGGCGCGGCGCGGAGGGGACGGAACGGTGCAAGGTAGCGGGCGACGGTTGCCCGGCTGCCCCGATATCCCTGTTTGGTGATCTGTCGGTAGAGCGTGCTCGCGTTGGTGGCGCCGTCGTTCCATCGTTGGTTGAGGTAGGCCTTGTAGGGGTCCAGGACGCTGGGCCGGCCCGCACGGGGATGGGCCAGCAGTTCCTCGGCGGTGCCGGCGCGGTAGAAGCGCCGAACGGTTTCCGTGGACAGCCCGAGTTCACCCTTGATGGCCTTGATGCCCTTGCCTTGGGTCTTAAGGGCGTGGACTGCCTGGTGGCGGGCCTTGGTGCGTGCGACCAGTGTGGAGTTCTCCTTTCGCCTGACTTGGGCGGCCGTAGCTGCCTGAATGAGGTCGGCGGCAGGGCCTGATCCGCCGGGAAGCTCGGATGGGATGTCGTTGTGTTGGCGCAGGCAGCTGTGATGTGCGGCGACGGTCTTCTCGACGTGCTCGGCGAGGTTGTGCCAGAGGTGCCAGCGGTCGGCGACTTGGATCGCGTTCGGGGCTGCCTTGCGGGTGGCCTCGGCGTAGGTGGTGGCCCGGTCCCGGCAGACGACCTCGATGCCCGGATGCTCGCCTAACTATGCGGCGAACGTATCGGCGCTGCGATCAGCAAGCAGGTCGACCGGTGTGTGGGTGTTGATGTCAACCAGGACCGTGCCGTACATGTGCCCACGACGCAATGCGAAGTCGTCGACGCCGAGGACTTTGAGGGAGTCGATCTGCGGGTCGGGTAAGTCTCGCACCAGTTGTAGCAGGCTGGCGCGGCCGACGGCTATGCCCAGGTGTGTGGCCAGCCGGGAACCGGCGCGACCGGCCAGTGTCACGCCGATTCTCTCCAATAGCTTGCGCAGCAACGGTGTACGACGCGCATACCGGGATGTCAGTCCTGGCACCTGTTCGGCGAACGTCACCGCGGGACAGCTGGCAGCCGAACAGAACAGACGGCGTACCTCCAGCTTGATCAGAACCGGCCGACCACCCACCGCGGTGTCGGCGAGCCGGCGCCAGTAGCGGCTGTGCACCCGTCGCGAGACGGATCCACACCGCGGGCACGCGACATCTGTGCGTCGGGTGCGCGCAGATATCTCCACCACCGCGGATGTGAGTTCGACACCAGTAGCGATGACACCGGTCAGATGCGGTAACAGCTGCGGCAACGAAAGGTACACTCAAGGTCGCCCTTCTTGTGGAGCCGGGTTTCTTGGTCGAAACCGAACCTGCACAAGGAGGGCTTCTTTTATTCCGAACGACACGCGCCGACATAGTCAAGATTTGGCTATTACAAGAAATCGTCGAGGTCGCGCCACGCGCACCACCCGCGCCCACCGCCTCACGAAATTTGAGACAGACCCGGTTCTCTTGCGCAGATCGGCGCCTGTTCCTGGCGCCACTGACCGTGGGGTGCCGCCGGCGAGTGTTGATCCTTGATGGCCGTCGCGGGTTGTTCGGGGGCACGGCAGGGGCGCGTTCCTGTGGTCGCCCCTTGGCAATCACCTCATCTGACTCCGGTTCGCTACGGCCGGAGCCGGTCATGTCGCGGACGCTCGCAGCGATGCCCAGCCAGCATGTGCAGCTAGGTGCAGCATCGAATCTTCGTACAGCACTGTCTCCGAACGGCTAGACGGGGGTGTGATGAGAAAGGGCCTGGGATTTCTGATAGTCGGAGGCGTTGCAGCTCTCATCGCGCTGACAGCGGGCATTGTCGCCTCGGACGACGACCTCAAGCTCTCTCCCATCAACGATATCGCAAGGGTCGTCTACGCAGTCGCGTACCTCGTTGCCGCCCTCAGCCTCATAGTCTGGCTGGCCATCGTGGTTTATCGTCTGCAGTCTGATTGACCAACGGCTGCCGTACACCCCTGCATTGCAAAGGACCGTCGCGGTCTCCGGTTGCGCTGAGCGTAGATCGTCGCCGTGTCGGGGTCCGGTTGTCGTGACCGTCATTGACCGCTGCGCACCCTGATCGGCCCTGGCTTGGGGCACGCGGAGGGCACGGCGACCATGGCGGCCACGCCCAGTGCTCACTGCTTCGTCGGAGGCACGGAGAAAGGCGTCTATCCTGCCGTGGTGATCGAGATCCCGGAGGATTTTGCGCGCCAGCTTGTCGATCGTGAGGGCGATCCTGGACGAGCCTGGTTGGCATCTCTACCTGGCTTGGTAGATGAGTTGCTACGGCGGTGGCGCTGCACTCCGACCGCTCCGATCACTCGCGGCCATCTCGGGATCATCCTGCCCGTGCAGCGTGACGACGGCTCGCCAGCTGTCCTGAAGGTCTCCTTCACCCATCCAGTCAACATGTACGAAGCTCACGCCTACGCCGTCTGGTGTGGGCGTGGCGCCGTACTGCTGTACGAACGGGACGACGCCAATTTCGCCATGCTGTTGGAGCAGGGCGAGTGGCAGACGCTGGAGGACCTCGGCGACGTCGACCAGGCAACCGCCGTGGCAGGACAGCTCGCCCGCCGACTGGCCGTCTCGGCGCCGCCCGAGCTGCCTCGGCTATCTGATCGGGCCGAAGATTGGGAGCAGTCGCTCCACGAGAACTCCGAGTTGCTGGGCCATCCGCTGTCACAGCGTGCACTGGACGCTGCGCTCGCCACCATCCAGGACCTCGCCCGCAAGCAACCCGACACCGTGGTCCACGGTGATCTGCACTTCGGAAATGTCGTGCGCTCCCACCGCGAGCCATGGCTGGCGATCGACCCCTTCGGACCGGCCGGCGACCTCGCCTACGACGCACTCGAGGTGCTCAAGCGCGGTGCCGCGAGCCTGCTTCAAGCCGTCGACCTGGAGGCGGAGCTACGGCGTCGGTTGGCCATCTTCGCCGACGCCGCCGAGATCGAACGCGAACGGGCCATCCGTTGGGCACAGGTTCGGGCGGCGACCGGGGCACACAAGAGCCGGAAGGCCGGGAAGCCAGCCTGGATCATCCAGGGGCACGAGCAGATAGCCGAGCTTCTGGCTTGAGACCGCCTGCGGGTGGCCTGACCCCTGTGACCACTCTTCCCCGTCGTCCTCGCAACCAGCCAGATTGAAGGTCGGAGCGGAGGGGGTCAAGAGTCGGCGGAGCCGATCACGCAGTGACGCCGGAGGCGGTCTTGACGCGTGGAGTGGAGGCCGGAGACTGGCGTGCGAGGAGGGCGGGCCGGTTACCGTACCTGTGAGGCTTGCCGTCGACTCTGGAGATCTCCGCTGGCCCGCCCGGCGAGCCCGAGGACGGCCGCCCACGGCCGCCCGCAAGGGCGGCAGCCGGGCGGTGCGCCGCGTCAGCGGCGCCTTGACGCTGGCGCGGGGCCGGTGACGGTCGCCAAGGCGTACCGCCTACTCGGTGCCATCATGCGCACGGCGGTGGACGATGAACTCATTCGGCAGAGTCCATGCCGAATTAAGGGAGCGGGCGTCGAGTCGAGTCCCGAACGACCAGTAGCCACACTTGCGCAGGTCTACGAGATCGCAGGCCACAGCGGCCCGAGGTTCCGGGCGCTAGTCCTGCTCGCCACCTTCGGAAGTCTGCGCGGGGGAGAGCTGCCAGGGCTTCACCGCGCCGATATCGATCTGGACGCCCGGACGATTCGGGTCCGGCGCACCTATCAGGAGGTCGCGGGAAAGCTCGTCGTCGGTCCGCCCAAGACGGCAGCTGGCCGTCGTACGCTCGCGATCCCCGCGCTGATCATTCCCGAATTGCGTTGGCACCTCCAGCGCTTCGCAGAGGAGGGACAGCCCGGCCGAGTATTCGTCGGATCTACCAACATGCGACCGACAACCGGGATCGTGCGATCGCGGATGCGTTGGATGCTCTGGCAGCCGGACTTGGGGGAGTGGTGCTCAGTCATGACGACGATGACGGTCGAGCGGCTGACTCGGAATCGGGCACATAGCGGGCACGCACGGCCCATCTGGTGCCGACGCGGCGAGTGCCCAGTCGAGCGATTTACCGCTCTGACCTGGGGCGGTGCGTGTGGAGCGGGTGACGGGAATCGAACCCGCATGACCAGCTTGGAAGTTGTGCGCTCACCCTCAGCGTGGCTGAGTCGCGCTCGCGAAGCAGGCGAGATGACCGCTGTTGACCGCTGATCACCCAGACGTAGCCGCCATGTGTGGCACGTATGTGGCACGAGCGACCAGCGGATTAAGAGGACCGGGCGGAGTGATCTCGGCCGGGTTGATCACGCTCGCACATCACGATTCGGCGTGCTCGACATGGCCGATCGGTGGAGGTCGTTGGGGTCAGGCTGGGGTTAGGTCATAGGGCTTGAGAGCTTGGAAGATGTCGAAACGGGCTGCTTGAAACCGTGCTCTCGTCTGGCTCGGAGGCTCGGAGGCCCGGAGGCACCCTCCCGCACCTTCCGTAATGGCACGCGGATGGCACGGCAGGATCCCATGGTCACCTGTCCAGACGGCCGGGGCTCACGTCTCGATGACGATGTGTGGCTCGTTCGGTTCGAGCGGTTCCACCCTCGCCTTGAGCACATCGAAGGTGTTGCGCACCATGCTGATGCTGCCCGACGGATTAGTGTTGCGGCTCTCGAAGCGGCGCCATGCGGTCTCATCGTCACATCGGTGGCGTAGGTTCAGGTGGTATGGAGCGCCTCGGCGGGCTCCGGCGAGATGTGATCGTTGGCTTCCAGAACCTGGCTGTTGCGGCCGTCCTCTTCGGGTCGGCGCAACTGGGGCTGGTCATTGGTCTGAACGAGGGACGTACCAGCCCGTTTTGGCCACCCACCGGCATCGCGGTCACCGCCCTGCTCCTCCTCGGACTCCGCACCCTGCCCGGAATCCTCGCCGGCCTGGCGATGATCAACCTCACCACCACGCCGCCGGCGGCCATGATCCCCACCGCGATCGGCTCTACGCTGGCGTGCATGTGCGCGTTCTGGGCGCTGCGCAGGGTGGGCTTCGATATCCGGTTGGACCGGTTGAAGGACGCGCTCGCGCTGGTGTTTCTCGCCGCGTTCGGTGCGATGCTCATCAGTTCGACGAACGGGACCGCACTGCTCCTGGCTACCGGCGTGGTGACGCCCCACACCTTCCTCCCCGTCTGGCTGACCTGGTGGACCGGCGACGCGATGGGCGTGCTCGTGGTGGCGCCGTTCCTGCTCACTCTGGCCAAGATCCCGTGGCGCCGATACCGCCACATTGGCACGGCACGACTCACCGAGCTCACCGTCCTCCTGGCAGGTTCGTTCGGCCTGGTCCTGTTCACCCAACGAGCGCTGGGGATCGTCTTCCTGGCCTTCCCGCTGATCGTCTGGGCGGCTTGGCGCTACCAACTGCCGGGCGCTGCACCGGTCGCGGTTCTGACGTCGGCAGTGGCCATCCACGCGGCAGTGCACGGATACGGGACCTTCGCCGGCCGCGACCTGCTGGAGACGATGCTGATCCTTCAACTGTTCAACGGCTCGATCGCCCTTACCGGAATCCTCCTGTCGGTGGCCATCACCGAACGCCAACACACAAGAGAAGAACTCGAAGACACCTGCAGACAACTCGGGCAGGCCATCGGCCACCTCGACCGGGCCATGCGGCCAGACGACAAATCGCACCTCCGAGGCTGGGCAGAACAGCAGCAAGACGCAGCATCGAGTTCCCGGCGTCGATCTGACCGTGGCCAGGCCAACTGACCCCGACGAACACGCGACCCCGGGCTTGACGTCACAGAGGCGGCCGGATCGCTCATCACACGGGCACGCGACTATCACGCATCACTCGACACAGGACACAGGGCCTGTCAGCTCTGCTCTGCCCTAGACGGCTTTCGAAAGTCGAGGCCGGCCGTCTACGGGAGGTGCGGCAACCACTCTCCCCGTCATCCTCGCAACCAGCCAGATTGAAGGTCGCAGCGGAGCGGGTCCAGGGTCGAAGATCGCGAAGCGACGCCGCAAGGCGCCCTTGACGCGCGCAGCGGAGGCCGGAGACTGGCGTGCGAGGAAGACGGGGCGTCAGGTTACCTGCGAGTCGAGCCATCGACTCTGGAGATACTTCGCTGGTCCGCGCCCGGCGAGCCCGAGGACGGCGCCCCGGCGCCGCCCGCAGGGCCGGCAGCCGGGCGGTGCGCCGCGTTAGCGGCGCCTTGATCTCATAGAGGTCAACTCAGCAATGCAGAGCTGCCGTCCGTGTCCTGTCTCGGGTGATGCTTGACAGTCGTGTGCCACCTGATGCGCGACACTCCTGGGCTGCTGTCGGACGTCAGGGTGGGGGGTGCTGGCGTTGCTCGGGACCGGCATGTAAGGTCCTATGCACTGGTGCATTACCACAGGAGGTCGTGTCGTGGCGTCGTCGGCGCATCGCCAGCGTGTCGGGGCTGAAGTGCGCCGAATCCGCGAAGACCTGGGCCTGTCAGGGGTCCAGGTGGCAGAGGCACTTGGCTGGTCACAGTCGAAGGTGTCACGTATCGAGACGGCCCGGTTCGCGGTGAGCGTCTGGGAGCTAGCCGCGTTGCTGGACTACTACGCCGTCCCGGAGGAAGTCCGCGCTGAGCTGCTCGCTGTGACGGCTGATGACTCGGGCGTCGACGGTGCCTGGATCGTACGAGCGGCCGGGCCGCCTCGGCGCCAGAGAGAGGTCGCGGCGGTGGAGTCCCGCGTCGTACGCATTCGCCAGTACCAGGCGATGCTCATTCCCGGGCAGCTCCAGACCTTCGACTATGCGCGTGCGATTGCACGGGCGGGCGGTTTCGCGAACCCCGATGAGATCGCGGTCCGTCGTCGGCGGCGACAGGAGCTGCTGGAGGCGCCGGATGCGCCGAGCTACGTCGCCGTTCTCGACGAGCGTGCGCTCACCCGTTGGCCGGGCGCGCAGGATGTGCTGCTGGGGCAGGTCGATCACTTGGTTCAGCGTTCGAAGCTCCCCGCTGTGACGCTCCGAGTGCTTCCCCAGGGCGGGGACGCGGCGGCCATGGTGATGGCGCCGTTCACGACGTACGAGTTCAGGGAGGGTACGAGCCCCACCGTAGTCTTCCTGGAGACGCAGACCGCAGACCTGTACCTGTCCGCCGCGCACGACGTGGCGGCCTATGACGGCCTGTTCGAGCGGCTGCTGAGCGAGTCGCTCGATCCGGCGGAGTCGGTGAAGTACCTCAAGTCGCTGGCTCGGAAAACACGAGGGAAGGTCAACCGCAAAGGGAAGGACGGGAATGGCTCCGGACTGGAGTAAGGCGCGTTGGCGGAAGAGCAGTGGCAGTGACAGCGGCGGCTGCGTCGAGGTGGCGTACGTCGACGGTGTGATCGGAGTACGGGACACCAAGGACAAGGGCAGCGGCCCGGTCCTGATGTTCAACGAACACGAGTGGAACGCCTTTGTCGGCGGCGTCGAGCGCCGGGAGTTCCACCTCGACACGCTCGCTCAGTAGGGGACAGTCGCTAGTGACATCCACGCAGGAGACCCAGCCCATGCCTACGACCCGGCGTGGGTTGGGTCTCCTGTTGGCGTCGACCGGGGTGGCGATCACCGGTCAGGGGATGGTCACGGCTGCCGCCCCGCTGTTGGCGGCCTCGCTCACCAGGGACCCGTTTGCGGTGTCGGCCGTGACGGCTGCGTCGTACGCCGCATGGCTCATCGTCGGGCTTCCAGCCGGCGCTCTCGTGGATCGATGGCCACGACGAGCTGTCCTGGTGTCGACCGATCTGGCTCGTGCAGTCGTCCTCGGCGTCCTGGCGCTCCTGATCGCCACCGGGTACGCGTCGGTCCCCGCGCTGATCGTCGCCGTTTTCCTCGTCGGAGTCGGAAGCTGCTTCTTCGACCCCGCCGCTCAGGCCGCGATTCCGGCGGTCGTGGGTCGCGACAAGACGGCCCTGACACACGCCAACGGGAAGATGTGGGCGCTCGACACCTTCGGACGATCGTTGGCTGGTCCGCCCCTTGGTGCGGCGACTTTCGGTGTCGCGGCGGCCTTGCCGTTCGGGTTGGATGCGGGCGCATTCTTGGCGTCGGCGGTGCTGCTGCTGGGCCTTCCTCGGTTGAACAGCTCCCCACCGACGAACGGCTGTCACCAGGCGATCCTTCCGGCGATCCGCGCGGGACTGGTCTTCCTCTTCACGCACGCTGAGCTGCGGTTGCTCGCGTTTGGGATGGCGGCCTACAACCTGGCGTACAACATCGCGTTTGCGACCCTGGTTCTCTTCGTTCAGGACCGGCTGCACCTTGGCGACCTGGGCTTCGGACTCCTCCTCGCCGTGATGGCTGTTGGTGGCATTGCGGGTGGCTGGGTCGCTCCACGCATCGCCACGCACGTCCCTGCAAGGGTGGTCTACGCCGGCGCCTTGGCCGCACAAGGCCTCGCATGGGCAGCCGTACTACTCAGCGCCAACGTGTGGGTCTCGTGCGCTGCGCTTGCCCTCGTCGGCCTCGCATCGACGACCGTCAGCGTCGTCGGCGGTGCAGCGCGACAACTCCTCACGCCTGACGAGATGCTCGGTCGCATGGTCTCGGCAACCCGGCTACTCGGTATCGGGGCCGCTGCCCTTGGTGCGCTGATCGGTGGCGCTGTGGCGTCCCTGTGGGGGATCGCGGCGCCATTCGTAGGCGCGGCAGCACTCCTCACGGTCTTCTGTGCCCTCTTCATCGCGAGCGTGGCGACCAGGCCGTCGTCCGCCGAGTAGCCGCAACGCTTCCAGCTCTTTCTGGATCTTCCGCGCGTCTCCACTTGCACCGGAATATTCACTGATGCATAGTGGTTATGCACGAGTGAATCGAGAGGAAGGTGCAGACGATGGCGGTGCCGAACAGGTTCGACATCAGGAACCAGGATGCGTTCCCGCATGGGACCTTCGCGTTCTTGGCGACGGAGGTGAAGCCGGCGCGGGACTTTGAGGCGTCGACGCCTGGCAATGAGGTGCAGGCGAGGGATGAGAAGGGCACGGGGCTGCCTTTGTGGACCTTCGATGTGCTGGACGCGGACCCGGCTGCGCAGGGCAAGAACGCGGCGATCACGGTCCGGATCGCCTCGGAGTACATGCCGACGTTGCCGGAGGCGCCTGCTGGGTCGCCGGTTCGTCCGGTGGAGTTCGAGGGTCTGACGGCGACGCCGTATGTGGACTCCCAGCGCTGTAACGGCAACAGCCAGCGCTGCCGGTCGCGGCTGGCGTGGTCGTTCCGTGCGACGGGGATCCGTGCGCCTGAGCCGAAGAGTGCGGCGCGTGGTCCGGCGTCGAAGGCCGCTCGTGAGCAGGCGGCCTGATGAGCCTGGCGTGGGGGCGGTGCTGGCTGGACACCCGCCGCTCCCACGCCTTCCAACCCCGAACCGATCGGAGGTCCCTCGATGAGCAACGGGTACACGGCGGGCGCGGTTCGCGCGCTTGAGGAGGCCGTGGAGTGCGAGCACGACTTTGCCGGCTGGCTGGCCTCCGTCCTGGCGACGGTGGCAGCTGGGAAGGGCTCAACCTACGCCGTGGTCGCTGGTCGCCCGGGTAGCTGGGAGGCCGACCTGGTGCTGCGCCTGGTTCAGGGCACGGTCGGCCCCGACGACGAATACCTGACGCACTTCCGACAACACACCTGATGAGCCGGCGCGGGAGCGGTGCTGGCTGGACACCCGCCGCTCCCGCGCCTTCCAACCCCGAAACCCCTTTGGCAAGGAGTGGAGTGGCATGTCCCACCGTAGCGACCCCGCACAGTCGGGGCTGTTCGAACTACTCAAGCGTGACCCTGAGGCTGGCGTGGCCCGGTGGACGTATCCGTGCGGGCTGTGCAACGGCTTCGAAGTCGAGGAGGCCGGCGGGCTGTGCGAGACGTGCGCACCGATCCCGTTCCGTAAGCCGGTCCGTCGGCAGACCGGCGCGAAGACCCCGAAGGCGGCGATGAAGACCGCCGCCCGGCCCCGCAAGTCCCGTCGTGCGACTCGGTCCGCTGGTGGGGGTGGTCGACGTGGCTGAGGCACCGAAGGTCCGCAACGAGACCATCAAGATCGGGTTCGCCACCGTGGTTGCGATGTGGCTCGGCACCCGCCTGCTTGCGGTGTTGTGGTGGCTGGCGTCCAAGCCGGTGCTGTGGGTCGCCGGCATCACCGGCTACGGCATCTGGCGCGTCTACGACGGCTCCGGCCCATGGGCCCTTGCCGCCGGCGGCACCATCCTCACCCTCGGTCTGATCGGCTGGCGGCTCGCGCACCCTGCGTCGTTCCGTCCGATGGTCGCCTGGCCGTTCCGTGCCTGGTGGCGACGGATCTTCGTCTACTCCCGTGAGTGGCAGCCGCTCATGGCCACCCTCAAACTGTCGGCGAGGTCCTCTGGTGACGAGCTGCTCGTCCCTGCACTTGGGCGGGTGCGGTGTACGGGGACGGTGGACAAGGTGCGGGTCCGGATGCTCCCCGGCCAGGTCCTCGCTGACTTTGCGAAGAACGCGGACCGGTTCGCCGCCACCTTCCAGGCCATCGACTGCCGCGTCCGGTCGGTCCACCGGCACCAGCCGATGCGGCAGGCCGGGTTCCGGATCAACCGGGCGTTGGGTCGGATGGTCGAGGCGCCCAAGCCTCGCCCGTCCCGTGTCCTCGAGCTGTGGCTGCTCGTGGAGGACCCGCTGGAGGCCATGACCCCGCTGTACGCCGTGCCCACCAAGCCGAACCTCAAAGCCCTGCCACTGGCACTCGGGGAGGACGGGCTGACCTGGCGGCTCCGCCTGCTCGCGAACCACCTGCTCGTCATTGGTGCGACCGGCGCCGGTAAAGGCTCCGTCCTCTGGTCGATCATCCGGTCGGTCGGGCACGGCATCCGCACCGGCCTGGTGGAGCTGTGGGTGATCGACCCCAAGGGCGGGATGGAGTTCGCCGCCGGCCAGCCGCTGTATGCCCGGTACTGCTACGGCGACGACGACACCGCAGATGTGGACCGCAAGCGGGCGTATGAGATCACCTACGCCGAGTTCCTGGAAACCCTCGTCGACAAACTCCGCGACCGACAGCGCGCCCTGCGGGGGATCGTCCGGATGCACACACCCTCGGTCGGCAACCCGCTGATCGTCGTGTTCATCGACGAGTTCGCATCCCTGACCGCCTACGTCGTCGACCGGGAAGCGAAGAAGCGCATCGAAGCCGCCCTCAATCTCCTCCTGTCCCAGGGCCGGGCGGTCGGTGTGGTCGTGGTGGGGGCTGGTCAGGACGCCCGCAAAGAAGTCGTCGCCATGCGGGGGCTGTTCCCGACTCGGGTGGCGTTGCGGTTGAACGAGGCCGAAGAGACCGACATGGTGCTCGGCTCCGGCACCCGCGACCGGGGCGCCCGCTGCGAAGAGATCCCCACCGACCTGCCCGGTGTCGGCTACGTCCGCGTCGAAACCCACCCCGAACCCATCCGGGTCCGGTTCGGCTACGTCGACGACGACGAGATCGCCACCATGTGCTCCCTGTACGCACCCGGCACCGAAACCGCCCGGCTCCGGCTCGTCCCCGGCACCGGCGACGACAGCGGGGAGCCCGAGGGGGTGACCGCCTGATGGCCACCCTCACCCGACCCACCACACCACCCCGCGACGATGACCGGCAGGTCAGCAACGGACACACGCCCAACGTCGGCCAGATCGTCGACCCGCCTGCCCTGGTCTCAACCCATGAGGGTCCTTCCGCCGGCGAGGCAGTGTCGCCGTCCGGTCAACCGGCCGGTCAGGCGTCAGGTCAGCCGTCCGGGGCCCGGATGGTCGCCTGGTCCGCATTCCTACTCGGTGTCGCGGCATCGGTGGCAGCGAACGTCGCCCACGCGCAACCCCAAGCAGGGCCAAGGATCGCGGCCGCGTTCGTCCCCCTCGCCCTGCTGTTGGCTGTGGAGTGCATGAGCCGACCCCGCTGGCACCGCACCGGGACCTGGTGGGGACTGGCCCGCTACGGCGGCACCGGCCTCGTCGCCCTGGTCGCCGCCGTCATGTCCTACCGCCACATGCGCTCCCTGCTCATCTCCTACGGCGAAGACACCCTCAATGCCGCCATCGGGCCACTCGCCGTCGACGGGCTGATGGTCGTCGCCGGCTTCGCCCTCCTCGCCATGAACCACCCCACCCCGAAGGAGACCTCATGACCATCCGAACCCGCGTCCGTGACGACTACTGGACCGGCCTCACCATCGACGAACGCCAAGCCGTCCTCGACGGCTACGGCTGCGGCATCTGCCTCGACTTCGGCACCTTGTATGGGGTCGGGCCGTGCCCACGCTGCAACCCCGATGGCCACACCGAACACCTGCTCGCCACGGCGCAAGCCCAACTTGACACCACCTGGAACGAAGAACACGACGACACCGACGAGCTCGGCTGGCTGGGGGTGGTCGCCTGATGACGGCCCCCTACGTCCGGGCAGACGCGGTGCGGGCGGGCGCCATCCAAGCCGGGGTGTGCGTCCGCCCCCTCGTCCGTCAGCTCGTCGACACCGAGACTGGCGATACCTCGATCGTGCCGATTCCGTGCGGCTCCACCCTCGCCTCAGTGTGCGAACCGTGTGCGGACAAGGCACGCCGGCTGCGGATGCACCAATGCCGCGAAGGCTGGCACCTCGACACCGAACCCGAACGCCCGTCCAAGGATCGGTCGCTGTGGTGGCTGCGGCACTCCGAGACGTTCGGCCTCGTCGCCCTGGTCGCGGTGCTCAAGACAGCGGCCCGGCATCGTCGCAAGCGCTCCACCCGCCGGCGTGACGACGCCCCGGATCTGCCTCGCCTGCCGGTGTCAGACCGGACGATCGGTCAGACGTTCACCGGCAAGGACGGCAAGGTGTGGCGGCCCTCGATGTTCGTCACGTTCACCATGCCGTCTTACGGCCGTGTCCGGCCCGACGGCAGCCCGGTCGACCCGGCGACCTATGACTACCGGCGTGCCGCGCTGGATGCGCTGCACATGCCGAAACTGTGGGACCGGCTCGTGCAGAACCTTCGCCGGGCAGTCGGCTATGACGTGCAGTACTTCGCCGCCGTCGAACCCCAGAAACGCCTTGCACCGCACATCCACGCCGCGCTCCGTGGTGCGATCCCGCGCGAGATCCTCCGCCAGGTGATCGCCGCCACCTACGCCTCCGTCTGGTGGCCGCCCCACGACCAGCTCGTCTACGGCCCGGACGACAAACACCCAGTCTGGGACAGCACGGACCAGGGGTACGTCGACCCCAACAGCGGCCGTCCACTCCAGACCTGGCACGAGGCACTCGACGACCTCGACGACCAGGGCGACGATGCCGAACCCGCACACGTGATCCGGTTCGGCAAGCAGTCCGACATGCAAGGCATCGTCGGCGGCACCCCGCAAGCCGACCGCCGCGTTGGATACCTGACCAAGTACCTCACCAAGGCCATCACCGACCCGCTCGACGACGAGGACGACGAGCTGTCGCCGGCCCGTCGGGCGCACATCGACCGGCTGCACGAAGAGGTCCGGTGGCTCCCATGCAGTCCGAGGTGCTGGAACTGGCTCGCGTATGGCATCCAGCCCAAAGACGCCGCCGACGGAGCGGCACCAGGCCACTGCCCGAACAAAGCACATGACCAGGAACACCTCGGCTGCGGGGGCCGACGTGTCCTCGTCTCCCGCAAGTGGACCGGCAAAACCCTCTCCACCCACCGAGCCGACCGACGGTCCGTCGTACGCAAGGTCCTCGAAGCCGCAGGCGTCGACCCCGGCGAAGCCGACCGCTGTTCAGCAACACAGGTCCGCGACGACGGACAACCCCGCTACCAGTGGCGGCCCGTCGACCGCGACGACCTGCCCGACTACATCGAGATCATCGCCGCATCCATCGGCGAACGACACCGCTGGCGTGCCCAGTACGAGCAGGCGAAGGAACGCGCCGGACCCAAGCCCGGCAGCAATTCGGCAACGCAGCAGGCAGTCATGGCGAACGAGAGGGGACAGTAGTCATGGAACGGCTCTTGAGCATCGACCAGGCGGCTGAGGTGCTGGGCACGACGTCCCGGTTTCCTCGCCGGCTGGTAGCTGAGCGCCGCATCAGGTTCGTGAAGGTCGGCCGACACGTGCGCATCCCGGCCGCTGCACTTCAGGAGTTCATCGACTCGGGAACAGTCGAGCCGGTGAGTGTTCGACGGTGGGGCAGCGGAAGGCGCGTGGCCTGATGCCTGGGAAGAAGGAACGACGGTTCGGGACCGTTCGGCAACTTGCCTCGGGCCGCTACCAGGCTCGCTACCGGGGCCCGGATGGGGTGCTTCGCTCGGCACCTGGGACGTTCGTTCGGAAACGGGATGCCGAGATCTGGCTCACCCGTGCCGAGGCCGATATGCATCGCGGCCTGTGGGCTGATCCGAAGGCTGGGGACGTCCCGTTCCTCGAGTATGCAGAGGCGTGGATCACCGAGCGGCCGAAGCTGCGTCCGCGAACTGTGACCTTGTACCGCTCGCTCTTGGTCCTGCACCTTGGCCCGACCTTCGGCTCCGCCCCGCTAGCGGGCATCACGTATGCGAACGTCAGGGAGTGGCGCTCAGGAAGGTTGGCAGCAGGTGTCGGAGAGGTGACACTTGCGAAGGCGTATCGGCTCCTCCAGGCGATCATGAACACGGCCGTCGAGGATGAGCTGATACGCCGGAACCCCTGCCGGATCAAGGGCGCGGGTGTTGAGCGGAGCCCGGAGCGGCCGGTGGCGTCGATCGATCAGGTGTACGCGATCGCGGATGAGATCCAGCCGCGTTATCGGGCGTTGGTTCTCCTGGCGACGTTCGCAAGCTTGCGGTGGGGCGAGCTGCTCGCGTTGCGCAAGTCCGACGTGGATCTCGACGAGTTGACCGTCCGGGTGACCAAGGCAGTTGTTGAGGACCGAGGTCGGCTCACCCTGGGCAGCACCAAGTCTTTCGCCGGCACGCGGGTCGTGTCGATCCCGTCGGTCGTCATCCCTGACATCCGGTCACACATCAAGTGGTTCGCTGAGGCTGGTCCGAGTGGCCGCATGTTCGTCGGTCCGAAGGGCGCAACCCCACGTCGGTCGAACTTCAACCGGATCTGGCAGAAGGCCACGAAGGCTGCCGGGGTCGAGGGTCTCCGTTTGCATGATCTTCGCCACACCGGGAACACCCTGGCCGCTATGACCGGCGCCACGCTTCGGGAGCTGATGGAGCGGGCTGGGCATTCGAGCAGTCGAGCCGCGCTCGGTTACCTCCACGCAGTGAAGGATCGCGACCGCGCGATCGCGGATGGCCTCAGCGCCCTTGTTCGGAGCGGTCGGTCGGGTCAGGGGTCGACAAAGAAGCCCGTCCCAAGGCGGGGCAAGAGGCGTGGCACCGGCTGACGGTGTGGCACGTATGTGGCACGGGCCACGTCGAGGGATCGAGATGTCAAAGACCCCAGGTCGGGGGAGTGGGCCTCTGACCTGGGGTCCTGTCGTGTGGAGCGGGTGACGGGAATCGAACCCGCATGGCCAGCTTGGAAGGCTGGAGCTCTGCCATTGAGCTACACCCGCGTGGTGCCGGTCCATGGTCCCATGAGTATCCCTCCGACGTCGCATGAGATCACTCTCAGGCGATCCTCGGAGAAGGCGTACCGTCGCACGACCGTAGTCCGACCAACCGGCGGTGCGTGCCCGTGTCGAGCCGGTGGACTAAACTCCGGGCGGCACCGCGAGGCCAGCGTAGTGCCCGCCGGCTCCGACCCGTTCGGGGTGGGTGGATTGTCACATCCCACGACCCAACCGGCCTCGGCCGGCGGGACTGGCCGACGCCTGGGCGTGGGAGGTGACACCGGGGAGTGGCGCAGCTTGGCAGCGCGTCGGCTTTGGGAGCCGAAGGCCAGGGGTTCAAATCCCCTCTCCCCGACAAGGCGGCCGGCCTCCACCTCGGCCACTCAGCGGGTGCGCGAGGAAGAGGCGCCGCCGTGGGGCGTACACTGCGTCGCGCACCGGGATCGGCCCGAGCGGGCCACGTCCCGTGACGCGCCCGCGATCGTCTGCATGAGGCATGCGGGTGTCCCAGGCCACGTGCTCACGCCCATTCCGAGGAGATCCACGATCGTGAAGAGCGCCGTCGAGACCCTGAGCCCGACCCGGGTCCGGCTGACCGTCGAGGTGCCCTTCGAGGAGCTCAAGTCGAGCCTCGACAACGCCTACCGGGAGATCGCCCGACAGGTGACGATCCCCGGGTTCCGGAAGGGCAAGATCCCACCCCGGATCATCGACCAGCGGGTGGGACGCGGACTGGTCCTGGAGCAGGCGGTCCAGGACGCGATCCCGCGGCTCTACGTTGACGCCCTCCAGGAGAACAAGGTCGAGCCACTCGGCCGCCCGGAGGTCGACGTACCGGAGATCGCTGACGGTGCCGACCTGAAGTTCACCGCCGAGGTCGACGTCAAGCCGGAGATCACGCTCCCCGAATATCACGGGCTGGAGCTGAGCGTCGACGACGCCGAGGTGACCGACGAGGACGTCGAGGAACAGGTCAACTCGCTGCGTGAGCGGTTCGGTTCTCTCACGACGGTCGAACGCGCCGCCGGTGACGATGACTACGTGACGATCGACCTGTCCGCCACCAAGGACGGCGAGGAGCTCGAGGACGAGGAGTCGAGCGGAGTCAGCTACCAGATCGGTAGCGGTGCGCGGCTCGAGGGACTGGACGACGCCGTGAAGGGCCTGCAGGCTGGCGAGTCCGCGACCTTCAGCACTCAGCTGGTCGCAGGCGACCACGCGGGCGAGGACGTCGAGGTGACCGTGACGGTGACCGCCGTCAAGGAGCAGCAGCTCCCCGACCTCGACGACGACTTCGCCCAGCTCGCGAGCGAGTTCGACACCCTGGACGAGCTGCGGGCAGATCTCAGCGACCGCATCGAGCGTTCGAAGCGGATCCAGCAGGCGCAGGCCGCGCGTGACGGCATCCTCGAGAAGCTGCTCGGGCTCGTCGACATCCCGCTCCCGGACGCCGCGGTCGCGACCGAGGTCGAGTCCCGCCGCGAGGCGATCGGTCAGCAGTTGGGCCAGATCGGTCTGTCGGAGGAGCAGTACCTCCAGAGCGAAGGCCAGTCCGCCGAGGAATTCGGTCAGGAGCTGGACAAGCGGGCCCGCGACTCGATGAAGGCGGAGTTCGTCCTCGACGAGGTGGCCGAGAAGGAAGAACTCTCGGTCAGCGAGGACGAGGTCAAGATCGCCATCGCGCAGCGCGCCCAGCAGTCCGGTATGAGCCCGGCGGACTACTTCAACCAGGTCATCCAGGCCAACTACTTCCAGACGTTGGTGCAGGAGGTCAGGCGGGGCAAGGCTCTGGCCCTGGTGGTCGACAACGCGGTCGTGACGGATGAGTCCGGGCGCCCGGTCGAGCTGAAGCGCCTGCAGCCGGACGGCACGCTCGCCCCGGAGGGCGAGGATGCGGCGGACGGCTCCGAGGATGCCGACGCCGCTGGCGACGCGGAGACTCCCACCGACGCTGCAGAGGACTCGACGGCGGGCAAGGGTGAGGGTGACGCCGGGACCGGAACAGACGGCGACCCGGAAGGTCAGCCAGGCTCCGGCGCCTGATCGGCGGCAGCCGCCGCGTTGGGGACGGTCACGCGTCGCCGTCCTGGTCGGGCCCTGCGGTGTTGCCGGCCCCGAGGTCGTCGTCGGTCGGTGCGCCGGGACGCAGGAACGCCTGGAGCTGGACAACCACCGGCTCGGCATCAGCTGGCGCCGAATCACCGCCTGCGGCGTCATCGTGGCGGTATCTGCCGATGAGTTCGGTGACCTGGGTGAGCACCTTCTCCAGCTCGTCGGGGGTGACACGGAGCCTGAAGTCGCTGAGGTTCGGCCGCCAGCGCTCCGGGCGGGTCGCCAGGTCGTCGAGTGCGTCCTGGATCCGTTCGGCGTACTGCAGGCCGACCGCACGGAGGTACGCGTCGCCGAGCGCGCGGTCGTCGTCGGCCGCTGGCGGGGCGTGCCGCGTGTGCCGGTGCGCAGGCCGCCACCAGCGCTCGCGGGCGGTGCCACGCTCCGCGTCCTCCACGACGAAGCCATGCGCGGCGAGCTGGCGTAGGTGGTAGCTCGTGGCGCCGGTGTTGAGCCCGAGCTGGTGCGCCAGGGTGGTCGCGGTGGCCGCCCCCGCCTCGCGCAGCAGGCCGAGCATCCGGACTCTGACCGGGTGGGCCAGGCCGCGCAGCGACCTCGCGTTGAGGAGCACCTCGCTCCTCGGGGCAAGCCCGGGCGGAAGGTCCCGCGTGGCCTCGGGCTGGACGGCCCGGACGGACTCATCGGACTGGACGGACTCATCGGGCTGGTCGGACTCGTCGGACATGCGAGGGCACCGTACGCTCGCGGAGACATGTTTGCAAACGATTCTTTGCACGTGAAGCGGCGTCCGGACCTGACGACTCTGCGCCGTGAGCGAACAGGACCCTCTCCGCGTCCGCTGCGGGGAAGCGGTTGGCTAGGGTCGAGGTCAAGTTCGAACGGTGCGACTACCGCCCACGTGCGGGCCCGATGTGTGCCACCAGACACCCACGAGACAGACCTAGGCGGAGGACGTGAACGAATACGCGGAGCGGGCGCAGGGCCACAACGGCCAGGGCGGCCTCGACGATCACATCTACCAGCGGCTCCTCAAGGAGCGGATCATCTTCCTCGGCTCGGAGGTCCGCGACCAGAACGCCAACGCGATCTGCGCGCAGATGCTCGTGCTCAACGCCGAGGACCCGGCCAAGGACATCTGGCTCTACATCAACTCGCCCGGCGGATCGGTCGACTCCGGCCTCGCGATCTACGACACGATGCAGTTCATCTCCAACGACGTCGCCACCGTGGCGATGGGCCTGGCCGCGTCGATGGGACAGTTCCTGCTGGCGGCCGGTACGAAGGGCAAGCGTTTCGCCCTGCCGCACTCGCGCATCATGATGCACCAGGTCTCGGGTGGGCTCGGTGGCACGGCGTCCGACATCAAGATCCAGGCACAGCAGAGCCTGCACCTGAAGAAGCAACTGTTCGAGCTGACCGCTCTCCACACCGGCCAGACGGTCGACCAGATCGAGGCGGACGCGGACCGCGACCGGTGGTTCACCGCCGAGCAGTCGCGGGAGTATGGCTTCATCGACCATGTGGTGAAGTACGCCGGCGAAGTCAGCTCCGTCGGACCTGTCTCCTGACACCCCGGCACGGCACCATCCCCCTGGAGGACGAACCACGATGACCAGCATCCAACCGGCCGGCGGTATCCAGCTCCCCGGACTCGCGACAGAGCCCTCGAGGCTGCCGCGGGGCGACTACTTCATCCCGCGGTGGGAGGAGCGCACCCCCTACGGTTACCGACAGATCGATCCGTACGCGAAGCTCTTCGAGGAGCGGATCATCTTCCTCGGCACGCCGATCTCCGACGACATCGCCAACGCCGTTATGGCGCAGCTAATGTGTCTGGAGTCGATGGACCCCGACCGTGAGGTGCAGATCTACATCAACTCACCCGGTGGTTCCATCACGGCGCTGACGGCGATCTACGACACGATGCGCTACATCACTCCCGACGTCCACACGGTCTGCCTCGGCCAGGCGGCTTCGGCTGCCGCCGTGCTGCTGGCCGCCGGCGCGCCAGGCAAGCGGTCGGCGCTTCCGCACAGCCGGATCGTCATCCACCAGCCCTACACCGAGGGTGGTTACGGTCAGGCGAGCGATATCGAGATCCAGGCGAACGAGATCCTGCGGATGCGCGAGATGTTGGAGACGATGATCGCCGACAACACCGGACGTCCGATCGAGGAGGTCGGACGCGACATCGAGCGCGACAAGTACCTCAGCGCCGAGCAGGCCGTCGAGTACGGCCTCATCGACGAGGTGCTGGTCAGCCGCAAGAAGAGCCTGGTCGAGGTCTGAGGACCAAGCCAGGCTCCAGCGCCGGCTTTGTGGGGTACTGACAAGGGAGTCAACCGACGTGCCGAATGTCACGGCGGTCCAGAAGTGCCGGGACCACCCGGATTCGCCGCGTGCGTCCAGCGACGCGCGGTTGAACTCGACCGTTCGCGCCCAGAACGGAGTACCGTCGGTCTCTGTACGCTCAGAGCATGCGCGGCAACGGCTCACAAGGTCGCCGCGACACACCCTGAGGGCTGACCAGCCCGAGTCCTATGCAGGTTCGACCCCCACGCCCATGACAGTGGCGTAGCAACCGAAGGAGACGTTCCGGAGTGGCACGCATCGGTGACGGCGGCGACCTGCTCAAGTGCTCCTTCTGTGGAAAGAGCCAGAAGCAGGTCAAGAAGCTCATTGCAGGTCCGGGCGTCTACATCTGCGACGAGTGCATCGACCTGTGCAACGAGATCATCGAGGAGGAGCTCAGCGAGTCCTCGGAGGTCGGTCTGCACGAGCTTCCCAAGCCGCGGGAGATCTACGAGTTCCTCGACTCCTATGTCGTCGGGCAGGACGCTGCCAAGAAGGCGCTCTCGGTGGCTGTCTACAACCACTACAAGCGGGTGCAGTCGGGGCTGTCGGCTGCCGGGCGACACGCCCGTGACGAGCCAGTCGAGTTGGCGAAGTCCAACATCCTGCTCATCGGGCCCACCGGCTGCGGCAAGACCTATCTGGCGCAGACCCTGGCCAAGATGCTCAACGTCCCGTTCGCGATCGCCGACGCGACCGCGCTGACCGAGGCGGGCTACGTCGGTGAAGACGTCGAGAACATCCTCCTCAAGCTGATCCAGGCCGCTGATTATGATGTCAAAAAGGCTGAAACCGGCATCATCTACATCGACGAGGTTGACAAGATCGCCCGTAAGAGCGAGAACCCGTCGATCACCCGCGACGTCTCCGGCGAAGGCGTCCAGCAGGCACTGCTGAAGATCCTGGAGGGGACCACCGCGAGCGTGCCGCCGCAGGGTGGCCGCAAGCACCCGCACCAGGAGTTCATCCAGATCGACACGACCAACGTCCTGTTCATCGTGGGCGGGGCGTTCGCCGGTCTCGAGCGGATCATCGAGCAGCGGGTCGGCAAGAAGGGCGTCGGATTCTCGGCCACCATCCGGACGAAGGAGGAACGCGAGAAGGACGACGCGTTCTCCGAGGTGATGCCGGAGGACCTGTTGAAGTTCGGGCTGATCCCGGAGTTCGTCGGCCGGCTCCCGGTCGTCGCGACGGTGCAGCCGCTGGACCGGACCGCGCTGATGCGGATCCTCACCGAGCCGCGCAACGCGCTGGTCAAGCAGTACCAGAAGCTCTTCGAGCTCGACGGCGTCGAACTCGAGTTCTCTGACGAAGCGATCGAGGCGATCTCCGAGCAGGCGCTGCTTCGCGGCACCGGGGCGCGCGCGACCCGGGCGATCATCGAAGAGGTCCTGCTCAACGTGATGTACGAAGTGCCCAGCCGCGACGACGTGGCCCGGGTCATCGTCACCCGCGAGGTCGTCCTCGACAACGTGAACCCGACACTTGTCCCGCGAGAGCAGACCGGCCGCAAGCGCAGCAGCAGCGAACGCCGCGAGAAGACGGCCTGACGAGTTCGGGCTCCGTCCGGGCACGTCTGCGGGCGTGCGGTGCCCGCGTTCGGAATCTTCGTTCCTGCGTCACGACATTGGCGTAGCCCAGCGTTGGGACGGCTGTGAAGCTGGTCCGCGGGTCGACAGGAACGGGGCGCCGGAAGGTGTCCTTGCTCAGGCCGCGACGCCGATGGTGAGCAGGATGTTGGCGTACGTGCGCTGCTCGCCGGTGGCGATGACCAGCGCGACGTCCTCCGACTTCGCGGCGTCGTAGAACCCGAACCGGTCGAGCCGCTCCATCGGAGTGCCGTCGGGCAGCAGCGCCCCGAACTCGGCGAAGACCTCAGGCGTCGGGAGCTCGGGAGGTGGCTGCATGACCGAGGCGGACTCGATCGGCGTGGCGTCCACCACAGCCGCCAGAACCTCGGTGGCGTTGAGCCGACCGGGCGTGAGGTTGAGGAAGACGTGAGTCGCGTTGGGCCCGGCAGCGGTGACGAAGGGGTAGTGCCCGTCCGCGATCAGCACTCGCGAGCCATGGCCCGCCGAGGCCAGGGCGGCCAGGATCTCTGGATGGATGAGGTTGTACCGCAGCATGGCCTCGCCTCTCGATGAGTGCGGGCCCTTCTCCGCCGACCCGCACGTCCTCCGGCCTGGGACTATAACGAGCCGGAGATGTCGGTGGTTCTTGGCCCTCTCGCTCCCCTGCATGAGGGGACCCTCCCTGCGAAGCCGCGTTGGGTGAGGGTGCCCTTCGTACGAACCTGTTGGAGGGGAGTCCCCTCATGTGAGGCCGCGTTGGCGGAGGGGTCCTCTCACATGAGGGCGCATTGGCGGAGGGGCACCCGAATCCGAACCCGAACCCGGGTCGCCGGCGGGTCACTCAGCGCGGAGGAGGACGGCGCAGTGGGGTGGCAGCTCCAGCTCTTCGTAGCCGGCCAGGTGCCGCGGCACCACCGAGTCGCTGGAGTCGACGATGACGGAGTAGGCCAGCGCCCATGGCGGTCCCGGCAAGCTGACCTTGACGGCCTCCTCGCCGGCGTGGAGCCACAGCAGGAACGAGTCGTCGTGGACCGGCTCGCCTGCCGCCGTACGCCGTCCGGTGCGTTCGCCGGCCAGGAACATCCCGAGCGTCCGCAGTGACGAGTCGTGCCAGGCGGCGTCGTCCATCTCCTCACCCCATGGGCCGAACCAGCCCACGTCGCGGCGCCCGCCGGCGGGGTCGAGCGCGCCGGAGAAGAACGTCGAACGTCGGAAGACCGGGTGCTCGCGCCGGATCCGCAGCAGCGTCCGTACGACGCGGCGAAGGTCCGTCCAGCCGCCCTCGTCAGCCCAGGAGACCCAGGAGATCTCGTTGTCCTGGCAGTAGGCGTTGTTGTTGCCGCCCTGCGTACGCCCGCGCTCGTCGCCGCCGAGCACCATCGGCACACCGGCTGCGAGGACCAGGGTCGTGAGCAGGTTGCGGACCTGCCTCAGCCGCCGCGCGACCACCGCCGGGTCGTCCGTCTCGCCCTCGACACCGGAGTTGGACGACCGGTTGTCGTCGTTCCCGTCGGCGTTGTCCTCGCCGTTGGCCTCGTTGTGCTTTCGTTCGTAGCTCACGAGGTCACGCGCCGTGAAGCCGTCGTGGGACGTGACGTAGTTGATGGACGCGAAGGGGCGGCGGCCGCTGCGCCGGTAGAGGTCGCTCGACCCCGACATCCGCGACGCAAGGTCCCTGACGCCATCGGGGGAGCCGGACCAGAACTCGCGGACGGCGTCCCGGAACCGGTCGTTCCACTCCGACCACGGCGGCGGGAACGCGCCGACCTGGTAGCCGCCCGCCCCAAGGTCCCAGGGCTCGGCGATCAGCTTGACGCGACGCAGGACCGGGTCCTGGTTGACGGCCGCGACGAACGGTCCCGCCATGTCGACTCCGCCGTCGTCCCGGGTGAGCGCCGACGCCAGGTCGAACCGGAACCCGTCGACGTGCATCTCCTCCACCCAGTACCGCAGCGAGTCCAGGACCAGCCGCACGACCTCGGGATGGCGCAGGTTGAGGGAGTTGCCCGTACCGCTGAGGTCGAGGTAGTGCCGCCCCCCGTCGTCCAGCCGGTAGTAGGCGGCGTTGTGGATGCCACGGAACGACAGCGTGGGTCCGCGCTCGTCCTGCTCGCAGGTGTGGTTGTAGACCACGTCGAGCACAACTTCGAGCCCGGCTTCGTGGGCCGCCTTCACCAGCTGCTTGAACTCGGTGACCTGCTGCCCTTCGGTGCCGGCCGCGGCATATCCCCCGTGGGGCGCGAAGAACCCGAGCGTGTTGTAGCCCCAGTAGTTGGCGAGCCCACGCCCGCTCAGCATCGACTCGCTGACGAACTGGTGGACCGGCAGGAGCTCGAGGGTGGTGACGCCCAGGTCGACGAGGTAGGAGAGGACCGCCGGATGGGCCAGGCCGGCGTAGGTACCGCGAAGCTCGGGCGGGACCTCGGGGTGCAGCTTGGTGAAACCACGCACGTGAAGCTCGTAGAGAACCGTGTCACTCCACGGTACGCGGGGTCGTCGGTCATCGCCCCAGTCGAAGGACGCGTCGACGACGACTGACCGCGGCACATAGGGCGCGGAGTCCCGGTCGTCGCGGATCAGGTCGCCCTCGGCCTTGGTCGCGTGGCCGAAGATCGCTGCGTGGTCGACGAGCTCACCGTTGATCGCCCGGGCGTACGGATCGACCAGCAGTTTCGCCGGGTTGAACCGGTGGCCCGCCTGCGGATCCCACGGCCCGTAGACGCGGTAACCGTAACGCTGCCCGGGCCCGACACCGGCGATGCGGCCGTACCACGTCCCGAAGATCTGGTCGGACAAGGGAACCCGCCGTTCGGAACCGTCGGGAGCGGTGAGGCAGACCTCCACGCGTTCGGCCATGGGCGCCCAGAGGGCGAACGTCACGCCCGAGCCGTCGTACGTCGCGCCGGGTGGTGGGCAGCCGTCGGGCCACCAGAGGCCCGCTCCATTCCTCGTCACGGGCTCCATCCTTGCGGATCGGTGGGACGGAACCGATGTGGTGCCGGCGATTCGGGACACTGATACCCGCGATCGCCGGGCCGATCCGGGTGTGAAAGGGGCTGACAGGGGCGTGCGATCTCGTTCCTCGCACCCCACGGGCGCGCTCAAACCCGATCAACTTGCGAGAGGGACATGCCACTCGAGGAGGTTGCCACGCTCGCCGGACCGGACGTCGAACGAACCACCCAGATGGAGGGCGCGGGTCTTCAGCTCGGCGACGCGCGCTTCGGGCGGCGAGCCGCCGATATCGGCGCCGTCGTCGGTGACGGTGAGGACAAGCTCATCTCCGGTGACCCTGACCGTGACCTCGACCTCGGTCGGCGACAGGTGGGCGGCGGCGTTGGCGAGCGCGTCGCGCACTGCTGGAACCAGCTCGCTGCGCAGCCGCGGTGACACGCCTCGGTCGACCGGTCCACGCACGACCAGGCGTGGCGTGAAACCGAGCACGGCCCGCGCCGAGTCGATCTCGTAGAGCAGCTGTGAGCGGATGGACGCTTCGTCGCCCTCCTCGTGGTGTAAGGAAAAGATCGTCGAACGCACCTCCCTGGTCATGTCGTCGAGGTCGTCGATCGCCGCGTCGATGCGCTGCCGCACCTGCGGGTCGGTGCTCAGCCCCGCCGCGCTGTGCAGGCGCATCTCGACCGCGAACAGGCGCTGGATGACCACGTCGTGCAGGTCCGATGCGATCCGGTCGCGGTCCTCGAGCACCCGCATCCGGGCGCGGGCCTCCTGTGACTGGACGTGTTGCAGGGCGAGCGCGGCCTGGCCGGCGAACGCTTCCACCATGTCGATCTCTCGACGACCGACCCGCTCCTGTGGCGAATCACGCCGCCATCCCGCGTAGAGGATGCCGAAGACGTCGCCCGACACCACCAGCGGGATGAGCATGCCCAGGCCGATCACCGAAATGGCTTCCGCCCACTCGGGCGGGGGGTCGTACTCCGGCTCGTGGGTGAGATCGTCGCTGACGACGCGCTGGCGGGTCTCGATGACACGGGCGGCGAGGCCACGCCGGCCGATCCTGGTGCCCGCGGTCGCCTCCAGGTCGAGTCCTTCGACCACGGCGAGAACCGCGGTGTCGGGGTCGGCGGGGTCCACGGTGATCAGCCCCGCGTAGTCGGCGGCGGAAACCGCCCGGAACCGCCGGATCACCATCGGCAACGCCTCGTCGCGGTCGACGTCGTTGAGGAGCAGACGGGTCAGCCCGAACCCGGCTTCGAGCCACCGCCCGCGCCGCTCCCGGTCGTACTGGAGCCGCTGCTGGTGCAGGGCTAGTGCGGCCTGGTCGGCGAACGACTGCATGAGTTCGGCGTCCTCGATCGCGACGGCTTCGTCGGGTGAGCCTCGCCGCCAGGTGAGAGCGAGCACTCCCATCGTCTCGCCCTCGGCGGTCAGGGGCATGAACATCGCGAGGCCGACGTCTTCGGACAGGGCGGCCCAGATGGGGGTGGGGTTGTACCGCGGGTCGTCCTGCAGGTCGGTGGTGAGGATCGGCGCTCCGGTGTCGATCACGGACGCGAGGATGCTGGGGCGGCGGAGTTGGATGCTGACCGTCTCGTCGTGATCGGTCTCGATGCCGTCCATCGCCTCGAAGACGATGCGTTCCTCCGAGGCCGTGCGTTCGACGAGGGCGATCACGCCTGTGAACGCCCTGGAGACCTCCCGGATGCGACGCAGCACCAGTGGCAGCGCCTCGTCGCGACTTGCCGGGTTGAGGAGCAGGCGGGTCACCTCGGCGCCCATCTCGATCCAACGCTCGCGTCGGCGTTCCTGCTGGAACAGCCGCGAGTTCTCGATCGCTATGCCTGCCGCCTCGGCGAGTGCGGTCACGGCGGCCTCGTCCGCGGCCGAGAACTCGCGCGCGGACCTCTTGTTGGCGAGGTAGAGCAGCCCTTCGGTGTCGCCGTGCAGCTTGATGGGTACGGCGAGCAGACTGGTGATGACGGGATGGTGCTCGGGAATGCCGTATCGTGCCGGATGTGTCCTGACATCGGCGATCCGCAGGGGTCTGCCGGTCTTGCGGACAATTTTGAGAATTCCCCTGAACTGTGGTCGCTCGCCGATTTTCGCAACACGTTCCTCGGTGACACCAAAGGGGACGAATTCGAGAATCCGCTTCTCCCGCGTGACGATGACCAGAACGGCATACTTCGCGACGGTGAGCTGCGCCGCGGTTTCCACAATGCGCTGAAGGACCTGCGTCCGCTCGCTATTGTTACCCACCGTTTGTCCGCTCCATCAATGGCCATAAGCCTTGCGGCAAATAGGTCACACATCCCCTTGCGGCGAGTCCGGAACCCCGCTTTCGAAAAGCGTAGGACACATTGCGCCGCGCCGCTGCTTCGCGGGGCATGATCGCACCCTGCGAGGACAGTGCCGGCCCGCTGGAGAAGGGATCAGGCTGGCAGAGAAAGGGTCTTCCTGGCAGACAAAGGCTCGGCCCCGGGAGTCAGTCGAACGGTGCGCACCACTTGATCGTCGTGCGGCCGTCGTCGTCTGCGAATGTCTCGCACCTGCCCCCGAGGCGGCTCGCCTGCGCCGACAGTTCCGCGATCCGGGCGGCGCGGAAGCGTTCGGTCTGCGAATCGCCGGCAACGCCGTCATCTGTCACCGTGAGGCTGACTCCGCCGACGAGGTTGATCACGACCTCCACGTGGACCACCGCACGACGCTTGCCGGCAACGGTGAGGGCGTGACGGACCGCGAATATCAGCTCGTCGTGGAAAGCCTCGGGCAGGGAATCGACCAGCCCGTTCAACACGACACGTGGGGTGAAACCGAACAGATCCCGCGCCATGTCGAGCTCCGCCAGGAGTTGGTTCTGCAGGGGAGTGGGCGACTCGCGGCGCGGCTCATGGAGCTGGAAGATCGTCGACCGGATGTCGTTCGTCGTCTCGTCGAGCTCCTCGATGGCTCTCGCGATCCTGCGCTGGACCTCGGGCCGGGTACTGAGACCGTTGGCGCTGTGCAGACGGGTACCGACGGCGAAGAGGCGCTGGATCACGGCGTCGTGCAGATCGCGGGCGATCCGGTCGCGGTCCTCCAGGATCAGCAGGCGGGAGTTGTTGCGCTGGGCCTGGACCCGCTGGAGCGCAAGTGCGGCATGGCTGGCCCACATCTCCACCAGGGGGACCTCCTGGGCGGCCAGACGTTCGTTCGGCGAGTTGCGTTCCCAGCCGACATACAGCACGCCGAGGATCTCGTCGTTGGCGACGAGGGGCAGGACCATGCCGAGACCCACCACCGACAAGGGCTTACGCCAGTCAGGCGGGGGGTTGAACGCCTTTTCGGCCGGAAGGTCACGAGTGACAAGAGCTTTTCCTGACTCCATCACCATGGCCGGAATTCCGCGGATGTCAGTGCGGGTGCCGGTGGTGAACTCCAGCCCGAGACCGTCGGCCGCCTCGAGCACCATCGTTCCCGGGACAGCCGGGTCGAGCAGGATCAGGCTCCCGTAGCATGCGCCGGAGATCTCCCGCAGCTGCCTGGTCACCATGCGCAGGGCCTGGTCGCGGTTGACTTCGCCCAGCAGGAGATGGGTCATCTCCGATGCAGCCTGCAACCACTGTTGGCGCCGACGTTCACGCTCGAAGAGCCGGGCGTTCTGGATCGCGATTCCGGCGGCCGTGGCGAGGGCGAGAAGCGCTTCCTCGTCGTCGGGGGTCAACGACGTCGTGTCGTCGTCGCCGTCATGCCCACAGTCGCCGAGGTAGAGATGGCCGAATGTCTCGTCGCGCATGGCGATGGGAACGCCCAGAAGATCAGGGACCGCCGGATGGGGGCGAGGCAGCCCGGCGGCCGTGAAATGCTCCGGAACCTCGGCGATCCGGATCTCCCTTCCAGGCTTGAAGTCCCACCCCGGTACCTCGCGGAGTTCCGGCAGTTGAGAGATTTTCGCCCGATCCTCCGCAGTGGTACCGAAGGTAATGGTGTCGGTGATTTCCCGTTCAGGCGTAGCGAGAATGAGGACGCCGTATCGAGCACCGGCAAGCACGCACGCGGAATGCACGACACGTTCGAGAACCTGTGAAAGGTCCAGATCGGTTCCGACGGTGAGGATAGCGTCGATCAGTGTCTGGACCCGACGCTGGGGAGCCGGCATCCTCGGGTAGGCAGGATCATCGGGAGGGATCCTTTCCTGATCCACCCGGTCGTCGCGCAGAGCGCCCGGTTGCCCTGGAGTGGACATACCGGCCGCCTCCCCGGCCAGGGCCATGGAACCGATGGTAGGCGCCGAGGACGCCAAGACATAGCCGGCCACCGTCTCGCTCGCAGATTGTGCGGGATCGCGGAGAGTCGATGGACGTCCGTCGGCGGGACATTGGCCTCTGGGGGCGATCGTCGAGATCGGGAATCCTGGCGCAGAGCCGGGCGAGGAGGTTCTGATGACCGATCCATCGCGCCGTCGGGTTGTCGTGGGAGTCGACGGCAGTACGGAGAGCCGCACGGCATTGCGCCTCGCAGTCGACGAGGCGAGGTACCGGAACTGTCTGCTCCAGATCGTGCGTTCGGTCGAGATGTACGAAGAGAACCCCGAAAGCGAAGAACTCGACTCGGCGGTGGCTTTCGTCCGTGACGACCTGGGTTTCACGGAGGTGTCCGGCCTGGTCACCAGCGGGTTCCCGGCGATGGCCCTGCTGGAACAGGCGGCCGATGCCGAACTCGTGGTCGTGGGATCGCGGCCGCGGTCGGCAATCGCGTCCGTGGTACTCGGCTCGGTGGGATCGGCGGTGGCGACCCATGCGCCCTGCCCGGTCATCGTGGCCCGGACGTCGGGAGAGCGCGCCACGCCGGGAGCGCGGGTCGTGGTCGGAGTCGACGGCTCGGACGTGTCCGAACGGGCGGTGGACTTCGCATTCGGCGAAGCCTCCCACCGCGGGACCGGGCTGGTCGCCGTGCACTGCTGGCAGGTTGACCATCCGGCCGCAGCCCGGTGGGACGCGGAGGCGTTCGCGACACGGCGCAACGAGCACCTGAGGTGGATGTCGGAATCGCTTGCGGGCTTTCAGGACAAGTACCCGGAGGTGCAGGTGACGACGAGCCTGTTGGAGGGCCGGCCTGCGGTGCTGCTCACCGAACTCTCGCGCGGCGCCGGCCTCGTCGTGGTCGGCTCACGGGGCCGCGGCGGGCTGGTCGGGATGCTGCTCGGTTCGGTCAGCCAGAGCCTGCTCCACCATGCGTACTGCTCCATCGCCGTCGTACGCCCGGTGGTTCCCTCGTCCTGAAGTACCCCCGCCCCGCCCCTGCGTTCGGGGGAACGGTCTGGCAATCCTGAGGCGCTGGGCCGGAGGGACCGGTGACTCCGCCCGTGTTCACCCCCACCAGGTGATGGTTCGACCTGCCCGGCCGCAAAGTGTGGTCGCAGGGCCGGACGGCGAGTCCGGGCCGGGGAAGGCTCTCGGGAGAGGACAGCGCCATGCGGCTCGTCGTCGACCTCACCCGCTGTCAGGGGTACGCCCAGTGTGCGTTCCTCGCGCCGGACGTCTTCTCGATGCGTGGCAACGAGTCGTTGACCTACGACGCGGAACCCGACGATCGGCAGCGGGACCGAATCCTGCGTGCGGCGGCCGCGTGTCCGGTGCAGGCGATCGTGCTGGACCGGTTGGACGGTGGTGCCGCACCGGGCGGCACAGCTGCCGCGCCAACCCGGGCGCGGAGCACCTCGACGCGGCCGCGGGCCGAACGCATCGTCATCGTCGGCGCGTCTCTTGCCGGGTTGCGGGCCGCGGTGACGCTCCGCGCGGAGGGCTTCACCGGCACGCTGACGATGATTGGTGACGAGCGCCACGCACCCTACGATCGTCCGCCACTGTCGAAGCACGTCCTGACCGGCCGGGTCCCCGCGCAGCGGACCGGCCTGCCGCGGACCGAGGGGATCGACGCGCGGTGGATGCTCGGCAGCCCGGCCGCGCGCCTGGACATCGGGGCGAAGGAGGTCGTCCTCGCGGACGGTCGGCGGGTGGGCTACGACCGGGTACTGATCGCGACCGGCGTCCGCGCCCGGCCCTGGCCGAACCCGACAGAGGCGGCACTCGACGGTGTCTTCGTCCTGCGTACCCGCGACGACGCGACCGTGCTCCGGCGGCGCCTCGGCGCGGAACCTCGTCGGGTCCTCGTGATCGGCGCCGGCTTCACCGGCTCCGAGATCGCGTCGGACTGCTGTGATCTCGGCATTCCCGTCACCGTCGCCGAACGCGGACCGACCCCGCTGGTCGGCGCGCTCGGCGGCGTGATCGGCGCAACAGCGGCCAGGATGCAGCGCAAGCACGGCGTCGACCTGCGGTGTGGCGTCACCGTCACGGCCCTCGATGGCGATGCCGACGGCCGGCTGTGCAGGGCGAGGCTCTCCGACGGCAGTGTGCTCGACGTCGACGTGGCGGTAGCGGCACTCGGCGCCATCCGTAACGTGGAGTGGCTTCACGACTCAGGTCTCGCCGCCGGAGCGTGGGGCGTGGCCTGCGACGCCGGCTGCCGGGCGTTCGACGTCAACGGGCTGGTGACCGACGACGTGTTCGTCGCAGGTGACGTGGCACGCTTCCCGCACCCCGTCTACGACTACCAGCTGCTCGCCCTGGAGCACTGGGGCAACGCGGTCACCCAGGCCGAGGTCGCCGCGCACAACATGCACAGCGCCGAGACCGAACGCTGGCCGCACCTGTCGCTGCCGGTGTTCTGGTCCACGCAGTTCGGGATCGAGATCAAGTCGGTCGGCGTACCGACCTACGCCGACGAGCTGGTCATCACGCAGGGAGTGCTTGACGGCGGCGGCTTCGTCGCGGCGTACGGCTACCAGGGCCGCATCACCGCGGCGGTCAGTTTCGACCAGGCGAAGTGGCTGGACTTCTATGCGCGGCTGATCGAGCGGCGGGCGGCGTTCCCGCCGGACTTCCACGCGGTCGACCAGCCGGACACGCTGGCGCCTGTCTCCGCCGAGATCCCGGACCAGACGCTGCCCAGCCACGTCGCCACCGTGGTCGTCACCGGCCACCAGCCGAGCGACCGGCGGGCGACGCTGGTGCACGGCGGCGAACCGTCAGGGGGCGTGTGATGGAGCGGAGCGTCTTCGACCGGATCCTCGATCCCGCCAACCGGCCCGATCCCTACCGGTTGTACGCGGAGCTTCGCGAAATCCCGGTGCGCCGGGAGGCCGAGGGGACCTACGTCGTCAGTACGTACCGGGAGATCGTCGACCTGCTCCACGATCCTCGCGTCAGCTCGGACGAGCACGCCTCCCGCGGTGCGCCGGGATCGGCACGGGAGGACGAGCAGGTTCCGGGCGACGAACTGGCACCGGACGACGAGCTGACGGAACCGGAAGCCGGGACCGCCTCGGGACAGGACGACGAGCACCTGGCGAGCTTCATCCGCCACGATCCGCCCGAGCACGACCGGCTCCGCGGCCTGATGGCGCGGCACTTCGGCCCTCCCCACACTCCCCGGCGGATCGACGACATGGAGCCGGAACTCGTCGAGATCGTGACCGGCCTGGTCGACGACTTCCCGGCCGCGAGCGACGGCTCCGCCAGCAACCAGGTGGACCTGGTGGACGCGTTCGCCTATCCGTTCCCGGTCACGGTGATCTGCCGGTTGCTCGGCGTACCCACCGAGGACGAACCGAAGTTCCGCGTGTGGACCGCCGCGCTGCTGGAGTCCATCGGCCCGCGCGGTGGGGAGAGGGAGGCGCCCGACCTGCGGCGCAAACGGATCGAGGCGGTCGCGGAGCTGGAACGCTACCTCGGCGGGCTCGCCGACGTACGCCGCGACCGGCCGGGCGACGACCTCCTGTCCACGCTCGTCGTCGAGGAGGTCGAACGGGGCCGGATGACCCGCGCCGAGCTGCTCAGCAACGCCGCGCTGCTGCTCTTCGCCGGACACGAGACCACCGTGAACCTGATCGCGAACGGGATGCTCACGCTGCTCCGGCACCCCGACCTACTCCGGCGCCTGCGCAACGAACCCGACCTCGGGATCTGGGTCGTCGAGGAGCTGCTGCGCTACGAACCGCCCGTGCACTTCCTGCCCGAACGGGTCGCCCTCGCCGACATCGACGTCGGCGGTACGACGATCCCGGAAGGGGCGGCCATCACGTTGGCCCTCGCCGCAGGTAGCCGTGATCCCGCACACGTGCGGGACCCGGACCGCTTCGACCCGGACCGCTTCCATCCGGACCGGTACGGCGAGGACCGCGCAGGCACCGAACATCTCGGGTTCGGCGGCGGGATCCACTACTGCTTCGGTGCTCCGCTCGCCCGACTGGAAGCGCGGGTCGCGTTGACCGCGCTCGCCCGCCGGCTCGAGAACCCCCGCCTGGTCGCGGATCCGCCGCCGTACCGTCCGAACGCGGTCCTGCGTGGCCCGCGCCACCTCGAGGTGGCGTACGACCGGTTGCTCGCCGCGCAGCCGGCGGAACCGCGGCCAGGTGTTCCCCAAGCCCGCCGACCGGTCGAGGAGGCCGCCGACCAGGCGGCGCGTCCCCGTTGAGGGTGTCAGCCCTCCGCATGAGGGGGCCCTTCATGCGAGGCGGCTCCGCGTGAGGGGCGCCCTCATGCACAACGACGGCGCGCCTGCGAGCGCAGGGACCTCGCCACCAGGTCAGCCCGGGGCGGACCGGGCCCACGGCAGTGGCGGCCGCCCGTCGAGCAGGCGGCGGAGCTCGGCACTCTCGTCCGGATCGATCGGGTACCCGTGCTCGGGACCGGGGAACACCCGCCCCCGGACGTCGGCGGCATAGGCGGCCACGCCCGTGGTCATCGCCTCACGCACCTCGGCGTACCGCTTCACGAACTTCGGCGTGTGCCCGGTCGAGATCCCCAGCAGGTCGTGGAAGACCAGCACCTGGCCGTCGGTGGCTGGCCCCGCGCCGATCCCGATGACAGGGACGTCCACCTGCTCCATCAGGATCTCCGTCACCGCCGACGGGATCGCCTCGAAGACCAGGGCGAAACACCCGGCGTCGGCCAGCGCCCGAGCCTCCGCCGCGATCCGCGCCGCACTCGCCGCCGTCCGCCCCTGCGCCTTGAACCCGCCGAGCAGCCCGACCGTCTGAGGCGTGAGGCCGACGTGGCCCATCACCGGAATCCCGGCACGGACGATCGCGCGGGCCCGGTCGACCGACGTACCACCGCGTTCGATCTTCACCGCGTCGCAGCCGGCCTCCTTGACGAGCCGCTGAGCATTCTCGATCGCCTGCTCGTCGGAGCGTTCGTACGAACCGAACGGCAGGTCGCCGACCAGCAACGGAACCGTGAGCCCCCGCCGCACGGCCGCCGCGAGGACGAGCATCTCCGTCATCCCCACCGGCACGGTCGAGTCGTGGCCGAGCACCACCATCGCGGCCGAGTCGCCGACGAGCACCACGTCGACGCCGGCCTTCTCCACGACCTGCGCCGACGGATGGTCGTACGCCGTCACCATGACGATCGGCTCGCCGGCCGCCTTCATCTCGGCGAGCCGGGGAATGGTCACGCGAGTTCGGGCGGTCATCGCGGATCACCTGCCTGCGAGGCAAGGGGCGAGCCCAGGAGCGCCCCGGGATCGGAGTCCACCCGGGCGATCGTGTTGGCGGCATCGACGTGGACCACGACGGGCTCGTGAGCCCAGACCTCGTCGGAGGAGAAGCTCCCGAACGACGCCACGATCACCCGGTGCCCGATCTCCACGAGACTCGCGGCGGCGCCGTTGACCTGCACCGTGCCAGAGCCCGCGGGACCGGCGATCACGTACGTGACGAACCGGGCGGCGTTGTCGACGTCCCAGACGTGGACCTGTTCGTGGGGGAGCAGGTCCGCCGCCGCCATCAGATCGGCGTCGATGGTGATGCTGCCCACGTAGTCGACGTCGCATCCGGTGACAGTCGCCCGGTGGATCTTGGACTTCAACAGCATGCGGTGCATCGTCAGTCCTCCGCTTCGTTCGGGCCGGTATCGGTGGTGCTTGACGTGGTGGTGGTCTCGGAGAGGGTGATCACGGTGTTGTCGATGAGCCGCGCCCGTCCGACCCGGGCGGCGACCGCGACGAGCACCGGTCGTACGCCGAACTTCGCTGCCGCCGTGAGGTCCTCGGCGTCGCGGGCCTCGAGGTACTCCGGCTCGACGCCCGCGTCGGCGAGGATCTTCCGGCCAAGGGCGAGCGCCGGTTCGGTCGCCCTCTCACCCGCCAACGCCAGGTCGCGGATCGCCGTGAGGGCCCGGTTCAACGCGAGCGCCCGGGTCCGCTCGGCGGGGTCGAGATAGACGTTGCGCGAGCTCATCGCGAGGCCGTCGGGCTCCCGTACGGTCGGTACGACGACGATCTGCACGCCGAACTCCAGGTCGCGCACCATCCGGCGGATGACCACCGCCTGCTGGGCGTCCTTCTGGCCGAAGAACGCGACGTCCGGCCCGACCGCGTTGAGCAGCTTGGCGACGACGGTCGTCACACCTCGGAAGTGCCCAGGACCGCGCCGGCCCGGAGCGCCGCACAGCACCTCGGTGAGGCCACCACCGACCTCGACCGTCGTGGCGTACCCGTCCGGATAGACGTGCGCGGCATCCGGCGCGTAGACGACATCGGCACCCGCCTCGCCGGCCAGGCGTACGTCCCGTTCCTCGTTCCGCGGATAGCCGGCGAGGTCCTCGCCCGCAGCGAACTGCGTCGGGTTGA
The DNA here is from genome assembly GCF_040195635.1 of Actinopolymorpha sp. B11F2. Classification (NCBI taxonomy): domain Bacteria; kingdom Bacillati; phylum Actinomycetota; class Actinomycetes; order Propionibacteriales; family Actinopolymorphaceae; genus Actinopolymorpha; species Actinopolymorpha sp. B11F2. Next base: position 243,789 of record NZ_JBEFTX010000004.1, on the reverse strand, counting down.
CGAACAAACTCATCACCACCACGTCACACCGCGCTCGGGCGGTCCGCAGCAGGGTGAGATGACCTTCGTGCAGGGCGCCCATCGTCGGCACGAGCCCGATCGTGTGGCCCTCCCGGCGCGCCGACGCCAGCGCGGTGCGGAGTTCCTCGCGGGTACGGATGATGCGGGGGGTGCTCATCTGGGTACCTCCAGCGGAGTCAGGTCGAAGGCCGCCCAGGCGACCTGCGGTCGGTGCCGGCGCGCGGTCGGCGAGGGCCCGGGTGTGCGTGGTGAGCAGGTCGTAGAGCGGCCGGAGGTCTGGTGCGTGGGCCTGGAGTGCCTCGACGTGCCGCGCCACAGTGGTGTTGTCGCCGCGGGCGACGGGCCCGGTGAGGGCAGCGCCGCCGGACTCCGACCAGTTGGCGGCCGTCTGTCGTACGAGCGGTGCGAGAGTCGCCCGCGCGTCCGCCACGCCGGCACGGGCCAGCAGGTCCGCCGCCGCCTCCTCGAGGGTGACGAGGAAGTTCGACGCCATGACGGCCGCGGCGTGGTAGAGGGCACGATGCTCCTCGGCGACCGCGAACGGCCGCATCCCGAGCCGGCGGGCCAGGTCCTCGGCCACCGCCGCCGCGGCCTCGGTCGCGCCGGCGACCGCGCACGGAACGCCGGTGAGGTCGGCCTCCGCCCGCGGGATCGTCTGCAGGGGGTGGAGCGAGAACGCCTGTACGCCCCCGACCGCGGCGAGGACATCGAGGCCGGACGCACCACTGACATGCCCGACGTACGCCGGTCGGCGGGGCGCGGGCTGGGCGGTGGACGCGGGCTGGGCGCACGTTGGCGGACCGGCGCCTGGTTGGGAGGCCTCCGTTTGGGTGGAACCTGCCTGGATGGCGGCTGCGAGCGCGCGGGCGAGGTCTGGAATCGCCCGATCCGGCACGCAGATCAGGACGATCTCCGCTGCCGCCGCCTCGTGGAGGCGATCGCGTCCTGCGACGCCGACCTCGAGCCCGGCGGACCGGGCGGCATGAACGACAGAACCGCCGACCCGGCCGTTGCCGATCACGACAATCCGGCCAAACTCGGACGAGGCGCGGGCCAGCGCCCGCGCGTCTCGGTCCCGTTCCAGTTCTCGCATCGGAGATACCAGACGGCTTTCGGTATGGGGCCCCGTCAGGGCCATACGGTGTGGCTACCCTCACGGCGGCGAGGGCATGCCGGTGTGCCGCCTGCGCGGCACCGTCCGCGCCTGGTTCGCCAGGTCGCGGCGCACCGAAATTATAGGCGTCCGGCGGACCACCTCCCGAGTTTCGTCCCTGACACCCGCTGGAGGTGATCAGCCCGACCTCCGGAGGGCCGGTCACCACCGAGCGCCGAGTTCTCGCGCCCGGCGAGCCTGGATCGGCCGTCGTACCCTCTCGCGCCGGAAAGGTAGGGCCCGCTAGCGTCCGTGACGGTGCCTTTTGTCCCGCGTGGGTGCCCCGTCCGAGCTGGAGGTTTTTGCATGTCCGACGCGTCCCCGACCTTCGAGATCCTCGATGAACGTTTCGCCTCATGCGTCAAGACCAGTGCCCGACTCGAGAAGCTCTACGAAGGGTGCCGGTGGGCGGAGGGACCGGCCTACTTCGCGGCGGGACGCTACCTCGTCTGGAGCGACATTCCGAACGACCGCCAACTCCGGTGGGACGAGACCAGCGGCAAGGTCGGCGTCTTCCGCGCGCCGGCGGGGTTCTCCAACGGCAACACGGTCGACCGTCAAGGCCGCCTTGTCAGCTGCGAACACGGCAACCGGCGCGTCACCCGGACCGAGCACGACGGATCGGTCACCGTCCTGGCGGACACGTTCGAGGGCAAGCGGTTCAACAGCCCCAACGACGTCGTGGTCCGTTCCGATGACTCGGTGTGGTTCACCGATCCGGCGTACGGCCTCGACAGCGACTACGAGGGCCACCGGGCGGAGAGCGAGATCGGCGCCTGCCATGTCTACCGGTGGGATCCCGCGACGGGGGAGGTGCGGATCGTCGCCGACGACTTCGTACGCCCGAACGGGCTGGCCTTCTCGGTGGACGAGCGGCGCCTCTACATCTCCGACACCGGTGCCACGCACGCGGCCGACGGGCCGCGACACATGCGCGCGTTCGACGTCTCCGACGATGGTGCGTCGCTGTCGGGAGGTGACGTCTTCGCGGTGTGTACGGAGGGCCTCTTCGACGGGTTCCGGCTCGACGACGGCGGCCGCATCTGGGCGAGCGCGGGTGACGGGGTGCACTGCTACGACCCGGACGGCACCCTGATCGGCAAGGTGCTGGTGCCCGAGACCGTCGCCAACGTGGAGTTCGGCGGCCCACGGTGCAACCGGCTCTTCATCTGCGCCACGACGTCGCTCTACGCCGTCCTCCTCCCGGTCAACGGCGCCCCACGCCTCTAGCCTCGTCTCCCCAGGAGCTGAGTTCGCCGACGCCGCCGGCCACTGCAGGAGCGCCAGCGGTTTTCCCGTGAGCGTCCGGGCGGAGTCCGGCTGCTTCTCCGCACGCAATGCGGTGATTGCCGCGAAAGTACCTGCGGCAGAGCGCCAGAGCGCCGGCGCTTTCGAACCCGGGCATAGGCTGGGGGGTGGAGGCAGGTTGCTGACGAGGAGGTCAGCATGGCGCTCGCGATCGTCCTCACGGTCTTGGCGCTCGTCGTGGTCGGGCTCGCGGCCAGCGTCCGCGTCGTACGCCAGATCGAGCGAGGCGTGGTGTTTCGTCTCGGCCGGGTCCAGGACCACCTGCGAACCCCTGGGGTGACGGCGATCATTCCGGTGGTGGACCGGCTGCACAAGATCAACATCCAGGTCGTGACGATGCCAGTGCCGGCCCAGGAAGGCATCACTCGCGACAACGTGACCGTGCGAGTCGACGCGGTGGTCTACTTCCGCGTCGTGGACCCGATCCGGGCCTGCGTCGAGGTGCAGGACTACACGTTTGCGGTGGCTCAGGTCGCGCAGACCTCGCTGCGTTCGATCATCGGCAAGAGCGAGCTCGACGACCTGCTGTGCAACCGTGAGCGGCTCAACGAAGGGCTCGCGCTGATGATCGACAGCCCGGCCGTCGGGTGGGGCGTCTCGATCGACCGGGTGGAGATCAAGGACGTCGCCCTGCCGGAGACGATGAAGCGGTCGATGTCACGCCAGGCAGAGGCCGAGCGCGAGCGGCGGTCGCGGATCATCACCGCCGATGGGGAGTTCCAGGCTTCGAAGAAGCTTTCGGCGGCCGCGGGCGCGATGTCGGACACGCCGGCCGCGCTCCAACTACGACTGCTCCAGACGATCGTGGAAGTCGCAGCGGAGAAGAACTCCACCGTGGTCCTGCCGTTCCCGGTGGAACTCCTGCGTTTCCTCGACAAGGGAGCGGGCGGTCTCGTCGAGCAACGGTCCAAGGGGGCTGACGCCACGACGCACGCGCTCGAGAAGGGCGTCCGTGTGCCCCGACCGTCGCAGGAGCGAGCACCGACGACGGACGCCGTGACGGAGCCGGCGCCACCCTCTCGAGGGATTGGTTGAGGGTGCCCTCTTACGAGCGCCCGTTGGTTGAGGGGCACCAAGGGGCACCCTCAACCAGAACGCCGGGACACCGGTACTCCCGACCGCACTCCTACCAGGGATCGGCGCCGAGCAGCCTGCGTCCGAGTGACGTGAGCGGTGCGGGTTGCGTACGTGTCTCCTCGATCCGGCGCGGGTCGCCGGGGAACGGTGACCCGCCTTCGGTCGGTGCCCGGTTCTCCCGCCACACGGTGACACGGTGGTCGCGGTAGTCCTCCTTCTCGCCGTCCGCGGGTGCGGGACCCATCGAGATGTACTGTGCGAGCCGCGGTCGGTCGGACGTGTTGTGCCCGTTTCCGTGCGGTAGCAGGTTGGTCCAGATCACCATGTCCCCGGCACTCAACGGGATCTTGGTGACCTCGTAGCCGGAGAGGTCCGGCACCCGCGAGCCGTCCTTCGGTGGATGGCGTTCGAGGTAGCCGGCGAGATCCTGGTAGATCTCCGGTACGCACTGGAAGCCACCCATCGACTCGTCCGTGTCGACGAGCGCCAGCACGCCCTGCACCCGGAACGGCACGTCGGGGTACGCCGCGATGTCGGCATCCCAGTGGATGAATCCCTTGTGGTCGTAGTCGGGATGGTCCGGATGCACTGGCGGCTTGAGGTTGGCCCGGTCGAGACTCACCCACAGCCGCTCGGTGCCGAAGATCTCTGCGAAGACCGCGTGGACCCGTTCGTGCTGGCGCGTGTTCCACATCGAGGCGTAGTGGTACATCTCGATCATGCCGGTGGGGGCGACGATGCCCTTTGCGTACCACGACTCCGGGTCGTCGGGCCGTGCCCCTGTGTGCCGCCAGATGTCGGCGACGACTGCCTCCGTCGCCGCGCGCGGTACGACGCCTTGGACGACGACATAGCCCTGCGACTCGATCGTGGTCCGCAGGTCGGTGCTGAGCTGGCTCATGCGCACTCCTCGGCTGGCGCGTTCCCTCTGCGCCTTCCGAGTCTGGCAATGCCCGTACGTCGTCGCCATCGGCCGGCGCACGGGCGGCCGCCTTCGGCCGCGCAAGGGAAAGCTGAGGCGCTTCTGCAACTGAGGCGCTTCTGGCACCTGTGGAAGTCCGGGGGAGTAGCGCGCCTATCGCAAAGACAGCCCACCCGGGATAGCTGCCGCGGTGGGCGCCTGCAGACAATGACCACGTTGGGTATGCCTGTGGTACCTGGAACATGCATAGACGCCCGGCACAGGTCCACAGGCATACCCAACGTGGTCATTTGCGGCGCAGGCCGGCAGCAGCGCGCGTTGGTCTCAGCCCGGCGGGGCCGGCCCGCCTGTCACCAGCCGCGGCCGGCCCGCCTGTCACCAGCCGCGGGCGATCCACTCCTGCAGGTGCGGGATCTCCGACCCGACCGTCGTCGTGTCACCGTGCCCGGTGTAGACGACCGTCTCCAGCGGCAGCGTGAAGAGTCGGTCGCGGATCGACGCGATGATCGTCTCGAAGTCGGAGTACGAACGACCGGTCGCACCGGGTCCGCCGGCGAACAGCGTGTCACCGGTGAACACCGCGTCGAGGTCACGTGCCCGCAGGCTGACACTGCCGGGGGAGTGGCCGGGGGTGTGGAGGGCGCGGATCTCGACACCGGCGACGGTGAACCGCTGGTCGTCGGAGAGCTCGCCGCCGGGTGCCATGTCGGGATAGACGGTGTCCCACAGCATCCGGTCGCCCGGGTGCAGCCAGATCGGCGCCTTCGTGGCGTCCCAGAGATCCCCGGCGGCGCTGATGTGGTCGTTGTGTCCGTGCGTACACACGATGGCGGTCACGTCGCGGTCGCCGACCGCGGCGAGGATGGCCGGAGCGTCGTGGGCGGGGTCGACGACCAGCACCTCGCTGTCGTCGCCGACCAGCCAGACGTTGTTGTCGACCTCCCAGGTGCCGCCGTCGAGGCTGAAGGTCCCCGACGTGACCACCCGATCGATGCGCGCCCCGCCGGCGCCGGAGATGCTGGGCGTGCTCACTTGATCACCACCACGGAACGCAGGACCTCTCCGGCGTGCATCTTGTCGAAGGCCGCTTCCACCGCGTCGATACCGATCTCCTCGCTCACGAAGGCGTCCAGGGGGAGCCGTCCCTGACGGTACAGGTCGATGAGCATGGGGAAGTCGCGGGAGGGCAGGCAGTCGCCGTACCACGACGACTTGAGCGCGCCGCCCCGGCCGAAGACGTCGAGGAAGGGGAGTTCGATCGTCATTTCCGGGGTCGGTACGCCGACCAGGACGACGGTGCCGGCCAGGTCCCGGGCGTAGAACGCCTGCTTGTAGGTCTCGGGCAGGCCGATCGCCTCGATGGCGAGGTCGACGCCGTTTCCGCCGGTGAGCTCGCGGATCCGCTCGACCGCATCCTCCTGCCGACCGTTGACGGTGTGCGTGGCGCCGAGCCCCTTGGCCCACGCGAGCTTGCGGTCGTCGACGTCGACCGCGATCACCGTGGTAGCTCCACCGAGGACAGCACCGGCGATCGCCGCGTCGCCCACGCCTCCGCAGCCGAAGACGGCCACCGAGTCGCCGCGCTGGACGCCGCCGGTGTTGAGGGCGGCGCCGAGGCCGGCCATGACCCCGCAGCCGAGCAGCCCCGCGACGGTAGCCGGCGTCTGCGGGTCGACCTTGGTGCACTGGCCGGCGGCCACCAGCGTCTTCTCGGCGAAGGCGCCGATGCCGAGGGCCGGCGAGAGCGGGGTACCGTCGGCGAGGGTCATCTTCTGGGTGGCGTTGTGGGTGGCGAAGCAGTACCACGGCCGGCCGCGGCGGCAGGCCCGGCACTGGCCGCAGACGGCCCGCCAGTTCAGGATCACGAAGTCGCCAGGGGCGACGTCGGCCACGTCGTCACCGACCGACTCGACGATCCCGGCCGCCTCGTGCCCGAGCAGGTAGGGGTAGTCGTCGCCGATGCCGCCCTGCTTGTAGTGCAGGTCGGTGTGGCAGACCCCGCACGCCTGGATGCGAACCAGCGCCTCGCCTGGGCCCGGGTCAGGCACGTGGATGGTCTCCAGGGTGACAGGGGCGTCCTTCGCTCGGGAGATGACAGCGGTGACCTCGGGCATGGGGGCACTCCTTCGGGCCTCGGGCCGGCGACGTTACTCGTGCTCGGGTGGGATCCTTCCAGCATTGGGCCGCGCGTGGGAAGGGTGGTGTCGACACTCCGAGATCGCTCCGCCACCGGGGGTCTCCACGCCACCGGAAAGGTCCACCGCTGCGGGCACTCTTCCCCGCAGCGGCACCTCCTTCACCGCGAGGAGGGCGAAGAACGCCAGCAGCACAAGGGGTACGGCGAGCAGATAGATCCGGTCCAACCCGAGCGTGAACCCCTCCCGGATCGCCGTACGCAGCGGTTCGGGCAGGGCACCGATCTCGGCAGGTGTACCCAGGTGCGAGGACAGGGAGTCCTCGGAGGGCGCCCGGGCACCACGCCTGGCCAGGACCTCGGGAATCGACGCGGTGACGCCCGAGGTCAGGATCGCGCCGAACAACGCCACTCCGACGGCACCTCCCATGGAGCGGAAGAACGTCGACGACGACGTGGCGATGCCCAGGTCGCGGACCTCGGAGGTGTTCTGGACGGCGAGAACGAGCACCTGCATCGTCAGGCCGAGCCCACAACCGAAGACGGCCATGTAGGCGCAGACGGCCACCAGGTCGGTGTCCGCGCGCAGGGTCGACAGCAGGGCCGACCCGGTGGCGACGAGGAGCAGCCCGACCAGCGGGAAGACCTTCCAGCGCCCCCACCGGGTGATCGCGCGGCCGCACACCATCGACACCGACAGCATGCAGATCACCAGCGGAATGGTGAGCAGGCCCGAGACGGTGGGGCTCTTCCCGCGTACGACCTGGAGGTACTGCGGAAGGTAGATCATCGCGCCGAACATGGCGACCCCCACGAAGAACGCCGCGATCCCGGTGAGGCAGAACGTCGGACTGCGGAACAGCCGCGGCGGCAGGATCGGCTCGGTCGCCCGTCGCTCGACGAGCACCGCAAGGACCAGGCTCACCAGGCTCACCAGCACCAGCGCGGCGGACCATGGCGAGACCCAGGCGAACTCCTGTCCGGCAAGGGAGAGCAGCAACAGCAGTGCCGACGCCGACGCCGTGATGAACGTCGCGCCGAGCCAGTCGATCCGGGTTTTCCTTCGTACGAACGAAAGATGCAGGGTCTTCTGCAGCACCATGGAGGCGACGACGGCGATCGGGATACCGACGTAGAAGCACCAGCGCCAGCCCGGACCGTCGACGAGGAACCCGCCGATGAGTGGACCGGCCACGGTGGCGACGCCGAACGACGCTCCGAGATACCCGGCGTAGCGGCCGCGTTCTCGAGGGCTCACGATGTCGGCCATGATCGTCTGCGACAGGGCGATCACGCCGCCCATGCCCACGCCCTGTGCGGCGCGGGCGGCGATGAGTTCGCCCATCGTCTGCGAGAGGCCGGCGAAGAGCGAGGTCACGACGAAGACCGCGATCGCGATCTGCATCAGCGGCTTGCGACCGTAGAGGTCGGAAACCTTGCCCCACAAGGGGGTTGAGACAGTCGTGGTGAGAAGTGTGGCGCTCGCGACCCAGGCGAGTTGGTCCTGGCCGCCGAGATCGCCGACGATCGTGGGGAGGGCGGTGCCGACGACGGTCGCTGAAAGCGAGGTGACGAAGAGGCACAGCAGAAGGGCCCAGACGATCTCGATGATCTGCTTGTGGCTGAACGAAGGCCGTTCAGTGCTTTGTGGAGTTGTGCCAGATGTAGTTGTGGTCGGCGGTTCTGACGCAGGTTGTGAGCCGGTCGCGCTCATCCGGTGGTCAACGCTCCTGTCGTGAGGCGAAAGCGATCTGGCCCACCCAAGAATATACTTGCCACATACAACTGTCTCGTCTCGTACCGTTGCTGGCCTCGCGCAGGAACACGGCTCGGCGGATGGTCCGCGAAATGGACAATGCGTCCGCCGCGGGAGCTAGGCTCGCCGCGATGCCGGATCCGGACAACGAGAGGAAGGCTTCGCGCGTGGACGCATTTGTACGCCTGCAGGTCGACAACGGCATCGGCACGATCAGGTTGGATCGACCGCCGATGAACGCGCTCGACACGGCGATGCAGGAACAGATCCGGGCGGCCGCTGTCGAAGCCACCGGGCGTGCCGACGTCGCCGCGGTCGTCCTCTATGGAGGTGAGAAGGTGTTCGCCGCGGGGGCGGACATCAAAGAGATGATCGACATGTCCTACTCCGACATGGCGATCCGGTCCCACGGGCTCACGTCGTCGTTCGACGCGGTGGCGCGGATTCCGAAGCCGGTCGTGGCAGCGATCAACGGCTACGCACTCGGCGGTGGCTGTGAGCTTGCTCTCACCGCGGACCGCCGGGTGGCGGCGAGCACGGCCAAGCTCGGCCAGCCTGAGATCAAGCTCGGCATCATTCCGGGCGCGGGCGGCACCCAGCGACTTGCCCGCCTGGTGGGACCGGCGAAAGCGAAGGACCTGATCTTCACCGGGCGTCTCATCGACGCTCAGCACGCTCACGCGATCGGGTTGGTCGACGAGGTGGTCGAGACCGATCCAGCTGCCGAACCCGATACGGCGGGCGCGTCCGTCTACGCCGCCGCGCGGGCATGGGCAGCCCAGTTCGTCGGCGGGCCGGCGCAGGCGTTGCGGGCGGCCAAGGCCGCGATCGACCATGGCCTCGACGTCGACCTCGCCACCGGCCTCGAGATCGAACGTCAGAACTTCGCCGCGCTCTTCGCGACCGAGGACCGCCGGATCGGCATGTCGGCGTTCGTGGAGAAGTCCACACCGACCTTCACCGGACGCTGAGGAGGACCCGATGGCACGCTCCGAGCACTCGAGGTCCACGGGCGGTCCCACGCCCAATCCCCACCCCAACGCCAGCGCCGAAGAGGTCGAGGCCGCCTGGGGCGATCCCAAGCTGGCCAACGTCCTCTATCACGACTGGGAGGCGCAGACCTACGACGACAAGTGGTCGATCTCGTTCGACGAACGCTGCATCAGCTATGCCCGCGACCGGTTCGTCGCCGTGGCGGGTGCGGCCGGCTGGCCCTACGCGACGTCGCTCGAGGTCGGCTGCGGCACCGGGTTCTTCACGCTGAACCTCAAGCAGGCAGGCGTTCTGGACGCTGCCCACGTCACGGACCTCTCGCCGGGCATGGTCGAGGCGACCAAGCGCAACGCCCGCCGGCTTGGCTTCGAGGTCGAGGGCCGGGTCGCCGACGCCGAGGGTCTGCCCTACCCCGACGAGACGTTCGACCTCGTGATCGGGCACGCGGTCATCCACCACATCCCCGACGTCGAGGAGGCGTTCCGCGAGATGCTGCGGGTCCTCAAGCCGGAGGGCCGGTTCGTGATCTGCGGAGAGCCGACCCGGTACGGCGACCGCATCGCCCGCAAGCTGTCCCAGGCCACCTGGTGGGCGGCGACACGGGTGACCCGGCTGCCGGCCCTGCGCGAGACGTGGGCGCGGCCCCAGGAGGAACTCGACGAGTCCTCCCGGGCCGCCGCGTTGGAGGCGGTCGTCGATCTGCACACCTTCGATCCCGACACCCTCGCGCGGATGGCCGCGCGGGCGGGCGCGGTGGACGTGCATACCGTCACCGACGAGCTGACCGCGGCATGGTTCGGCTGGCCGGTCCGCACCTTCGAGCACGCGGTCAAACCGGGGCGCCTGGGGTGGGGCTGGGCCAGGTTCGCGTACCGCGGCTGGCAACGTCTCTGCGCCGTCGACAGGTGGTTGAAGCCGGTCGTGCCGGACGAGCTGTACTACAACGTCTCGATCACCGGCGTACGACCTTAACGGAAGATTCCAGCTGTTAGCGGACAAACAGGGACCATGGTCACAGGGCGCTCACCCGTGGTACCGTCCTCGGCGGTCGTTCGTCGTTTCGACAAGACGTACGTCGAAGTGTGCAATGTGCGCCGGTGACAGCCTCCTGTGGCCGGCCGCGTCAAACTCTTCGTCCGCGGGATTCGACACGCGGGGATAGGACCCCCGTGGCGACTCGGTGCTCGTGAGGTTCGGGCACTGCACCAACGTCTCCGCGAGGGGAAATCAGGAACATGGCGCAAGGGACCGTCAAGTGGTTCAACGCTGACAAGGGCTTCGGCTTCATCTCCGTCGACGGCGGTCAGGACGTCTTCGTCCACTTTTCCGCGATCGTTGCCGACGGCTACCGCAGCCTGGACGAGGACCAGCGGGTGGAGTTCGACGTCGTGCAGGGCCCGAAGGGTCCGCAGGCCGAGAACGTCCGCACTGTCTGACCACGTTCGCGTGATCTGAGTTAGGCCACCAGAGGAGCAACTGCTCTTGAGCAAGGGCCCGCGGGATTCCTTCCCGCGGGCCCTTGCTCATCTCGGCTGCTCGTCTCGGCACCCGTCGAAGCCGAACCTGCTTTTGGCACGACGCACTCGTGTCGGGTGCACGTGTGGCGTACCGGCGTCGTAGGGTCGGATGCCGTGCGACGCCGCGTCCGAGATCCGCGCCAGGCCAGGTTCCTCACCCTCGCCAGCCTGCGTTGGATCATCCGCCATCGCGCCTTCACGCCGTACCACCTTGTGCGCTACTGGCGCTTTCTGCTGCTGCGGATCAGGCATCGCGATGTCATCACCGAAGGGTTCGTTTTCCTCGGTCGGCGGGTGGATCTGCAGGTACGCAAGGGATACGGACGTCTGGTGCTCGGGCGCTTCGTCCACCTGGGCGACGGCACCAGATTGCACGCCCACGAGGGAACGCTCCGGGTCGCAGACAAGTGCGTGTTCGGCCGCGACGTGACGGTCAACTGTTATCTGGACATCGAGATCGGCGCCGCGAGCCTGATCGCGGACTGGTGTTACGTCGTCGACTTCGACCATGTGACGAGTGACCTCGCCGCTCCCATCAAGGACCAGGGCCTCATCAAGTCGCCCGTACGCATCGGGCCGAACTGCTGGCTGGGAACCAAGGCCACGGTTCTCCGCGGAAGCTTTGTCGGGACCGGTGTCGTGGTCGGCGCACACGCGGTGGTGCGCGGTGAGATACCCGACTACGCGATCGTCGCTGGTGTGCCGGCGCGCTTCGTGAAGGACCGACGTGCCGTCCACGCGGCGGAGGCGAGTCACCGGGAGTATCTCGAAGGTCTGGCTCGGGGTGCCGAAGAGGCAGCGGCGAAGGCCCGCGGGGTCGGCGGCCCGTAGGTCGTTCGTCGTGGGCTGGGCACCGCTGGTCAGGGCCGGGTGGCGCCGTGGTCCGCAGGTCCGCTGACGGTGGGGTCGCGGAGGGTCGGGTCGTTGACGAAGGTCTCGTGGACGGTGGTGTCGGAGTCCGTGCTCCCGTTCGGTGCGGGCAGGACGACCCGCAGCGCGTCACGAAGCGCGTCTATCTGGTCCGCGTTCATCGCCTCGATGAAGTAGACGAGGGCGGCCGCCGGATTCTCCGCCGCCGACCACGCCTCGTGCATGAGCGCGGCGGTGTAGGACTCCCGGGACATGACCGGCGAATAGCGATAGGCCCGACCATTGGTCTCGCGGCGTAACCACCCTTTGCGGAAAAGCTTGTCGAGAACGGTCATCACGGTGGTGTGGGCAAGACTCCGGTCAGGCAGCAACGCTTCCCGAACCTCGCGCACCTGAACCGGGTGGTCGGCCGCCCATACGCGCAGCATGACCTGTTCTTCGAGCTGTCCAAATCGGGGCATCCCGCCATCCTTTCCCGCAGGTTGGGCGGAAATGTGTCGAAGACACCTCGGATCATCAGGTAGAGATCCGACGTGTCGTTGATGGATAACGTCCGAGGGCTGTGATCCGTGTCACGCCACAAATATTCCTCCTACGGATCATCGTACGGATGCTCGCGGCTTCGACGCCGATTCGTACTTCGCGGATAAATCCCGTTATCGACGCATCACCGCCAACCAGGCATGGACGAACTACCGAGCCCGGCCAGGCGTGACATTGCACCTGTGTGAATTGGCGGCCGCGGCTTTTCGGTGCCGCGGGGCTCGACTTTAACGCACGTATTTCCACTCCGACTACGAGCGGGAATCGTAGGTGCGCACCTGCGCAGGGCTGGCATGGCGAAAAGTCCTCTGTTAGGACTGTCCGCGGCCGGTGAGCGGAATTCGGCAGCAACGTCGGTGTCGACGTGCGTGCATCTTCCTTCTCTCACCCGGCCAGAGAAACAGAGTCCGCCTGGGCGCCTGCACACCGGGGGCGCGGTCGAAGACCGCCGATTCATTGGCGACCCCACGCCCACCGTTGGGCACGGCACATTTCGTCTCGACAGGGCGAACAGGTGTGCCGTCTACGTTTTCGAGGTAACCGTTGTGGAGTCCTTCTTGCGGCGTATTCGCACTCTGTGGACATTTCGGTGGCGCAAGATTCCGTTGACGATGGTGGCGACGGCACTGGCGGTGTGCGGTGCCGGTGTGGGAACGGCTGTGGCCGTTGGTGGAACGTCCGCGACACCGCAGCCGGCCGCCGCCTCGGGCACGGGGGAACGTGCCGCGGGGGCGGATGTCCACCTCGCCCGCGATGCTGCTCGCGCCCGGGCCGCTCGCGAGCGGGCCGGGCGTTTGCGGGCCGACGCGAAGTTGGCGGCAGCGAAGAAGGCCGCGGCGAAGAAGGCGGCAACGAAGAAGGCGGCAGCGAAGAAGGCCGCGGCGAAGAAGGCGGCAGCGAGGAAGGCCGCGGCGAAGAAGGCGGCCGCGAAGCGTGGAGCAGTGGAAGCAGCCAGGAGGCCTGACTGGGTTCTTCCGCTGGAGTCGTACCACCTCACCGGCCGCTTCGGGGCCAGCGGAAACCGTTGGGCGTCGTCGCACCACGGACTGGACTTCGCGGCGCCGAGCGGCACACCCATTCGCGCGGTGGGCTCGGGAGAGATCATCGCCTCCGGGTGGGACGGCGCCTACGGCAACAGGATCAAGGTGCTGCACGCCAACGGCACCGTCACGCTCTACGGCCACATGTCCCGCTTCGAGCGGTCGTCCGGCAGCGTCGAGGCCGGTACCGTGATCGGCTACATCGGCGCGACCGGCAACGTGACCGGACCACACCTGCACCTCGAGGTACGCCCGGACAACGGTGGTCTCTACGACACGATCGACCCCGAGGACTGGCTGGAGGACAAAGGCCTCGACCCGTAGGCCACACGGAGTCCCCAGAGGCGGTCGGATTCCGACATCTGACGGCGTCGCGAGGGTGCGTGAGCCGGTTGGTGGCCTACCCTCGAGGTGTCGTCGAGGGGAGCGGCCGTGCCGGACAACGCGCGCAGCACCACAGCAGACAGCAACGTGTCAGCAGATCCCACCACCGCCGAACCAGCGACCGCGCCAGACGAGGCGGCGCGGGAGGCTTCGGCGGCCCCGCCGCCGTCAGCACCGCCGCCGTCAGCGCCGTCATCGGGGCGTGCGGACGGCCGGCGTACGCCGGGGGACCGGAAGCGCCCAACCGGCTCTCTGGTCGGGAAGGCGCGCGAGGTGGTGGCGACCGTGGTCTTCGCGGTCGCCGTGCTGGCGGCCCTCGTCATGGCGCTCGGCGCGATCCTCACGGCGTTGGGAGCCAATCAGGACAACGAGATCGTGGCCGGCGTCCTGGGCTTGGCGAGCTGGCTGGACGGGCCGTTCGCCGACGTCTTCACCTTCGCCGATGCGATGAAGCAGACCCTCGTCAACTGGGGGATCGCCGCGGCGGTCTACCTCGTGGCCGGACGCGTCGTCGAGCGCGTCGTCCGTCCCTGACCGGCCTCAGGAGGGGACGTTCGCGACCGCCAGCAGGTCGAGCGAGGCGTCGAGGTCGGGCAGAGCGCCTTCGCCGATCCCGGCGCGCAGGTGAAAGTCCTCGTCGACGAGGCTGGTGACGAAGGCCGCCAGCTCGGGCGACCAGTCATCGGGCGGATCGGCGAGCTGGGCCTTGACGAGGTCGCCGTGTCGGTGGTCCCAGGCCAGGATCCGTTCGCCGTGGTGGAGACCGGCGACCGTCGTCGCCTCGAGTCCGGCCCGCTCCAGCAACGCCCGAAGCTCACTGCCGACGAGCTCATGTGCGTGGCAGATGTTCCCCGGTGGGAACGTCAACCGGTTCGGTGTGGAGAGCACGATGCGCCCGCCTGGCCGGGTGACGCGGACGCACTCGGCGAGGAACGCCGGCTGGTCCCACAGGTGCTCGATCGTCTGCAGGCTGACCACCGCGTCGAACGCGTGCGAGGCGTACGGCAGCGCCACGAGGTTGCCCCGCAGCACCGGGACGTCCGGATAGGTCCTGCGCACGTGTGCCGTCACGTCCGCGTCGTAGTCGAGTGCGGCCACCCGGGCTCCGGTCGTACGCCGTAACAGGTCCGCGCCGTAGCCCTCGCCCACGCCCGCGTCGAGCACCCGCCAGGACGGTCCCGCCCCCGCCGCGAGGAACTGCTCCGCCACCCAGTGGTAGACCACCTCGTGGCGGCGGAACCAGTAGTTCTCGTGCCAGATGCCAGGCATGGTGCGTTCACCTGTCAGTGGCAGCGCGTCGGGGGAGGCCATGAGCCTGCTCACCAGCTGTGCACGGTGCCGTCGGTCAACCGGTTCACCGGAAGGTAGGCCGGTTGGTACGGATAGCGGGCCGCGAGCTTCTCGTCGATGTCGACGCCGAGACCGGGTTCCTCACCGGGATGCAGGTAGCCGTCGGCGAACCGGTAGCTGCGTGGGAACACCTCGTCGGTCACCTCGGCGTGGGGCATGTACTCCTGAAGCCCGAAGTTCGGGATCGCCACGTCGAGGTGGAGCGCCGCGGCCATGCACACGGGCGACAGGTCGGTCGCGCCGTGCGAGCCCGACCGCACGTGGTAGAGCGCGCAGTAGTCGAAGATCCGCCGCAGGTGGGTGATCCCGCCCGCGTGGACGACCGTCGCGCGGACGAAGTCGACGAGTTGTTCGGCGACCAGTTGCTGGCAGTCCCAGATCGAGTTGAAGACCTCGCCGACGGCGATGGGTGTCGTCGTGTGCGTCCGGATCAGCCGGAATCCTTCCTGCAGCTCGGCCGGGACCGGATCCTCCAACCAGTGCAGGGCGTAGTCCTCGACCCGCTTGCCGAGCCGCGCCGCCTCGATCGGCGTCAACCGGTGATGGACGTCGTGCAACAAGGTGAGATCGGGCCCGAACCGGTCTCGGACCGCCTCGAACAGCCGGGGAACGTGGGTGAGGTAGCGCTGTGTGGACCAGGTCGCCTCGACCGGGCGCGCACCGGCACCGGCGGGTTCGTACGGCGTCGAACCCTTGTGCACGCCGTACATCTTCTCGATGCCGGGAATGCCGCACTGCACCCGGACCGCGCGGTAGCCGAGATCGACCAACCGGGCCACGTCGTCGACGGCCTCAGCCACCGACTCGCCGTTGGCGTGGCCGTAGACCGTGACGCCCTCGCGGCTGCGGCCGCCGAGGAGTTGGTAGACGGGCAGGCCGGCGAGCTTGCCCTTGATGTCCCACAGGGCTGTGTCGACGGCGGCGATCGCGGCCATCGTGACGGGACCGCGCCGCCAGTACGCGCCCTTGTAGAGGTACTGCCAGGTGTCCTCGATCCGCTGGGCGTCCCGTCCGATCAGCAGCGGGCAGACGTGGTCGCGGAGATAGCTCGCGACGGCGAGCTCGCGACCGTTGAGCGTCGCGTCACCCACGCCGGACACGCCGTCGTCGGTACGAATCTTCAGGGTGACGAAGTTCCGGCCCGGACAGCTGACGATGACACTGGCGTCGACGATGGTCGTCATTTCGGCGGTGCTTCCTTGACCTCGGCCACGAGTTGCGTGGGGTTGACGAACCTCAGGGCGATCAGGAGGAGGACCAGCATCGACCCGGTGTAGATGACCGCCATCGCGTCGACGGACTGCTGCGCGCGGATTCCCGCCGCCGAGATGGAGTAGTACAACGCGACGACCAGGGTCTCCGACCCTGGACCAGCGGTGAGGAAGGTGAGTTCGAACATCCCGACAGACCGCACGAGTACGAGGATGCACGAGGCGAGGATCCCCGGTGCGAGCAGGGGACACAGGATGCGGATCAGGACGTCCCACGTCGTCGCTCCACACATCCTGGCCGCGGCCTCGATGTTGGGGTCGATCTGCTCGATGAACGGCGTGAGCACGAGGATGAGGAACGGCACCGAGGGGACGAGGTTGGCGAGCACCACACCGATGAGCGTCCCCGCCAGGTGGTACTTGTAGAGCGCCGTCGCGAGCGGCACGCCGTAGGTCATCGGCGGGATCACGATCGGCAGCAGGAACGCCAACATCACCAGGCGCTTGCCGGGGAAGTCCCGCCGGGCCAGCACGTAGGCCGCCGGCACACCGATCAGCGCCGACAGTCCCACGACCGCGGCGGAGACCTCCAGCGTCACCAGGAGCACGTACAGCAGCCCGAACTCCTCCCACGCCTGGGTGTACCACTGCGTGGTCCAGCCTTCCGGGAGCCAGGTGTCGAACCACCGGGTGGCGAAGGAACTCGCCAGGACGGCGCCGAAGACGCCAACCAGGTTGACGAGGAAGAAGCCGACGATGCCGAGGACCAGCCAGCCGAGTGGACTGGCGACGAGCCGGCGCCGCTCGCGCTGGGGCGGGTGGAAGTCGGAACGCTGTTGACGCCGGGCGGAACGGCGTTCGGAGCGCTCCCGGCGCGCCGTGGCGCGGATCGCTGCCGTACTGCGCGTGACCATCACACCCGTCCCCTCGTCGCACCGCGGTAGAGCCGGGAACGCCACCCGAGGATCGCCGCGATGACGACGAACTCCACGCCGCCCATGACCATCGTGATCGCCGCCGCCATGGTGTAGTCGTACTGCTCGAACGCCGCCTGGTAGGCGGCGATGGCGATGACGCGGGTCTCCCCGGCGGGCTCACCGACGAGCACGGCGGACGGGAAGACCGAGAACGCGAGAACGAAGTTGAGGCAGAAGACGATCGCCAGCCCGGGCGCGAGCAGCGGCAGCGTGACGTGGCGGAAGCGTTGCCAGCGACCGGCGCCGAGCGTGGCGGCGGCGCGTTCGAGCGTCGGGTCGATGCCGGTGAGATAGGAGAGCGTCAACAGGAAGGCGAACGGGAAACCCGTGATGACGAGGGAGAAGAACACGCCCCAGTAGTTGTGGATCAGCTGCAGGGGTTCGTCGATGAGGCCAAGCGTGCGCAGCGTGCGATTGAACCACCCCGTCGGCCCGAGGTAGGTCAACAGCCCTTCCGCGGTGAGGACCGTGCCGAGGGTGACGGGCACGACGAGCAGCGTGGTGAGCGACCTCTTCCCACGGACTCGACCGCGCAGCCGGTACGCGACCGGAACGGAGGCGAGGACGTTGACTGCCGTCGCCGGGATGGCCAGCCACAGTGTGGTGGCAACTGTGTCGCGCAGGTGCCGGTCTGCCCAGAACCGCGCGAAGTTGGCGAACCTGCCGCCGGTCTCCGGCTGGAACGACAGTCCCACGCCATAGAAGAACGGGTAGACGAACAGCACACCGAAGAACAACGCGGCGGGGATCAGCAGGAGCAGCACCCGGTCGATGCCGTGCTCGGCCAGCCGGTGGCGAAGGGCCGGCTTGCCGCCGGTGTCGTCGTCCACATCGATCGTCAGCTGCTCGTCGTGGGTCACCGGTGGCGTCCTCGGGGCGTGTCATCGCGGGTCCCCGACGGATAGACCAGGATGCGTTCCGGCCGGATCGTCACCTGAACCCGGTCGCCGGGCGCCAACCGGTGCGGGGTCAGCAGGTGGATCCGGGTGCCGTCCGGTGTGCGACCTTCGACGGCGAGTTCGCGTCCCTGGTATTCGCAGACCTCGACGCGGACCTCGATGCCGTTGTGGACGCCCCACTGGTTGGTCGGGGATTCCACCCCGGGTGCGCCCGGGGGAGAAGTCGGACCGTCGCCGGTCTGGCCCTGGCCGGCCTCATGCCCAGGCGAGGATCCCTGCCCCTGACGGCCTTCGGGGGACGGCGCCCGTGGGGCTGCCCACGCGGGTTGAGGACCACGCGGATCGCCGCCTGGCCTGACGACCACCAGGTCCTCGGGCCGTGCCATCGCGACCACCGGGTCGCCGACCGTGAGCCGGGCCTGTGCGGCGCCATGCAGGGCCCATCCGTTCCCCGCCACGAGGACACCGCCGCGCCCGTCGATCGCGTGGACCCGCAGCTCGAAGTCGTTGCGGTAACCCATGAAGTTGGCGACGTAACGGTTGGCGGGCTGGCTGTAGAGCTGCTCCGGCGTGCCGATCTGCTGTGTGCGCCCCTCGCGGAGAACGACCAGCCGGTCGGCGAGCGACAACGCCTCCTCCTGGTCGTGCGTAACGTAGATCGTCGTCAACCCGAGCCACTGGTGGAGCCCGCGGATGTCGGTACGCATCTCCAGCCGGAGCCGGGCATCGAGGTTGGACAACGGCTCGTCCATCAGCACCAGCGCGGGTTCGAGCACGATCGCCCGTGCGATCGCGACCCGCTGCTGCTCGCCGCCGGAGAGCTGGTCGGGCAGCTTGTTCGCGTGCTCCTCCAGACGTACGAGCGCGAGGGCGTCGTTGACCCGGCGCTTGATCTCCGCGTCGGGAATCTTGCGCATGGCAAGGCCGAAGCCGATGTTCTTGCGTACGGACATGTGCGGGAACAACGCGTAGTTCTGGAACACCATCCCGAAGCCGCGCCGCTCCGAAGGAACGGTGTCGATGCGTTCGGCGTCGAGCCAGATCCGGCCGCCGGAAAGCGGCAACAGACCGGCCAGGCAGTTCAGCGCCGTCGACTTGCCGCACCCGGACGGGCCGAGCAGGGCGATGAACTCACCTGCCTTGATGGTGAGGTTGAGCCGGTGGAGTGCGGTGTAGTCACCGAACCGGCGCGACACGCGTTCGAGGGTCAGTCCTTCGAACCCGTCGGTCCGAGCGTCGGTTGATGTCATGAGCCGGCCTCCCGCGTGAGCATCGCAGCGAAGCGAGGAGTGGAGCGCGGGCGGCTGGCGGGTAGCGCTGTCATGACTCCTTGACTTTCGACCCGCCGATGAGGCGGTCCCACTTGTCGAACGCCTTGACAAGTGCGTCGGCGTCGAGCGGTGTCTCGGTGGGGTGGTCGTCGATGAGTTGGTCGTATTCGGGGCGGCCGAACTCCTCGAGGATCTTTCGGCTTGCCGGCGGTGCCATGTCGAGCGTCACGCCCTTGACCGCCGCACCGAACAGGAACGTGCCGTCGTCGTAGATCTTCGCCTGCTGCTCCACGCTCAGCATGTGGTCGAGCAGGAGCAGGATCGCCGCCTGTTTCTGCACGGACACGCCGTGGGGTACGACCGCGTAGTGGGCGTCGGTGATCCAGTGGAAGCCGTCGAGCGCCGCGATCTCGACTTCCTTGGGCACCGTGCCCAGCACCCTCGGGTTGATGTCCCACCCGGTCGTCGACGCGATGAGGTCGACGCTGCCGTTGCCGAGGTTCTTCATCGTCTCGGTCGTACCGGACGGGTAGTACTCGATGTACTTGTCGAGTTCCTTCAGGTAGGCCCAGGTCCTGTCCCAGCCCTTCACCGGGTCTTTCGGGTCCTTGTCGCCGAGGATGTAGGGCAGCCCCATCAGAAGCGTCCGGCCCGGACCGGAGTTGGCGGGTCGGGCGTACATCATCCGCCCCGGGTGTTCCTTCGCCCACGCCAGCAGTGCGTCGGCGTTCGTGGGCGGACTGGGGACCTTCTCCGGGTTGTACTCCAGGAGCGGGCCGGACGGGTCGTACATCACGACGGCGCCGTAGCCCTGGGCCAGCCACTGCATCTTGCTCGCCGCGGGGAGATAGTCGTTCATGTGTGTCAGCCGCATCTGGTGTTTGGGCACCAGTGGCATCCAGAGTTCCTGGGAGATCCCGGCCGCCAGGCCGTCGTTGCCGGTGAGGACGAGATCGATGTTGACCCGCCCGGCGTCCTGCTGGGCCCTGATCTTGCCGGTGAGCTCGGGCGCGGGCGACTTGGAGTAGGTCACCCGGCTCACGATGTCCGGGTTCTCCTCGACGAACTCGTCGATCATCGGTTGGGTGAACTGCAGGTCGCCGGCGACGTCGAGGATGTTCAGCGTGACCGGCTGGGCCGGCTTCGCGGGAACCTCGACCTCCCTGCCTCCCGTCATACTGCTGAAGCCCGCTCCTGGTGGTGGCTCGGGTGCACCACAGGCGATGAGCACGAGAGCCGCGCCCAGCCCAGCGGCGACGTACCGAACTGCACCACTCACGATGGCAGCCTTCATGGCAGCGTCTCTCCTTCGCCGGCGAGCATTGCGGTGACGAGCGACACGAGGTCCATGGGAAACGGGTTTCCCGAAGACGACCACAGCGGGCGTTCGACGGTCAAGACCCCACTTTTCGTACCAACCGGACACGTGGAGTCGCGACCACCCCCGGTATGACCCCCGGACCGACACGCGGGGCAAGGCCAGACACGACCTCGCTGCCCCGCTGTGGGTGAAAGAGCATAGTCCCCGGACGAACCGGCGCAATCCACACCGGAACGGTCCTGTTTCGGCCCAGAGCCGGCGGACTGCCCCACGACTCGACGGTGTTGTGTGGACGAGACTTGAGAGGTCGCTCCTTCCATGGCGGCAGCGGCGACAGTCCTCGTAGCGACGACGAGAGGGGTACGCCTGTGGGCGGTACCAGTGCCACCACTTCCACCACACCGGGCACACCGACCGGCGACGCGTTCTTCACCAGCCTCAACCCCGGTGCGCTCGGTATCAGCCCGGGCTTCGAAGCGGCGGTGGAGCTCGCCGGCGAGTTCGGTTTCGGCGCGGTCGACCCGGACGCCCGCTACCTCGGGGAACAGCCCGAAGCCGAGCTGTCGAAGGTGGGCGAACGCCTGGAGAGCGCGGGTCTGCGTTGGGGATCCGGTGGCGTGCCGGTCGACCTCACCGGTGAAGCGGCGAAGTTCGCGGAGCAGCTGTCGGGTCTTCCGGCGTACGCGGCGACGCTGGCGGCGGCAGGCGTCGAGCGCGCGGGTACGTGGATCCGGCCGATGAGCGACGCGGTGACGTACCAGCGCAACTTCGCCCGGCACGTCGAGCGGGTGGGCCTCGTCGACGAGATCCTGAGCGGTGCGGGGATCAGGTTCGGGCTGGAGTACGTCGGGCCGAAGACCTTCTGGTCGACCGAGCTCTACCCGTTCGTCCACACCCTCGCCGAGGCGCGCGAGCTGCTGGCGGCGGTGGGAAGTTCGAACGTCGGCGTCATCCTGGACACCTTCCACTGGTACACCGCTGGCGAGACGGCCGACGACCTGCGCGGACTGACCGCTGACCAGGTGGTCGCCGTCGACCTCAACGACGCGCCGGTCGGCCGTGAACGCGACGAGCAGATCGACGGCCAGCGGACCCTCCCGGGAGCGACCGGTGTCATCGACCTGGCGGGTTTCGTCGGTGCGCTGCGCGACATCGGTTATGCCGGGCCGATCAAGGTCGAGCCGTTCAACGCGGAGCTTCGGGCGCTGCCGGTCCGCGATGTCGTGGCGAAGACGGCGGACTCCCTCTCCGCCGTCCTCTGAGCCTCGCCCGGCTCCTCGTCGCCCGAAGTGCTCCCGGCGTCCGCCGGGGGCGGCAAATGACCACGCTGAGCAGGTGTGTGGCACCCGGGACAGGTGCCGACGCCTCGTGAGGGTGCGGACGCCTGCTCAGCGTGGTCATTTGCACCGCGCCGAGGCCCCCACGCGTCCCCGCGGCACGTCGGTTGCCGACTAAGCTACTGACGGGTAACGTCTCGATGGTCGGGTTCGGGTCCAAGGTGTTCGCTCGAGTGCGTTCGCCAGGTGCGGCGAGCCTGGCAGGCTGGTAGCCACGCGAGCGCCCGCGACTCGCGGGGTGTTCGTTCAGCCGCGTAAGCGCGCCCGGAGCGAGTGAGGAGCCGGACCGGAGCATGAAGATCGTCGTCTGTGTGAAGTACGTCCCCGACGCCACAGCGGACCGCACCTTCGACCCTGGCGACAACACCGTCGACCGGGTGAACGTGCCCGGCCTGCTCTCCGAACTCGACGAGCACGCGATCGAGGCGGCGTTGACGCTCGCCGAGGCCGGTGACGCCGAGGTCACCGCCCTTGCGGTCGGCCCGCCCGACGCCGCCGCCGCGGTGAAGAAGGCCCTGCAGATGGGCGTGGACGCCGGCGTCCACGTCGCCGACGACGCGGTGCACGGTTCAGACGCGGTGGCCACGTCCCTGGTGCTCGCGAAGGCGCTGGCGAAGATCGGCGAGGAGGGTCCTGTCGACCTCGTTCTGTGCGGCATGGCCTCGACCGACGGCGGCATGTCGGTCGTTCCCGCGATGCTCGCCGAGCGCCTCGACCTGCCGCAGGTGACTTTCGCCGCGAGCGTCGAGGTGGGGGAGGGCGGCGTACGGATCCGCCGGGACGGCGAGACCGCCACCGAGATCGTCGAGGCGTCCCTGCCGGCGGTCGTCTCCGTCACCGACCAGGCCAACGAACCCCGTTACCCGTCGTTCAAGGGGATCATGGCGGCGAAGAAGAAGCCGGTGCAGACCTGGAGTCTCTCCGACGTCGGCGTCGACCCCGGGGAGGTCGGGTTGGGCGCGGCGAGGACGGCGGTCGCGTCGTACACACAACGCCCACCACGTCAGCAGGGCACGGTCGTCACCGACGACGGCGACGGCGGTCGGGCACTCGTCGGCTTCCTGGCCGAGCAGAAGTTCGTCTGAAGCACACGCGCGGAAAGAGATTCGTCTGAAGCACGCGCGCGGAAAGAGATAGGGGAAGGCTTCCGGCATGGCAGAGATCCTCGTCCTCGTCGACCACAGTGACGGCGCCGTCCGCAAGACGACCACCGAACTGCTGACGATCGCCCGCCGCCTCGGCGATCCCGCCGCGGTGTTCATCGGCAGCGGGTACGAACGCGCAAAGGACACCCTGGCGAGCTTCGGCGCCCAGAAGGTCTACCTCGCAGAAGACCCCGAGCTGACCGACTACCTCGTGGCACCCAAGGCGGAGGCCCTCGCCCTGGTGGCGGAGCGCGCGACGCCCGCCGCGATCCTGCTGACCTCCAGCGCCGAGGGCAAGGAGATCGCGGGACGGCTCGCGATCAAGCTCGACGCCGGCGTACTCACCGACGCGGTCGACGTGGTAGCCGGCGAGAACGGCGGCGGGCCGGTCACCACCCAGTCGGTGTTCGCCGGCAACTACACCGTCGAGGCGAAGGTCACCCGCGGCACGCCGATCATCACGGTCAAGCCCAACGCCGCCACCCCGGAGCAGGCTCCTGCGCAACCGGTGGAGGAGAAGCTGGACGTCGCCGTGTCGGACCAGGCGAAGACGGCCCGGGTCGTCGAACGCACGGCACGCACCCAGACCGGCCGCCCCGACCTCACCGAGGCGGCCATCGTCGTGTCCGGCGGCCGTGGCGTCGGGTCGGCGGAGAACTTCGCCGTCGTCGAGGCACTCGCCGACGCGCTCGGTGCCGCTGTCGGGGCGTCGCGGGCCGCGGTCGACTCCGGTTGGTACCCACACGCCTACCAGGTGGGGCAGACCGGCAAGACAGTGTCGCCGCAGCTGTACGTCGCGGCCGGCATCTCCGGCGCCATCCAGCACCGGGCGGGCATGCAGACCTCGCGGACGATCGTGGCCGTCAACAAGGACGCCGAGGCGCCGATCTTCGAGATGGCCGACTTCGGTGTCGTCGGTGACCTGCACACGGTCCTGCCCCAGGCGACGCAGGAGATCACCGAACGCAAGGGCAGCTGACCGGCACACCTGGGTCGCATACCCGCCGCCGAGCGGGTACGGTCGAAGGCAGTGACGCGGGGTGCCCGTAGATCGTTCGGGCTGAGAACACACCCGTGGAACCTGATCCAGATCATGCTGGCGAAGGGACGTCGCGATGCCCGCAGCCGATGCTGCTGTGAAAGCTGACGACATGGCCGACGCGCTCGAGCGGTTGCGCGTCCGGACTCCACTTGTGCACTGTCTCACCAACGTTGTCGTGGCCGGATTCACCGCCAACGCCCTGCTCGCCGCAGGGGCGGCACCGGCGATGGCTGACGCGGTGGAGGACGCCGACGTGCTCGCCCGAGCGGCCGGCGGAGTCCTCGTCAACATCGGGACCGTCACGGCGGCATCCGCCGACGGTATGCGGGCCGCCGTGGTCGCGGTGGGTGACGCCGGCGGTCGCTGGGTACTCGACCCGGTGGCCGCGGGTGCGTTGCCCTGGCGGGCGGCCCTGGCCGCGGAGTTGACGGAGCTGTATCCCCCTGCGGTCGTACGTGGAAATGCCTCGGAGGTCCTCGCACTCACCGGAGAGCTCGGCGGTCGGGGGGTCGACGCGAGTGCCGGACCGGACGACGCGGCCGCGGCGGCCACCGCGATCGCCGGCAGGTTCGGCGCGACGGTCGCCGTGAGTGGGGCTGTCGACCTGATCACCGACGGCGAGCGGACCGTCCGTGTCGAGAACGGCCATCCCCTGATGACGAAGGTCACTGGCGTCGGCTGTGTGCTCGGCGCGCTGGCGGCAGGGTTTCTCGCAGTCGTCGACGATCCTCTTCTCGCCACCGTGACGGCTACCGTGTTCCTGACGCTGGCGGCCGAGGACGCGGTGGCGCGGGCAGACAAGCCTGGTTCGTTCGCGGTGGGTTTGATCGACGAGTTGGCCACCGTCGACGGCGACCGTATCCGTACCGGCGCAAGGCTGCGTTGACAGGTGATCCCGTTGCGCCACCTGGACCTCTCGCTCTATCTCGTCACCGACACGAGGTTGTGTGGCGGTACGCAAGGTGTGGTTGACACCGTGCTGGCCGCGGTGACTGGTGGCGTGACGGCTGTCCAGCTGCGCGACACCCACGCGAACGCCCGCGCGCTCGTGGCCCTAGCCCGTCGCCTGCGCGAAACCCTCTCTGAGACGGGCGTCCCGCTGATCGTCAACGATCGCGCGGACGTTGCGGCAGCGGCGGGTGCTGACGGAGTCCATGTCGGGCAGGAGGACCTTCCGGTCGAGGTCGCGCGGGCGCTCCTTGGTCCAGACGCCTTTGTGGGCTTGTCGATCCAGCGGCCGGATCAGCTCGCCGCGGTGCGTGAGCTGGCGGCGGGCGCCGTCGACTACCTCGGTGCCGGACCGGTCCTTCCGCAACGTACCAAGGGCGACGCCGCTGCTCCGATGGGCCTCGACACGCTGGCAGAGGTCGTCCGCGGAGCATCCTTGCCGGTCGTCGCGATCGGCGGGATCGACACCGACAACGCTGCCGCTGTCCGGGCGACCGGGGTGGACGGCATCGCTGTCGTCAGCGCGATCTGCGGGAGGCCGGACCCGGCCGCGGCGGCCCGAGCCCTGCGAAACTGCCTTGCCGTGAAGGAGGTTCGATGACACCGGCGTTGCGGACAACGCCCGACCCGGAGCAGCCAGGGACTACGCCACCCCCGGTCGCGTTGACGATCGCGACGAGCGATCCTTCCGGTGGTGCCGGGATCCAGGCCGACCTCAAGACGTTCTCGGCACTCGGTGCCTACGGCACGGCCGTGCTGGTCGCCCTCACCGCACAGAACACCCGGGGCGTGACCGGTATCCAGGTGATCCCTACCGCGTTCATCGCCGAGCAGCTCGACACGCTGTTCGCCGACGTCTCCGTCGACGCGGTGAAGATCGGCATGCTGGCGAACGCCGCGGTGATCCGTACCGTCGCGGACGCTCTCGTCCGGCTTCGACCGCCGTGCATCGTTCTCGACCCGGTGATGGTGGCGGCAAGCGGCGACCGGTTGCTGGAACCCGACGCTGTCGCCGATCTGCGCGACCGGTTGCTGCCGCTGGTCGACCTCGTGACCCCCAACATCCCCGAGGCGGCCACGCTGCTGGCCCGCCCGCCTGCACAGAGCGTGGACGAAGCGGAAGAGCAGGCACGGGACCTGCGGCGCATGGGCGCGCGGAGGGTGCTGCTCAAGGGTGGCCACCGGCTGGATTCCGACGAGTCCACCGACGTGTACGTCGACGCCGAACGCACCCGCCTGTTCAACGCCCCACGGATCAGGACCAGGCACACGCACGGCACCGGCTGCACGCTGTCGTCGGCGATCGCGGCGCTGCGACCCCAGCGTCCGGGCTGGCCGGAGGCGATCGGAGCCGCCAAGGCCTACCTCACGGAGGCGATCGCCGCGGCCGACACGCTCGCTGTGGGTACCGGTAACGGACCCGTGCACCACTTCTACCACTGGTGGGGGAACCGTGACGCCGCCTCCTGATACCGCTCCCGACCCGGCGCACAGTACGACGGGCAGTACGACGTTCAGTGCCGCGGCGTGGACCGCGAGCGCCGTGACCCGCGAGGCGATCGACGCGCTGCCGTTCGTTCGCGGGCTGGGGGACGGCTCGCTGGACCGCGACCGGTTCGTCTACTACCTCGCTCAGGACGCGCACTACCTCGAGGACTACGCACGGGCGCTGGCCACGGCGGCGGTCATGGCGGAGACGGTCGACGACCTGGCGTTCTTCGCCGGCTCGGCCAGGGACTCGATCCTTGTCGAGCGTGACCTGCACCGCCGCCACGTCGGCGACATCGCCCGGCACCCGGCGAGCCCGACCTGTCTGGCGTACACGTCGTACCTGCTGGGCGTCGCGCACACCCAGGGTTACCCGGAGCTGGTGGCCGCGCTGCTGCCGTGCTTCTGGATCTACTCCGACGTCGGTACGCGGCTGCTGGAGCGGGCTGGGGCGTTGCAGGGGCATCCGTACGCCGACTGGATCGGGATGTACGCGGACGAGTCGTTCACAGCCGCGACCTCGACGGCACGGGCGATCGCCGACCGGGTGGCGGCCGGCGCCGGCGAGCCGACCCTGCGCCGGATGCACGCGGCCTTCGCCCGGGCGACGACCTTCGAGTGGATGTTCTGGGACGCCGCCTGGCGCCGGGAGACCTGGCCCTCCTAGCACCGCGAGCCGCGGGCGCCGGGGAATGATCACGTTTACGTGATCATTCCCCAACGACACGCGGCAAGTTCGACGTGCTTCGTTGGTACCTGCCGTGCATCGTCGGGAGCTCAGAGAGGCTCTAGTCGCGAACGTCGTGCTCGCCGCCCACGTACCGGAGACGGTTATTACTCTGGAGGGCGATGGATGCCACGCCTTCCCCTGTCTACCTCGACCACGCCGCGACGACGCCGATGCTGCCCGAGGCCGTCGCGGCGATGGCTGCCCAGCTCCCGCGGCTGGGCAACGCGTCGTCCCTGCACGCGTCCGGCCGCGCGGCCCGGCGGGTCGTCGAGGAGTCGCGCGAGACGGTCGCCCGGGCCCTGGGCGCCCGGCCGTCGGAGATCGTCTTCACCGGTGGCGGCACCGAGGCCGACAACCTCGCCGTCAAAGGCCTCTACTGGTCCCGTCAGGCCGCCGACCCGCGTCGGCGCCGGATCCTCGCGAGTGCGGTGGAGCACCATGCGGTCCTCGATGCGGTCCAGTGGTTGGCCGGCCACGCTGGCGCCGAGGTCGAGTGGCTGCCGGTCGACGACGTGGGCCGGGTGGACCTCGACGCCGCCGTCGCGAGCGTGGAGCGGGATCCCGCCTCCGTCGCGTTCATGACGGTGATGTGGGTCAACAACGAGGTCGGTACGGTCCAGCCGGTGTCCGAGCTCGCCGCACTCGCCCGCCGGCACGAGATCCCCTTCCACACCGACGCGGTCCAGGCCGTCGGCCAGCTGCCTGTCGACTTCACCTCCGCCGGACTCGACGCCATGACGGTGACCGGGCACAAGGTAGGCGGTCCGATCGGTGTCGGCGCGCTCGTCGTACGCCGGGAGATCGACCTCATGCCCCTCCTGCACGGCGGGGGACAGGAACGCGACGTCCGGTCGGGCACGCTCGACGTTCCCGCGGTCGCGGGGTTCGCCACGGCGGTGGAGTTCGCGACGTCACGGCACGTCGAGCTCGGGCGCACTCTGGCCGGTCTGCGGAACGAGCTCGTCCGCCAGGTCCTCGCCGAGGTGCCCGACGCCGAACTCAACGGCGAGCCGCTCGCCACGGACCAGCGCCAGCCGGCTGGCGAGGCGCGCCGGCTGCCTGGCAACGCGCACTTCTCGTTCCCCGGCTGTGAGGGTGACTCGCTGCTGCTCCTGCTCGACGCGCGCGGGATCGAGTGCTCCACCGGTTCGGCGTGCTCGGCGGGCGTCGCCGAGCCGAGCCACGTCCTGATCGCGATGGGACGAGACGAGGAGCGGGCCCGCGGATCGCTGCGGTTCAGCCTCGGCCACACCTCGACGCGCGCCGACGTCGACGCCCTGGGCACCGCGATCGGACCCGTCGTCGAGCGTGCCCGCGCCGCCGGGCTGGTCAACGCAGTCAACACCGCAGGCGTACACGAGCGGGTCACGGGCACGACGACCGGAGGAGGACGCTGATGCGGGTGCTGGCGGCGATGTCCGGCGGAGTCGACTCGGCGGTCGCGGCGGCGAGGGCGGTCGCGGCGGGCCATGACGTCACCGGCGTCCATCTCGCCTTGTCGCGCAACCCGCTGTCCTTCCGCACGGGAGCCCGCGGCTGCTGCACTCTGGAGGACTCCCGCGACGCCCGCCGGGCCGCTGACGTGCTCGGGATTCCGTTCTACGTCTGGGATCTCGCCGAGCGTTTCCAGGCCGACGTGGTTGACGACTTCGTGACGGAGTACGCGGCCGGGCGCACGCCCAACCCGTGCGTACGCTGCAACGAGAAGATCAAGTTCACGGCGGTGCTCGACCGGGCGCTCGCGCTCGGCTTCGACGCCGTGTGCACCGGCCACTACGCACGCCTCGTCGACGGTGCGGACGGACCCGAGCTGCACCGGTCGGTCGACCCGGAGAAGGACCAGTCCTACGTCCTCGGCGTGCTGACTGCCGACCAGTTGGCGCACGCGATGTTCCCGCTGGGTTGCTCCCACAAGACCGACGTACGCGAGGAGGCCGCGGCGCGCGGGCTCGCGGTCGCGGAGAAGCCCGACAGCCACGACATCTGCTTCGTCGCCGACGGTGACACGTCCGGCTTCCTCTCGCGCGAGCTGGGTGAGCGGCCCGGCACGGTCGTCGACGAGGACGGCACCGTGCTCGCCCGCCACGACGCGTCGTACGCCTTCACCGTCGGGCAGCGGCGCGGCCTGCACCTCGACCGGCCCGCCGCGGACGGCCGACCGCGCTACGTCCTGTCGATCGAACCGGTGAGCCGCACGGTCACGGTTGGCCCGCGCGAGCGGCTCGCCGTGCGAGCGCTCGCGGGCACCCAGCCGCGCTGGTGCGGGTCGAAGCCCGCCGGTGTGGTGCGCTGCCGGGCCCAGATCCGCGCCCACGGCGAGGCGTTCGCGGCGCGGGCGTGGCTCGACGGCGAGACGCTCCGCGTCGACCTCGCCGACCACGCCGTAGGTGTCGCGCCCGGGCAGTCGGTCGTGCTCTACGACGAGAGCCGGGTCATCGGCTCTGCGACGATCGCCGACACCGTTCCGGCCGCGGTGGCGGCCGACTCGTAGCCTGTGCGTCGTGCCCAACGACATCGAGGTTCCTTGGCGCCCGGGTTCGGCGACCGGCGTGGGTTCGTTGCCCTTCTCCGACCCGTCGGAGGCGGCGAGGGTCGTCCTCGGAGAGCTGCCGGACCTTCCGCACCTGCCGGAGCTTCCCGGGCGCGGACCCGGCGCGGACATGGTGGGCCGCGCATGCGGCCTCCTCGTCGAGTTGGCGGTCGACCTGCAGCCCGCCGGCTGGCGGCTCACGACGGGTGAGGGACTGGACCAGGGCCGCGGCCGGTCGATGCTGGCACAGGACCTGGACGCACTGGAGGAACTGGCCCAGGGTTACTCCGGGCCGTTGAAGGTGCAGGTCGCCGGACCGTGGACGCTGGCCGCATGCGTCGAACGCCCACGCGGGGGCCGCGTCCTCGGTGACCCGGGCGCCCGGCGTGACATCGCACAGTCGCTGGCCGAAGGGCTTTCCGGTCACCTGGTGGAGGTTCGGGGGCGGGTACCCGGGGCCGAGCTCGTCGTCCAGCTGGACGAACCTTCCCTGCCGTCCGTCCTGGCCGGTTCCGTCCCGACCGCTTCCGGGTTCTCCCGTTATCGGACGGTCGAGGAGTACGAAGTCCTCGAGTTGCTCCGCGGTGTCCTCGACCGGGTGGCGGGCGACAGGGCTCTCCCGGTCGTCCACTCCTGCGCGGCCGGCGTTCCGTTCGACCTGCTGGTGCGGGCAGGGGCGCGTGGGCTGTCCTTCGACCTGAGCCGGGTGCGGGAGCGCGATCTCGACGCGCTCGGCGCGGCGGTCGACGGCGGGGTGGCGCTGCTGGTCGGTGCCGTGCCGGCTACGCGTCCGGCCGCGGCCGGCGCGGCGACCGGGGGCAAGAGCGCGGGACCGTCGGACAGCGACGTGGCGCGTTCGGTGACGGTCTTGTGGCGACGGCTCGGCTTCGCCGCCGACGAAGCCGCCCGCGGCTGCGTGGTGACACCCTCGTGCGGCCTTGCGGGCGCTGACCCGGCATGGGCGCGCACGGCGATGGCGCTGGCGCGCGACGCCGCGGCTCATCTGCGTACGGCCTGATCACCGTACCTCGCCCGACCAGCTGCCGCTCTGCCACCTGACTGGCCGGAAACCTCGCAGACGTCCGGCGTGAACTGGGGCGATGGGCAGCGGCCATGTCGGACCGCGGCGGTAGGTTGCTGCCATGAGCAAGCGGACCGCCGAGCCGTCCAGCAAGGCACGTGACCGGCATGCCACCTTGGCGCAGGAGGTCGAGGAGCACAACTACCGCTACCACGTGCTCGACCGCCCGACGATCTCCGATGCCGACTACGACGCCCTCATGCTGGAGCTGCGCGACCTCGAGGACGCCCACCCGGAGCTGCGTACCCCCGACTCGCCCACCCAGAAGGTCGGCGCCACCTGGTCGGCCGACTTCGCCCCGGTCGACCACCTCGAACGCATGATGTCGCTCGACAACGCGTTCAGTCTGGAGGAGCTGCGCGCCTGGGCCGCCCGGGTCGAGCGCGAGATCGGCACCGAAGCGGAGTATCTCTGCGAGCTGAAGGTCGACGGCCTCGCCGTCGACCTCGTCTACGAAGGCGGGCGTCTGGTCCGCGGAGCCACCCGAGGCGACGGCCGGACCGGAGAGGACGTCACCGTCAACGTACGGACGATCGACTCCATCCCGACCCGGTTGGCCACCAGCGCAGACGGGTCGATGCCGCCTGATGTGTTGGAGGTTCGCGGCGAGGTCTACTTCCGCCTCCGTGACTTCGAGGAGATCAACGCGGGGCTCGTCGAGTCCGGCAAGGCGCCGTTCGCCAACCCGCGCAACTCCGCGGCCGGAACGCTGCGCCAGAAGGATCCCCGGATGACTGCCCGGCGGCCGCTGCGGTTCGTCGCCCACGGGATCGGCAAACGCGACGGGTGGGCGCCGGCCCGGCTCTCGGAGGCGTACTCCAGCCTGCGCGACTGGGGCGTCCCCGTCAGCGACCACGTGCGGGTCCTGCGCACCCTGGAGGAGGTCGACGCCTACGCCCGCGAGTTCGGCGAACGCCGGCACGACCTCGACCACGAGATCGACGGCGTGGTCGTCAAGGTCGACCAGGTGCCGCTGCAGCGCCAGCTCGGCTCGACCTCGCGGGCGCCACGGTGGGCGATCGCGTTCAAGTTCCCACCCGAGGAGGTCAACACCAAGCTGCTCGACGTCCGGGTCAACGTCGGCCGGACCGGGCGAGTCACGCCGTACGGCGTGATGGAGCCGACCAAGGTGGCCGGGTCGACGGTCGAGTACGCCACGCTGCACAACGCCCAGGAGGTCAAGCGCAAAGGCGTCCTCATCGGCGACACGGTGGTGCTCCGCAAGGCCGGTGACGTGATCCCCGAGATCGTCGGGCCGGTCGTCGACCTGCGGGATGGCTCCGAACGTGAGTTCGTGATGCCGAGCAAGTGCCCGGAGTGCGGCAGCCCGTTGCGGCCGGAGAAGGAGAGCGACGTCGACCTGCGCTGTCCCAACACCCGGTCATGCCCGGCGCAGCTGCGGGAGCGCCTGTTCCACCTGGCGGGGCGTGGGGCGTTCGACATCGAGGTGCTCGGCTACCAGGCCGGCACCGCGCTGCTCGACGAAGGGTTGATCCATGACGAGGGCGACCTCTTCGCGCTGACTCCCGAGCAGCTCGAAGGCTCGGAGTTCTTCACCACGAAGTCCGGCGAGCTCTCGGCCAATGCCAAGCGGCTGTTCCTCAACCTCCGGGCGGCCAAGACCCGCCCCCTGTGGCGGGTGCTCGTCGGGCTCTCCATCCGGCACGTCGGGCCGACGGCGGCGCAGGCGCTGGCCCGGACCTTCGGCGACCTCGACCGGATCGCGGCGGCGAGCGAAGAGGAGTTGGCCGCCGCGGAGGGTGTCGGTCCCACCATCGCGGCGTCGCTCGTGGAGTGGTTCGCGGTCGACTGGCACCGCGAGATCGTCGAGAAGTGGCGGGCGGCCGGCGTCCAGCTGCGCGAGGAGATCGAGCAGGGTCCACGGCCGCTCGAGGGCGTCACG
This sequence comes from Actinopolymorpha sp. B11F2, assembly GCF_040195635.1. Taxonomy (NCBI): domain Bacteria; kingdom Bacillati; phylum Actinomycetota; class Actinomycetes; order Propionibacteriales; family Actinopolymorphaceae; genus Actinopolymorpha; species Actinopolymorpha sp. B11F2. Next base: position 210,838 of record NZ_JBEFTX010000004.1, on the reverse strand, counting down.
GTCGTCGTCACCGGCAGCCTCGAAGGCTTCTCCCGCGACGAGGCAACCGAGGCGATCACGGCACGGGGTGGCAAGGCGTCGGGCTCGGTGTCGAAGAAGACCGGCTTCGTCGTCGCCGGTGACAACCCCGGATCGAAATACGACAAGGCCCGCGACCTGGGCGTACCCATCCTCGACGAGGCAGGCTTCCAGGTGCTCCTGGACGACGGCCCCGACGCCGCCCGCGAACGCGTACTTCCCGCGGAGTAGCCGCAGGTCGGGCTACTCCTCAGACGAGAGTGCCATGACGCTCTGGGAGAGGGCGGCGAGGTAGGCGAGCCGGGCCAGCTCCGAGTCGAGGATGTCGGGGCCGCCGTACCTTCCGACGACCAGAGCCCGGCACGGCTGGCCGAGGGGCACCGCGGCCGCCGCGACGTAGCGCCACCCGTGGCCCTCCCACTCGGCAGGAATGCTCAGCCGGCGCGCCGAGCGGAGCGGGAACCAGAACGCCTCGCCCGCTGGGAGGCGTGGTGCCGTCCTCGTCGCATGGACGATCTGTGTGCCCTCGGTCCCGTCACCCGCGTGGACGAGGAACGCCCAGTCCGCCCGGAAGACGGTGGGTGCCTGGTGGACCAGAACGCGTTCGGCGTCGTTGGGTTCCTCGGTCATCGCCTCGATGGCTTCCAGGTCGTGGCGCAGGTTGCCGCCCGCCGCATACCGCGAGAGCCACACCACCCGGACACCGGGCACCGAGTGGCAGGCCGAGACGAGGGCGTCGGCACGTCCACCAAGGGGAAGTTCGACCACGAAGTCGTCGACCGCCGTACCGTCATCTTCACGGCCCATCACGTCGACCGCCACGATGTCGGCACCGGTCTTGCCGAGCGCCGAGGCAACGGTCCCCAGCGCACCTGGTTCGTCAGGGAGTACGACGCGGACGAGGTACACACCATGATTGTCGCAGCGAATGATCGGCGACGTTGTTGCTTCGAGGTCAAGTTCCGTGACGAGTCATGCCGGTGTGCCCGTGGGGAGCCCGATCGGTGGCCCTCCTAGGATTGCCGGACCGGGCCCTGCCTGCGTGATCATGAAATCTCCCCGGCGTCAGAGCACCGCGCAGTCTTCATGATCATCGGACGAGGCTCAGGGCTCGGCACCAACGGCAAGGACAACGCGACGGCAAGAAGGGTCACCACCGTGCCTGCGATCACCCGCGAGGAGGTTGCGCATCTGGCGCGCCTCGCCCGGATCGACCTGACCGATGACGAGCTCGACCATCTCGCCCCCCAGCTCGACGTCATTCTGCAGTCGGTCGCCCAGGTAAGTGACGTCGCGGCACAGGACATCCCGCCCACCTCGCACCCGCTGCCGCTCACCAACGTCTTCCGCGCCGACGAGATACGACCCGGCTTGTCCGCCGAGGAGGCCCTGGCCGGCGCGCCACTGGTCGACGGCGAGCCAGCCGTGGAGGCGCAGCGGTTCCGCGTACCTCGGATCCTCGGCGAGGAGGCGTGATGACCGACCTCACCAAGCTCCCGGCGACGCGGATCGCCGAACTGGTCCGCACCGGCGACGCATCCGCGGTGGAGGTGGCGCAGGCCCATCTCGACCGGATCGCCAAGGTCGACGACCGGATCCGCGCGTTTCTGCATCTGGACGCCGAGGGTGCGCTGGCGGCCGCGCAAGCCGTCGACGAGAAGCGTGCCGCGGGGGAGCCGCTCGGCCCGCTGGCCGGCGTGCCGCTCGCCCTCAAGGACGTCTTCACGATGAAGGGCGTGCCGACCACCTGCGGATCGAGGGTCCTCGAGGGGTGGCGGCCGCCGTACGACTCGACCGTGGTGCGGCGCCTGCGTGCCGCCGACCTCGTGATCCTCGGCAAGACCAACATGGACGAGTTCGCGATGGGGTCGTCGACGGAGAACTCGGGCTACGGGCCGACTCGCAACCCATGGGACACCGAGCGGATCCCCGGCGGTTCGGGAGGCGGCTCGTCGGCGTCGTTGGCGGCGTACGAAGCACCTCTCGCGATCGGCAGCGACACCGGCGGATCGATCCGGCAGCCGGCGTCGGTCACGGGAACGGTGGGAGTGAAGCCGACATACGGCGGAACCTCCCGCTACGGCCTGGTCGCCCTCGCGTCGAGCCTCGACCAGCCGGGGCCGTGTGCGCGGACCGTGCTCGACGCGGCGCTGCTGCACGAGGTCATTGGCGGCCACGACCCGATGGACTCGACCTCGATCGACCGGCCGGTGCCGCCGGTGGTCGACGCCGCCCGTGCCGCCGACATCCGCGGCCTGCGGGTCGGCGTGGTGAGGGAGCTCGGCGGCGAGGGTTACCAGTCTGGGGTCGAGCAGCGGTTCCGCGAGGCGGTCGACCTGCTCGGCGAGTTGGGAGCCGAGGTCGTCGAGGTGTCGTGCCCGCACTTCGTCCATGCCCTGGCGGCGTACTACCTGATCATGCCGAGCGAGTGCTCCAGCAACCTCGCCCGCTTCGACGCGATGCGTTACGGCCTGCGGGTCGGTGACGACGGCACCCGCAGTGCCGAGGAGGTGATGGCGTTGACCCGCGAGGCAGGTTTCGGTCCCGAGGTGAAGCGCCGGATCATGATCGGCACGTACGCCTTGTCCAGTGGCTACTACGACGCCTACTACGGCCAGGCGCAGAAGGTCCGCACGCTCATCGCGCGGGACTTCGAGCGGGCATTCGAGTCCGTCGACGTCCTGGTCTCGCCTACCACGCCGACGACGGCGTTCCGGATCGGCGAACGCGTCGACGACCCGCTGGCGATGTACAAGGCGGACCTCTGCACGATCCCGTCCAACCTTGCCGGCAACGCGTCGGCGTCGTTCCCCTGCGGTCTCTCGCCCGACGACGGCCTGCCGGTGGGGCTGCACGTGATGGCGCCGGTGCTCGCCGACGACCGGCTCTACCGCGTGGGTGGGGCCGTCGAGGCGGCGTACGCCGAACGTCGGGGGCATCCCCTGCTCGACGACGCACCGGTGCTCTAGGGGGTGTCTGATGGATCACGATCGGCTCGCGGCGTCCCGCATCCCGCCTGGCTGCGTTCTCGTCGATCGGCGCACAAGACCAGTGCGCCTTCCTCCTCGGCCTTGCCAGCCGGGCGCGGATACGCCGCTCACTGATCGATCGTGATCCATCAGACACCCCCTAGGGCCTGGGCGAGTCCTTCCGGTCCCCGCGGCAGGTGCAGCGATCCACGCCGGGGCGCTGGCTAGGCTGGGCCTGCGCAGGTCACACCCATTCTCGAGAAGGACGCTGATGACGACCGGGACCATGCCGAGCCTGCTCGACTACGACGAAGCGGTCGAGCGTTACGACCCGGTGCTCGGGCTCGAGGTGCACGTCGAGCTGAGCACGGTGACCAAGATGTTCTGCGGCTGCCCCACGGAGTTCGGCGCGCCGCCCAACACCCAGGTCTGCCCGGTCTGCCTCGGCCTGCCCGGATCGCTGCCGGTCGTCAACGGCAAGGCTGTCGAGTCGGCGATCCGGATCGGCCTCGCTCTCGGCTGCGACATCGTGGACTGGTGCCGGTTCGCCCGGAAGAACTACTTCTATCCGGACATGCCGAAGAACTACCAGATCAGCCAGTACGACGAACCGATCGCGGTCAACGGTGAGGTCGAGGTCGAGGTCGAGGGGCGTACGTACACGATCGGCATCGAACGCGCCCACATGGAGGAGGACACCGGCAAGTCCACCCACGTCGGCACGAGCGGCCGGATCCACGGCGCCGACTACTCGATCGTCGACTACAACCGCGCCGGCATCCCGTTGATCGAGATCGTGACCAAGCCGATCGAGGGCACGGGCGCGTTGGCGCCACAGGTCGCGCGGGCCTACGTCTCGCAGCTGCGTGACCTGATGCGGGCACTGGGCGTCTCCGACGTTCGCATGGAGCAGGGCTCGCTGCGATGCGACGCCAACGTGTCGCTGCGGCCGCAGGGTGAGACGCCGTACGGCTTGCGGACCGAGACGAAGAACGTCAACTCGCTGCGCTCGGTGGAGCGGGCCCTGCGGTACGAGATCTGCCGGCAGGGCGCCATCCTCGACGCGGGTGGCAAGGTCACGCAGGAGACCCGGCACTGGCACGAGGACACCGGCATCACGACGTCCGGACGGAGCAAGGAGGAGGCCGAGGACTACCGGTACTTCCCCGAGCCCGATCTCGTGCCGGTCGCGCCGTCGCCGGAGTGGGTGGAGGAGCTGCGGGCCACCCTGCCGGAGCCGCCGAGCGCGCACCGCAAACGGCTCGCCGAGGCATGGGGCTTCACCGAGATGGAGTTCCGCGACGTCATCGGCGCGGGCGCCCTGCACCTCGTGGAGGCGACCGTCGAGGCAGGCACGACCCCGGCGGCGGCCCGCAAGTGGTGGCTCGGCGAGCTGGCACGCCGGGCGAAGGAGGCCGAGGTCGAGCTCGAAGCGCTCCCGATCACGCCGCCACAGGTGGCCGCCATCCAGGCCCTCGTCGAGGCCGGCACCGTCAACGACAAGTTGGCGCGCGAGGTCTTCGACGGCGTCCTCGCCGGTGAGGGCGCACCCGAGGAGGTCGTCAAGGCGCGCGGTCTCGCCGTGGTGAGCGACGACTCGGCGCTCGGCGCGGCGGTCGACCGCGCGATCGAGGCCAACCCTGACGTGGCGGAGAAGATCCGTGGCGGCAAGGTCGCCGCCGCCGGAGCGTTGATCGGTGCCGTGATGAAGGAGATGCGCGGCCAGGCCGACGCGGGCCGGGTCCGCGAGCTGATCCTGGAGCGCCTCGGCGCCGCGTAAGACCTGGTGAACCAGGCATGAGTTGATCTCTTGCTGTCGGTGGCCATCCCTACCCTTCGAACTCCTGATCGAAGGGGGTCGTCATGCCACACTGGTGTGGGCGTCGTTACGGAGGTGTCGCGCGATGGGTGCAGTCACGGTGGGAGATTCCGACGTGTGGGCAGGCCATCCGGGACCGTGGACGGAAGAAGAGTTCATGGCGCTCCCTGAGAGCCGCTGGGTGGAGCTGGTCGACGGGAGCCTGCTGGTGAACCCCAGCCCGGGCACGGTCCACCAGACATGGGCACGTCGCCTGGCGAATCTGCTCGAAGCGGCAGCACCCACCACGCTGGATGTCCTGGAAGCGGTCAATGTCCGGATCATCCGGGGCCGGATTCGAATCCCTGATGTCGTTGTCACCCGCGAACAGCTGGACCTGAAGCTCCTCGAAGGGTGCAGAGCCCTCCTCGTCGTCGAGGTGGTCTCGCCCGGTAGCGGGCGACGTGATCGGGACGAGAAGGCGATCGACTACGCGATGGCGGGAATTCCGTGGTACCTCGTGGTCGAGCCCGATGACAGCGGTCGGCCGGCGTTCTGGCTACGGCGCTTGGAGGTCGAGCGCTACGTCGATCATGCGCGTGCTTCTTGTGGCCAGACCATGCAGTTTCCGGATGTGGGGGCGGAGATCGATCCGGCCCAGCTCGAACGCCGCCACACCTGAACCCAGCGGGCGACCGACGCTACACCTGAGCTCAACGGTCGAGGGACAGCCGCAGGATCCGGTCGTCGCCGTCGCGTGGGTCGCCACGGCCGTCGGTGTTGCTGGTCGTGAGCCACAGTCCGCCCCCCGGCGCCGGTTCCACGGTACGCAGCCGGCCGAGGTCCTCGGTGAAGAACGCCCGCGGCTCGCCGATGACGCGACCCTCGTCGATCTGGATCCGCCAGAGACGTTCGCCACGGAGGCCAGCCATCCACAACGCACCGTCGGCGTACGCAAGGCCAGAAGGTGACGCCTCGTCGGTGGGCCATTGCGCGACCGGATCGACGAACCCGCGCTCGCCCGCGACACCCTCGACCTCGGGCCAGCCGTAGTTCCGACCTGGCCGGACGAGGTTGACCTCGTCCCAGGTGCTCTGGCCGAACTCGCTCGCCCACAGCCGCCCATCGTCGTCGAACGCCAGCCCTTGCACGTTGCGATGCCCGTAGCTCCACACCGGCGAGTCGAACGGGTTGCCGGGCGCGGGCTCACCGTCCGGCGTGATCCGCAGGATCTTCCCGCCGAGGGAGTCCAGGTCCTGGGCGAGCGGTTCGTCGGACGCCTCACCTGTGCCGACGTAGAGGAAGCCGTCCGGGCCGAAGACCATGCGGCCGCCGTTGTGGATGCCGCTCCCGGGAATGCCGTCGAGGACCGTCTGGGGGCGGCCGAGCCGGGAACCTGTGGACGGCATGCGTACGATCCGGTTCTCGTCCCCGGAGGTGTAGTAGGCGTACACGAACCGGTCGCGCTCGAAGGTCGGCGACACGGCGATGCCCAGCAGGCCGCCTTCGCCGCCCGGCACCACGCCCGGGACCGTGCCGACCGTGGACACCGCGCCGCCGCGGGCGATCCGCTTGATCCGTGCGGTGTCACGTTCAGCCACCAACGCAGCGCCGTCAGGCAGGAAGGCCAGTCCCCAGGGGGACGTGAGGCCGGTGGCGACCGTTCCAGCGATCCGGGGGGCGGGTGGGGGACCGGCCCGGCGGGAGTCCTCGTCCTCAGCTGGCGTGCCCTCCTCGGGAGAGGACGACGCGGTAGCTGTTTGCGACGAATCCGGCGGATTTCCGTTGGTCTCCGGTGCGGGGTCGTCCGCGCAGGCACCGAGCAGGCCAAGTGCCGTGGTCGCGACGACGGCGACGATGACATGACGCACTGGTGGCTCCTCGATGTGTGAAACGTGCCCTCGCTGCGGATAGTCTCATGGCCCGTGGAGAGCAGGCAGAGTGTCCGGCGTCCGGCGTCCCCACCCGCGCGGGTCTGGCTTCCCGAGCCACCTGCCGTCTATTCCGGGTTGCCCGACGGTCTGGTGATCGACGTCTACGACGGTAGCGGTGAGCCGCCGGAGTCGCTCGCGGGAGTGACCTTCTACGTACCGCCGTACATGGCCGGACCCCACACGGTCGAACTGGTCGCCAGGATGCCCGCGCTCGAGGTGGTGCAGACCCTGACCGCGGGCGTGGAGAACGTACGCCCGCACCTCGGCGAAGGCGTCACCCTCTGCAACGCGCGTGGTGTCCACGACGCCAGCACCGCGGAGCTCGGAGTGGCGCTGATCCTCGCGTCCCTGCGGGGGATCCCCGAGTTCGTCCATGCGCAGACCGAGCACCGGTGGGCGGACGGTCGAAGGCAGGCCCTTGCCGACAAGCGGGTCGTGGTCCTGGGTGCCGGGTCGATCGGACAGGCGCTGGCCCGTCGGCTGGCCCCCTTCGAGTGCGAGGTGACCCTGGTCGGGCGTACGGCACGGGACGGCGTCGCGGGCGCAGCGCAGCTGGCCGACCTGTTGCCCGCGGCCGACGTCGTCGTCCTGCTCGTACCGATGACGGACGAGACCCGCGGCATGGTCGATGCGAAGTTCCTCGCCCAGCTGAAGGACGGCGCTCTGCTGGTCAACATCGCGCGCGGGCCGATCGTGCAGTCCGACGCTCTGCTCGCCGAGCTGTCGAGCGGGCGGTTGCGCGCCGCGGTCGACGTGACCGATCCGGAGCCCTTGCCTGCAACGGATCCGCTCTGGAACGCGCCCGGGCTGCTGCTGAGTCCACACGTCGGCGGCAACACGTCGGCATTCGTTCCCCGCGGCCGTGCCCTGGTGAGCGCGCAGCTGCGACGCTACGTCGCCGGCGAGCCGCTCGCCAACGTCGTCACCGGCTCGTACTGACCCGGATCCGGTGCTCGAGGACGGGACCACGCCCACGCTGGAAGGAGCAAACCGAGTGCGGAACCGGGTAGCCATCGTCGTGCAGGTGGCGTTGCCGATCCTGGCGGCGTTGCTGGTCGCACCGTTCTCCGTACGCTTCGAAGGGTTCTGGCCCTGGGATCCGCGGGTCGTCGACCTGGAGGTCTACCAGTACACCGGCCAGGTCCTGCTCCAGGGCGGCGACATCCTCACCGCCCGCACGCCGCGCGACGGGTTGGCGTTCATCTATCCACCGTTCGCGGCACTGCTGTGCGTACCCCTCGTCCTCATCACGCCGGTCCTGCTCAAGGCGCTCTGGCTCGCGGCGACGGCGGTCGCGGTGGTGGCCGTCGTCCATCGGCTGGGGTTGACCGGTTGGTGGCTCAGCCTGGCGGCCACGGCTGCCGTCCTCTTCGTCGAGCCCGTACGGGAGACGCTGGGATTCGGTCAGGTCAACGTCTTCCTGATGGCGATGGTCGTCCTCGACCTCGTACCCGGCCCACGGCTCCCCCCATGGCGGCGGCGTCTGCTGCCGCCCGGCGTCCTGACCGGCCTGGCGACGGCGATCAAGGTGACCCCTGCCCTCTTCGTCGTCTACCTCCTTCTCGCCCGCCAGTGGCGGACGGCGCGCACCACACTCATCGCGGCAGGAGCGGCGACGTTGCTGGGTGCGGTCCTCATGCCGCGGGAGTCGCTCGCCTTCTGGCAGTTCCTGCTCGCCGGCGACACGCGGACGGGTTCGACGTCGTTCCTGTTCAACCAGTCGATTCTCGCGGCGACGTTGCGCTTCGCCGGCAACGGAATGACCGTCTACTACGCGGGCCTCGCGCTCAGTGCCGTTGTCGCGTTCGCCGGAGCGTGGGCGGCGGCACGCTGGCATGTACGCGGGCAGCCGCTCCTCGCGGTCTCGCTGTGTGGCGTGGCCACCCTGCTCGCCTCGCCGCTCTCGTGGACGCACCACTTCGTCTGGGTCGTGCCCCTTGCCGCGGTGGTCGTCGACCGCGGCCTGCCCGCCCTGGTACGTGGCTTCTCGGCCGCATTCGTGGTCTGGGTCGCGGCCGCGGAGTTCAAGCATCTGCCCTGGGGACAGGACGTCGAGCTGACCTACGGTCCGGCGGAGCAGTTGCTCAGCGGTGTGACGCCGATTCTCGGAACGGTTCTCGTGGGGATCGCTCTGGTCGAGGGCCACCGGTCCGCCAAGCGGACCGCACAACCACGTGCCGAGACGGTCGCCGTACAGTGAGGGGGCGGAGATCCCGTCCCACGTCGCTGCCATCAGCAGCCTCCACGCACCAACTGTGCGGCGAACGAGGAGCCGAACGACCATGACAGACATCAAGCCCCGCAGTCGGGAAGTCACCGACGGGATCGAGCGCGCAGCCGCCCGCGGGATGCTCCGCGCGGTGGGGATGGGCGACGAGGACTGGGAGAAGCCGCAGATCGGCGTCGCCTCGTCGTGGAACGAGATCACCCCCTGCAACCTCTCCCTCGACCGACTGGCGAAGGCCGCCAAGGACGGCGTTCACGCCGGTGGTGGCTACCCGCTGGAGTTCGGCACGATCTCGGTCTCCGACGGCATCTCGATGGGTCACGTCGGCATGCACTTCTCGCTCGTGTCCCGCGAGATCATCGCCGACTCGGTGGAGACCGTCGTCGAAGCCGAACGCCTGGACGGCACGGTCCTGCTCGCCGGCTGCGACAAGAGCCTGCCCGGCATGTTGATGGCGGCCGCCCGGCTCGACCTCGCGTCGGTGTTCGTCTACGCCGGCTCGATCCTGCCCGGCAGGGTCGACGGCCGCGACGTCACGATCATCGACGCGTTCGAGGCCGTCGGCGCCTGCGCCCGAGGGCTCATCACACGAGAGAAGGTCGACGAGATCGAGCGCGCCATCTGCCCGGGCGAGGGCGCGTGCGGCGGTATGTACACCGCCAACACCATGGCGAGCGCGGCCGAGGCGCTGGGCCTCGCGCTTCCGGGTTCGTCCGCGCCCCCGGCGGTCGATCGGCGCCGCGACGGCATCGCCCGGCGTTCGGGCGAGGCGGTCGTCGAGATGCTGCGCCGAGGGATCACCGCGCGCCAGATCCTCACCAAGGACGCGTTCGAGAACGCGATCGCCGTCGTGATGGCGCTCGGCGGCTCGACCAACGCCGTCCTGCACCTGCTCGCGATCGCCCGCGAGGCCGAGGTCGACCTCACCCTCGACGACTTCAACCGGATCGGCGACAAGGTGCCGCACCTGGGAGATCTCAAGCCGTTCGGGCGTTACGTGATGAGCGACGTCGACCGGGTGGGTGGCATCCCGGTCGTGATGAGGGCCCTGCTCGACGCGGGGCTGCTGCACGGCGACGCGCTGACGGTGACCGGCAAGACGCTGGCCGAGAACCTCACCGACATCGACCCGCCGGACCTCGACGGCACGATCATCCGGGCCATCAAGGACCCGATCCACCGCACCGGTGGGCTCACGATCCTGCATGGTTCGCTCGCGACCGAAGGTGCGGTCGTCAAGAGCGCGGGCCTGGACGCAGCTGTCTTCGAGGGCCCCGCGCGGGTCTTCGAACGCGAACGCGGCGCCCTCGACGCCCTCGAGGACGGCACGATCCAGGCCGGAGACGTCGTGGTGATCCGCTACGAAGGCCCCAAGGGCGGCCCCGGCATGCGCGAGATGCTTGCCATCACCGGCGCCATCAAGGGTGCGGGTCTCGGCAAGGACGTCCTGCTCCTCACCGACGGTCGCTTCTCCGGCGGCACCACGGGCCTGTGCGTGGGCCACGTCGCGCCCGAGGCGGTCGACGGTGGTCTGATCGGCCTGGTCCGCGACGGCGACGTCGTACGCCTGGACATGACCGCGCGCACGCTCGACCTCCAGGTCGACGCCGACGAGCTCGAACGCCGCCGGAAGGACTGGGAGCCCCTGCCGCCGACCTACACCCGAGGTGTCCTCGGCAAGTACGCCAAGCTGGTGAAGTCCGCCGCTCACGGCGCCGTCTGCGGCTGACGGCTGAGTGGGGGAGGACACATGGGCAAGATCCACGAACGCATCGACGGTCGGCTGCGGACCTTCATCGAGGCGCAGAAGATGTTCTTCACCGCCACCGCGCCGAGCGGGGCGGACGGACACGTCAACGTCTCGCCCAAGGGGGTCGGCGGCACGTTCGCGGTGATCGACGAGCACACCGTCGCCTACCTCGACATCACCGCGAGCGGTGCCGAGACGATCGCGCACCTGCGGGACAACGGCCGGATCACGCTGATGTTCTGCGCCTTCGAGGGCCCACCCAACATCGTCCGCCTGCACGGGCGAGGACGGGTGGTGTCGATCTACGACGACGCGTACCCCACGTTGGCCGAGCTCTTCACCGAGCATCGTGGTGCCCGCGCGGTGATCGTCGTCGACGTGCACCGGATCTCGGACTCCTGCGGTTACGGCGTACCCCTCATGGACTACGTGGGGGAGCGCGACCTTCTGCCGCCGCACATGGATCGGAAGGGACCAGAGGGGTTGGTGGCGTACCGCCGGAAGAAGAACCTGCACAGTATCGACGGGCTCCCGGCGTTCACCGATGATCCGGCGCCAGTGCCGGATCATCCAGGCGCCCCGGAGGGTGACGACATGCGGACCGAACGTCCGGATGTCGAGACACGCGAGGCTTCGGCTTGACGTGAGGGGCGACGGTCAGAGAACGTGCATGCGTGCGTCCACAGATTCTCGTACTCCGACAGCGCGCCGGCTGAGCCCTCACACGGCTGACACAGCCAGCGCGCACCCCTCGTTGCCCGTTCGGGCCGGGGGGTTTTTGTTTCCCCGGCAACGACAACACAGACTTTCGACGACAACACCGACAACGCCGTCGCTACGGAAGGGCGAACGATGAGCGACCAGACGACCGGAGGCCGCACCCCCGGCGCCGCCCACCCGAAGGGCACGCAGCCGACGGGTGGAGCGCAACCGACCAGTGGCCAGATGACGGGCGCGCAGAGCCTGATCAAGGCGCTGGAGTCGGCCGGTGTCGACACGGTCTTCGGCATTCCCGGAGGAGCGATCCTTCCGGCCTATGACCCGCTGCTGGACTCGCACAAGATCCGCCACATCCTGGTCCGCCACGAGCAGGGTGCCGGCCACGCCGCCGAGGGGTACGCACTCGCCACCGGCAAGGTCGGTGTCTGCATGGCGACCTCCGGACCGGGCGCGACCAACCTGGTGACGCCGATCTCCGACGCGTACATGGACTCCGTTCCGATGGTCGCGATCACCGGCCAGGTCCCGGGGAGCGCGATCGGCACCGACGCCTTCCAGGAAGCTGACATCCGCGGCATCACGCTCCCGATCACCAAGCACAACTTCCTCGTGACCGACCCGGCGGAGATCCCGCGGACCATCGCCGAGGCGTTCCACATCGCGTCCACCGGTCGTCCGGGCCCGGTCCTGGTCGATGTCGCCAAAGACGCCCTGCAGGCGATGACGACGTTCTCGTGGCCGACCAGCCTCGACCTTCCGGGCTATCGCCCGGTGACCCGGCCGCACGCCAAGCAGGTGCGCGAAGCCGCGCGGCTGATCACCGAGTCGCGGCGCCCGGTGCTGTACGTCGGGGGCGGCGTGATCAAGGCCCGCGCGGCCAAGGAGCTGCGGGTCCTCGCCGAGATGACCGGCATCCCGGTCGTCACGACCCTGATGGCGCGGGGTGCGTTCCCCGACAGCCACCAGCTGCACCTCGGCATGCCCGGCATGCACGGCACGGTGGCGGCGGTGAGCGCGCTGCAGAAGTCCGACCTGCTGATCTGCCTCGGCGCCCGGTTCGACGACCGGGTGACCGGCAAGCTGTCGACGTTCGCGCCGCAGGCGAAGGTCGTCCACGCCGACATCGACCCCGCGGAGATCTCCAAGAACCGCACCGCAGACGTGCCCATCGTCGGTGACTGCCGGGAGGTCATCGCCGATCTCGTGGTCGCGATCCAGGCCGAACACGGTGCCGGCCGCCAGGGCGACTACACCGCCTGGTGGCGGCTCCTGGACGACTGGCGGAACCGGTATCCGCTGGGCTACGCCAAGCCCGACGACGGCTCGCTCGCGCCCCAGCAGGTGATCGAGAAGATCGGCCAGGTCGCCGGTCCCGAGGCGTTCTACGTGGCGGGTGTCGGGCAGCACCAGATGTGGGCGGCGCAGTTCATCTCGTACGAGAATCCCGGCACGTTCCTCAACTCCGGTGGCGCCGGCACGATGGGCTTCTCCGTTCCCGCCGCCATGGGCGCCAAGGCGGGCCGTCCGGACGCCACGGTGTGGGCGATCGACGGGGACGGCTGCTTCCAGATGACCAACCAGGAGCTCGCCACCTGCGCGCTGGAGAACATCCCGATCAAGGTCGCGGTGATCAACAACTCCAGCCTCGGCATGATCCGGCAGTGGCAGACGCTCTTCTACAACGAGCGCTACTCCAACTCCGACCTGCACTCCACCCGCATCCCCGACTTCGCCAAGCTGGCGGAGGCGTACGGCTGTGTCGGTCTGCGCTGCGAGCGGCCCGAGGACATCGACGACGTGCTCGCGAAGGCGATGAGCGTCAACGACGTTCCGGTGGTCGTCGACTTCGTGGTCCACCGCGACGCGATGGTGTGGCCGATGGTGGCGGCTGGTACCAGCAACGACGACATCAAGATCGCGCGCGACCTGGCACCGGACTGGGAGCACGACGACCTGTGAGTCCGTACGCCCGTTCCGGCGTTCTCGTCTTCCCCACGTTCTAGGAAAGGAACGAAGAGCAGTGTCCCGACACACGCTGTCCGTGCTGGTCGAGAACAAGCCCAGCGTCCTGGCACGGATCGCCGGCCTGTTCTCCCGGCGCGGGTTCAACATCGACTCCCTCGCGGTCGGACCCACCGAACACCCGGAGGTCTCGCGGATGACGATCGTCGTCAACGTCGAGGACCTTCCGCTGGAGCAGGTGACGAAGCAGCTCAACAAGCTGGTCAACGTCATCAAGATCGTGGAACTGGACCCGGCGACGTCGGTCCAGCGTGAGCTGCTTCTGGTCAAGGTGAAGGTCGACACGCAGACGCGGGGGAGCGTGCTGGAGACGGTCCAGCTGTTCCGGGCGAAGGTGGTCGACGTCGCTCCCGATACGGTGACGATCGAGGCGACCGGCAACTCCGAGAAGCTCGAGGCGATGCTGCGGGTCCTGGAACCGTTCGGGATCCGCGAGCTCGTGCAGTCCGGCATGGTCGCGATCGGGCGAGGCAGTCGTTCGATCACCGACCGTACCCTCCGCTCGCTCGACCGGGCGAGCGAGCGCAGCGCCTGAGGCTTGTGGTAAGAGCACCCAGAGAGAACGTACGAAGGAGATCTTGTGGCAGAGCTGTTCTACGACGACGATGCCGACCTGTCGGTGATCCAGGGCCGGACCGTCGCCGTCCTCGGATACGGCAGTCAGGGCCACGCCCACGCGCTGTCGTTGCGCGACTCCGGCGTCGACGTCCGCGTCGGCCTGCCGGAGGGCTCCAGGAGCCGGGCGAGGGCAGAGGCGGAGGGACTGCGCGTCCTGACCCCGGCGGAGGCGTGTGAGGAGTCCGACCTGATCGTCGTCCTCGCGCCGGACCCGGCGCAGCGCAAGCTGTACGCCGAGGCGATCGAGCCGAACCTGGTCGAGGGCGACGCGTTGTTCTTCGGGCACGGCTTCAACATCCGCTTCGGCTACATCCAGCCGCCGGCGGGTGTCGACGTGTGCATGGTCGCGCCGAAGGGGCCGGGTCACCTGGTGCGGCGTGAGTACAACGAGGGCCGCGGCGTGCCGGTCCTGGTCGCGGTCGAGCAGGACGCGAGCGGGAACGCCTGGCCGCTCACGATGTCCTACGCCAAGGCGATCGGCGGTCTGCGCGCCGGCGGCATCAAGACGACGTTCACCGAGGAGACCGAGACGGACCTGTTCGGTGAGCAGACGGTCCTCTGCGGTGGTGTGTCGGCGCTCATCCAGGCCGGCTTCGAGACCCTGACCGACGCGGGCTACCAGCCCGAGGTCGCCTACTTCGAGTGTCTGCACGAGCTGAAGCTGATCGTCGACCTGATGTACGAAGGCGGGATCGCGAAGCAGCGCTGGTCGGTGTCCGACACGGCTGAGTACGGCGACTATGTCTCGGGGCCGCGGATCATCGACGACTCGGTGAAGCAGCGGATGCGGGAGGTTCTGGCCGACATCAAGGACGGGTCGTTCGCGCAGCGGTTCATCGACGACCAGGACGCCGGCGGACCCGAGTTCGCGAAGTTCCGCGCCCAGTCCGAGCAGCACCCGATCGAGGCCGTCGGCCGCGACCTGCGGGCCCTGATGGCCTGGGTCAAGAGCCACGACGACGACTACGTGGAAGGCACTGCCGCCCGGGGCTAGTCCGGGCGGAAACGCGAACGCGCGAACCGCGTTGCGCCGGGGGCGACAATGACCACGCTGCCCATGCTGCTGGTAGCCGGCGCCCGGCGTTGACCACGCTGCCCATGCTGCTGGTAGCCGGCGCCCGGCGTTGACCACGCTGCCCATGCTGCTGGTAGCCGGAACAGGTGTCGGCACCTGTCCAAAGACCACAGGCATGGGCAGCGTGGTCATTGTGGGCTCCCGGAGAGCCTCATTTTCCACCTCGCCCGGGCGGGTAGCGAGGTGTTCCCGGTCGGCGCCGGTGGGTAACGTGGTCATTCCCGCCTCGCATGGCCGTGTTTCGGCACCCCGCTGCAGGTATCAGAGTCGATGATTATGCTGGGGCGGAGCGCCGGGCCCACAGATGTGCTCGGGGACCTGTCCTTCCCCCCGTCTCGGCCCACCAGGAAGGCATTGTCGCGTGGATTCCACCGTGAGCCCCTCAGCGGATGTGACCTTGTCCAAGCCCGTCGTTCTCATCGCCGAGGAGTTGTCCTCAGCGACCCTCGAGGCGCTCGGTCCGGACTTCGACGTACGCCACTGCGACGGCGCCAACCGGTCCGAGCTGCTGGCCGCCGTCACCGACGTCGACGCTCTCCTCGTCCGGAGCGCGACCAAGGTCGATTCCGAAGTCCTCACCGCGGCCTCGCGGCTCAAGGTGGTCGCACGGGCGGGGGTGGGGCTGGACAACGTCGACGTGCGGGCCGCGACGCAGGCCGGCGTCATGGTCGTCAACGCTCCCCAGTCCAACATCGTCTCGGCCGCCGAGCACGCCATCGGCCTGCTCCTGGCGGTCGCCCGCAACATCCCCGCCGCCCACGCCTCGCTCAAGGCCGGCGAGTGGAAGCGGAGCAGGTTCACCGGTGTCGAGTTGCACGACAAGACTCTCGGCGTCCTCGGCCTCGGCCGGATCGGCGTGCTGGTCGCGCAGCGGCTGGCCGCGTTCGGCATGAAGGTCGTGGCGTACGACCCCTACGTCCAGCCTGGCCGGGCCGCGCAGATGGGTGTACGCCTGGTGCCCCTCGACGAACTGCTCGCCACCAGCGACGCGATCACCGTCCACCTGCCGAAGACGCCGGAGACGGCCGGCATCGTGGGTGAGGCGGAGCTCGCCAAGGCCAAGCCCGGCGCGATCATCGTCAACGCCGCCCGCGGGGGGATCATCGACGAGCACGCGTTGTACGTCGCCCTCAAGGAGGGACGGGTCGCCGGCGCGGGGATCGACGTCTTCGTCACCGAGCCGAGCACGGACTCGCCGTTACTGGAGCTCGACAACGTGGTGGTGACCCCCCATCTCGGCGCGAGCACCGCGGAGGCGCAGGAGAAGGCCGGTGTCGCGGTCGCCAAGTCCGTACGCCTGGCGCTGGCCGGCGAACTCGTCCCCGACGCGGTCAACGTCCAGGGCGGCGTCATCGCCGAAGACGTCCGGCCGGGGATCCCGTTGGCGGAGAAGCTGGGTCGGATCTTCACCGCACTCGCTGGCGAGGTGGCCCTGCAGATGGACGTCGAGGTGCGTGGCGAGATCACCGACTACGACGTCAAGGTGCTCGAGCTCGCGGCCCTCAAGGGCGCATTCGCCTCGGTCGTCGAGGAACAGGTCTCCTATGTCAACGTCCCGTTGCTCGCCGCCGAACGCGGCCTCGAGGTACGCCTGCTCACCGATCCCGACAGCCCCGACTTCCGCAACCTCGTGACCCTGCGCGGGACCCTGGCCGACGGCCGCCAGGTCTCGGTCGGCGGCACCCTCGTCGGCCCTCGCCACGCCGAACGCCTGGTCGAGGTCGAGGGCTTCGACATCGAGATCGAGCTGACCGAACACATGGCGGTCCTGAAGTACGTCGACCGGCCGGGCGTCATCGGCGTCATGGGCCGGATCCTCGGCGAGGCGGGGGTCAACATCGCCGGCATGCAGGTCAGCCGGGACCGCCGAGGCGGCAAGGCCCTGGTGGCGATGACCGTCGACTCGGCGATCCCGCAGGCGGCGCTCGACGAGATCGCCCGCGAGATCAACGCCCAGGACATCCGCGCCATCGACCTCGTGGACTAGGGCCCAGAACTGGCCCGTGGCGGCCCGCGGTCAGCGGCGGGTCGCGATCAGCACGCTGGCGTCGCTGGCGACCATCACCTCGACCGTTGCGAACCTCGGATCTGTCAGCCACTGCATGCGCATGGTGTCGACCCGGCCCTGGTACATCGGCGGCCAGGTCGAACTCGGGGTGAAGTCGTCGAGCACGACGAACCCGCCTGGCTCCATGAGATCGGCAGCGGTGTCGGGTCCGGCGCGCTTGGCCTCGCGTACGTCGAGGAAGAGCAGCGCGAACGGAGCCTCGGCCGCGAGCTCCTTCCAGTCGGCCTCCAGGACGGTCACGGACTCGTCTCCGGCGAACATCTCGCGGACCGCCTCGACGAGCGCCGGATCGTGCTCGGCGGTGAGAAGGCGCGCACCCTCGCGCATGCCGCTGCGCAGCCAGGCGGAGCCGACCCCGCAGCCGGTCCCGGACTCCGCGAGCGTGCCGGTGCGGGAGGCGGAGAGGCTCGCCAGCAGCCGGCCGGTCTCGTTGCGACAGGACGACACGAAGCCGCGACGCCGCGAGAGCTGATGGGCTCGTGCGACGACGGCCGGGATCTCAGGCGGCACGCTCATGCGCCAAGGGTGGGGTACATGAGGGCATTCCCGCCCTGGCGTCTCGACATGTGAAAACTTCCCTCGATCCGCGAGACAACTGCTAGGACGTCCAACTAATCTCGGTCGGGTCATGAGATTCGTCGTAATCCTTCGCTGCCGTGGCGGGGCCCGCTGAGGGTCGGCTCTCCGTCACGGGGTCCAGCGTTGCCGGCCCGCCCTTCACTCGAGATGGACGAGCACTCGAGAGACTGACGAAGACGCGTACGTGCGAAGGAGAATTCCGATGACCAAGGCGCATCGCGAGGCGCAACGGCTGGCCTACCAGGCCCTGCAGGAGGCGCTGGATCGCCGTGACAACGGCGGCAGGACCGCCGCCGCGGTTGCCGAGACCCGCACCGCACATGACAGCCGGGACGCCACCCCGCGCCCGCGGCCGGCAGTCGCCCCATCCGGAAATCCCGTCCGGTGAGATAGGCGACCTCCGCCGTCGACGCAAGCCCAACCGCCCGTCGAGGGCACGCGTCGACACGACCACATTGCGTTCGACCACATGTCGAGACCTGAGTTTCGGGATGTGGACACTTGCGAATATGGTGATCCGTATGGCTCAGAGCATCCGGCTGGCTGTCATCCCTGGTGACTACATCGGCCCCGAGGTGACCGCCGAGGCCCTGAAGGTCCTCGAGGCGTGCGTACCGGCTTATGACATCAAGGTCGAACAGACGCAGTACGACCTGGGTGCCGAGCGCTACCTCGCGACCGGCGAGGTCCTGCCCGACAGCGTGCTGGCCGAGCTTCGTGCCCACGACGCGATCCTGCTCGGTGCGGTGGGCGGGCGACCGGGCGACCCCAAACTGCCAGCCGGGATCCTCGAGCGGGGCCTTCTGCTCCGGTTGCGGTTCGAGCTCGACCACTACGTCAACCTCCGGCCGTCCCGCAGCTTTCCGGGCGTGCCGACCCCGCTCGCGAGTGACGCGCCGATCGACTTCGTCGTCGTCCGGGAGGGCACCGAGGGGCTCTACGTCGGCAACGGTGGAGTGGTACGCAAGGGCACCACCCAGGAGCTCGCCACCGAGGTGAGCGTCAACACGGCGTACGGCGTCGAACGCGTGGTCCGCGACGCGTTCCGGCGCGCGCAGGCTCGCCGGGGCAAGCTCACTCTGGTCCACAAGACCAACGTCCTCGTCCACGCCGGCGGCCTCTGGTCGCGGATCGTGGGGGAGGTGGCGAAGGAGTTCGCCGACGTCACCGTCGACTACCTCCACATCGACGCGGCCACGATCTTCCTCGTGACCGAGCCCGAGCGTTTCGACGTCATTGTCACCGACAACCTGTTCGGCGACATCCTCACCGATCTGGCGGGTGCCGTGACCGGCGGCATCGGCCTGGCGGCGAGCGGCAACATCAATCCCGACCGGACGGCGCCGTCGATGTTCGAGCCCGTCCACGGCTCGGCGCCCGACATCGCCGGCACGGGCAAGGCCGACCCCACGGCGGCGATCCTGTCCACCGCCCTGCTCCTCGAGCACCTCGGCGAGCCCGGGGCGGCCCGCCGGATCGAGGACGCCGTGAGCGCCGACCTCGACACCAGGGGCGGCGCCAGCCCCACCCGAACCACGGCAGAGATCGGCGACGCGATCGCCGCCCGAGTAGCCAGCTAGGCCTTTGGACGGGACCCACGTCCTTCGCAAAGGCCCGACGCCGCCCGCGTTCCGCGGGCGGCGTCCTTCGTCTCCAGTCCTCTGGTCTCCAGACTCCTTGTTCTCGTTACACGATTGGGTACGGTGCTGCCATGACCGCAAGCCTCGAGTTTCGCCGCGAGCTCACGCCTTCTCCCACTCCGGTGGAGCGTCGGGAGGAGATCCTCGCGCAGCCCGGATTCGGGAGGTTCTTCACCGACCACATGGTCACGGTGACCTGGACTTCGGGGGAGGGGTGGCACGATGCCGTCCTCCGCCCGTACGGTCCGCTCTCGCTCGACCCGGCGACCGCGGTCCTCCACTACGCCCAGGAGATCTTCGAGGGTCTCAAGGCCTACCGCCACGACGACGGGTCGATCTGGACCTTCCGGCCAGAAGCCAATGCCCGGCGGTTCCAGAGTTCGGCGCACCGGATGGCGTTGCCGGAGCTCGACGCCGACGACTTCGTGGCCGCGCTCGACCTGCTCGTCCAGACCGACCACGAATGGGTCCCGACCGGCGGGGAGAAGAGCCTCTACCTCCGCCCGTTCATGTTCGCCTCCGAGGTCTTTCTCGGTGTGCGACCCGCCCATGAGGTGACGTTCGCGGTGATCGCGTCACCCGCCGCGTCCTACTTCGCCGAAGGGGTCAAGCCGGTCTCGATCTGGCTGTCCGAGGACTACACCCGGGCGGCCGTCGGTGGAACCGGTGCGGCCAAGTGCGGCGGCAACTATGCGGCGAGTCTGCTGGCCCAGCAGGAGGCTGGCGCGAACGGGTGCGACCAGGTGGCGTTCCTGGACGCTGTGGAGCGACGCTGGGTCGAAGAGCTCGGCGGCATGAACCTCTACTTCGTCCTCGACGACGGGTCGATCGTGACGCCCGAGCTCACCGGCACCATCCTGGAGGGCATCACCCGGGAAGCGATCATGGCGCTCGGAGCCGAGCTCGGCCACAAGATCGAAGAACGCCGGATCGACGTCGACGAATGGCGTTCTGGCGTCGTCAGCGGCCGGATCGCAGAGGTGTTCGCCTGCGGTACGGCCGCCGTGGTCACCCCGGTCGGATCGTTGAAGTGGCGCGGTGGCGCGCTCGAGATCGGCGGCGGCTCCGCCGGTCCGGTGACCTCGCGCATCCGGCAGCAGCTGCTCGACATCCAGTACGGAAGGGCGCAGGACGCCCACGGCTGGCTCCACCGGGTGCGCTGACCGCTCCTCCGCACGCGGACACGGCCAAACACCTCGCCGATGTCACGCTGAGTACTCGATACCAACGTCTTCGCTGATCATCACGGAGCGTTTCCACGGTCCCGCCGATCGACACGGATCGGCGAGGGATCCTGCGCAAATAGGCGTAGGAGGAGTAGCTTCTGTGCGCACAGTACGCGACCTCTGCCGGTAACGAACGCCGGTGACCAGGCCCTCGTCGGTCGCGTCTTGAAACAGGGAGTAACGGAGGTATGAGCGAAGAGAGCAGTGCAGTGGCGTCCCACCCGACCAAGGGAGAGTTCGACCTCACCAGGGTCGAGTGGCGCGCGGCAGTCCCCGGTGGGGACATCGAGGTCGGTTTCGTCGACGACCTGATCGGCATGCGCAACGCCCAGGATCCGGACGGGCCGATCCTCGTCTTCACTCCTGGTGAGTGGGAGGCGTTCCTGTCCGGTGCGAAGGACGGCGAGTTCGATCCCGAGGTCCTCGACCTCGAAGGGGCCGAGGTCGGCGCGGAACCCGGCGGCTCGGGCTGAGACCGGTCGTCAGGTGATCAGCGGCCCGCGAACGGGACATTGGGTTTGCGCAGGGAATGTCCTCTTCGCCGGCCGTTGATCACTCCCGGATCTCCACCTCCCAGGAAGACTCCACCCAGGGCGACACCGCACCGCTCCGCCGCGTGAGATGCCATCGCTGGGTCGGAGCCAGACTCTGCACGAACCGCTCATCGTGGCTGACCGTCACCGTCGTACCTCCGAACGCGGCGACCGCGGCCTCCAACACGTCCAGGGACTCGAAGTCCAGATAGTTCGTGGGTTCGTCGAGCAGCAGCACCTCGTGGCCGCCGTTGATCAGCGCGGCCAGCAACAACCGTCGCAGCTCGCCCGCGGAGAGGGTGCCGAGCGGTCGCCGGAACTGTGAAGAGTCGAAGAGATACGAGTCCAGAAGCCGTTCGGCGTCCTCCTCGTACATCGGGACTCTGCTACGCAGATAGTCGAGCATCGACATGCGCAGCGGGAGACGGTCGTGCACCTGGGGGAGTACGCCGATCCGAGCCTGGGTGGCGACCTCGCCGCCGGCCGGTGCCAACTCACCCGAGAGCAGTGCGAGCAAGGTGGACTTGCCGGTGCCGTTCTCGCCGGTGACCAGGATCCGTTCGCCACCTCTCACCACTGCCGAGAAGTCCTTCCACAGCAGGCCGTTGCCCCGATCGGCCGCGACGCCGTCCAGGGTGAGGACGGTGCACTCGGGCGGTGTCGTGGCGGCGAGGTCCAGCACCAGGGGCGGGCGTTCCTGCGGGTGCTCGATCCAGCGTGCGGACAGCATTTCCCTGCGCAGCCTGCGTTCCCGGGCCTTCGCCTTCTTCGCGACCTTCTTGGCGTACCGGCGTGCCTTGTCGTTGTGGGTCGTGAGTTCGGTCCGCAACGCCTGGTTCGCGGTGCGTTCGATGTCGGCGGCGAGCCGCCGGCGGTGCTTCTCCTGGGCTTCGTAGTCGGCCAACAGCCGGGCCCGGCGGCGTTGCTTCTCCGCGCGGTAGGACGAATAGCCACCTTCGTAGAGCTCTGCCCGGTCGGTGAGGATGTCGAGTTCGACGATCCGGTCGACACTCGCGTCGAGGAATGCCCGGTCGTGGGTGATGACGACGACCGCCCCGCGGTAGTCCGCGAGGAACTCGCCCAGCCAGCTGACCCCGGCGAGATCGAGATGGTTGGTGGGTTCGTCGAGGAGCAGGATGCTCGGCTCCTCCAGCAACAACCGCGCCAGCATGAGCCGTGCCTGCTGTCCTCCGCTCACGTCGACCAGGGGGGTACGCGGGTCGAGGGACGCGATGTCGAGGTGGCCGCGTACCTCCTCGGCACGCGACTCCGCCTCCCATCCACCCAGCAGCGAGAAGCGGTCCTGCAGTCCGGCGTACTCCGACAGTGTGCCGCCGGCTGCCGGCGCGGCTGTCGCCATGGCGTCCTCGAGGGTCCGCATCCGCGCGGCGATCCGGTTCAGCTCACCGAGACCTTCGTCGAGGTACGAACCCACCGTGGCGTCGGTGTCGGCGATCTCCGCGTCGAGATAGCCCACCCGGCCGTGTGGGCCGTACGCCACCGAACCCGCGTCCGGGCGCTCTCGCCCGGCGAGCAGCCGGAGCAAGGTGGACTTACCGGCACCGTTGGGCCCGACGAGGCCGACCCGCTCGCCCGCGTTGACGGTCAGGCTGATGTCGGTGAACAGCGGCTCGTCGTCGTAGCTCTTGGCAAGACCGGACGCCTTGAGCACGGCGGCGGAGGGCGCTACAGAATGTCTGGCGGATGCAGTCATGGGGCCCCAGAACTCGATCGGACCGGTCGCGCCGGACAGGAGAGCGGCGACCGGGATGTCGGGAAAGGTGAGTTCTGGTCAGATGCCCATGAGTCCGAGCCTAACCGCCGGCCTGACGGACTCTCCAGAGATTTGCCCAAGATCACGGCCCGCCGGGCGCGGCCTCTCGATCGGAGGACCCGACTGCCGGGAATGGGGTGGTTGACCTGTGCCCGGGGTGATGTGCGACACTGCCGGAATGCTGAAGACCTTCACCCTGATCATTACGTAGGCGCGCCGGACCTGCTTCTCTCGTCCAGCGCGCAGACCTCTCGCTCCCGGCGGGAGGTTTTTTGTTTGTCTCAAGCCCTCCCCGGTTCAGCTCCCACGCCGAGCCCGCAGACGTCAAATCGAGCAGTCATCCCCCAGGAGCGCCTCCCGATGAGCGACTTTCACGTCTACGACACCACGCTTCGCGACGGTGCCCAGCAGGAAGGGCTGAGCCTTTCCGTCGACAACAAGCTGACGATCGCCCGGCACCTGGACGAACTCGGCGTCGGCTACATCGAAGGCGGCTGGCCGGGAGCCAACCCCAAGGACACCGAGTTCTTCGCGCGGGCGCGGTCGGAGCTGCACCTACGCCACGCCACGCTTGCCGCGTTCGGTGCCACGCGGCGGGCGGGGGTGGCGGCGGCAGACGACCCGCTCGTGGCGGCCCTGCGCGACTCCGGTGCCAGCGTCGTGACACTGGTCGCCAAGAGCCACGACCGCCATGTGGAGTTCGCCCTGCGTACCACGCTGGAGGAGAACCTCGCGATGGTGCGGGACACGATCGAACACCTCCGCTCCTGCGGGCAACGGGTCTTCCTCGACGCCGAGCACTTCTTCGACGGTTACCGCGAGAATCCGGCCTACGCCATCGAGGTCGTACGCACGGCCGCCGAAGCGGGCGCCGAGGTCCTCGCGCTCTGCGACACCAACGGCGGCATGCTTCCCGACCATGTGGGCGAGGTCGTCGACACCGTGCTGAGCACGGCCGGTCTGGCGGGGACCACCGCGCGGGTGGGAATCCACTGTCACAACGACGCCGGCTGCGCGGTAGCCAACACCCTCGCCGCCGTACGCGCCGGCGCCACCCACGTGCAGGGAACCCTCAACGGCTACGGCGAACGCACCGGCAACGCCGACCTGCTCACCGTCGTCGCCAACCTCCAGCTCAAGCTCGGACATGCGCTCGTTCCCGAGCCTGCCCTTCGGGAGGCGACCAGGATCGCCCATGCCGTGTCGGAGGTGACCAACGTTCCTCCGTACTCCCGTCAGCCCTACGTCGGCGCGTCGGCCTTCACCCACAAGGCGGGACTGCACGCCAGCGCGATCAAGGTCGACCCGAATCTCTACCAGCACACCGATCCCGAGCTTGTCGGCAACGACATGCGGCTACTCGTCTCCGACATGGCGGGCAGGGCGAGCATCGAGCTGAAGGGACGCGAGCTCGGATACGACCTCGCCGGTGACCGCGAGCTCGTCACGCGGATCACCGAACGGGTGAAGGAGCTGGAGTCGCGCGGATACACCTTCGAGGCCGCGGACGCGTCGTTCGAGCTCCTGCTCATCGAAGAGGTCGAAGGCGTCCGACCGACCTTCTTCGAGGTCGAGTCCTGGCGGGTGATCACGGACTCCAGGCCCGGCGAGGAAGCCGTCTCCGAGGCGACCGTCAAGCTGCGCGCCGGGGGCGAACGCACCATCGTCACCGGCGAGGGCAACGGCCCGGTCAACGCGCTCGACAGTGCGCTCCGCGGCGCGATCGGGCAGGCGTACCCCATCGTGGACAAGCTCGACCTGATCGACTACCGGGTCCGCATCCTCGAAGCGGGCCACGGGACCGACGCCGTGATCAGAGTTCTGATCGAGCTGTCCGACGGCGAGGAGTCGTGGGAGACCTGCGGTGTGGGGCACAACATCGTCGAGGCGTCGTTCGAGGCACTTGTCGACGGCGTGACGTTCGGTCTGGTCCGCGGTCAGGTCAGCCAGGGCGGCCAGGTCGGGGAGCAGGCGACCTGACCAGGGCGGCCCGGTAGGCTGCGAGCTTTCCGTACGGATCCACCGGGGCCGCCGGCGCAGATCCACCGGCGACCAGGAAGCACGAAGGCAGGTTGGCCTTGCGCATCGCACGGTTCAGTGCAGGTGAGGACCCGAAGTACGCCGTGATCGAAGGGGAGGCGGGGGCGGAGATCGCCGCGGTGATCGACGGCGACCCGCTCTACCGGCCCGTCCAGCCCACCGGCGAACGGCTCCCGCTCACGGACCTACGCCTGCTGGCGCCGATCATCCCACGGAGCAAGGTGATCGGCGTCGGCCGCAACTACGCCGAACACGCTGCCGAGCTGGGCAACGAGGTTCCGGCCGAGCCGTTGATCTTCCTCAAGCCCAACACGTCGGTCATCGGGCCGCGCGACGGGATCGTCTACCCGGCAGAGACCTCGGACCTGCACTACGAAGGCGAGCTGGCGGTGGTGATCGGCCGGATCTGCCGACACGTGCCACGCGAACGCGCCGCCGAGGTCATCTTCGGCTACACCTGTGCCAACGACGTCACCGCCCGCGACCTGCAGAAGACCGACGGGCAGTGGGCGAGGGCCAAGGGATTCGACACGTTCTGCCCGATCGGCCCCTGGATCGAGACCGAGCTCGACGCCTCCGACCTGGCGTTGACGACGACCGTGGCGGGGGAGCCTCGCCAGTCCGGGCGTACGTCGCAGATGATCCACGACATCCCCTCCCTCGTCAGTTACGTCAGCTCGTTCATGACGCTGTTGCCCGGCGACCTGATCCTCACCGGGACGCCGGCCGGTGTCGGGCCGATGCGTCCCGGTGAGGAGGTGTCGGTCACCATCGAGGGCATCGGCACCCTGACCAACCCGGTGATCGCCCATGGCTGAAGGCGGTTCAGCCCGGCCCTCACCAGCCGTCCGTACCCGCTTCGCGCCCTCTCCGAGCGGCGACCTGCATGTCGGCAACATCCGAACCGCGTTGTACGCATGGGCATGGGCGCGCCACACCGGGGGCCGGTTCGTCCTGCGGATCGAGGACACCGACCGGTCACGCATCACCGACGAGGCGATCGCGTCCGCCCTCGAGGACCTGCGCTGGCTCGGCCTCGACTGGGACGAGGGTCCGGAGATCGGCGGCGACTGCGGCCCGTACCAGCAGAGCGAACGCCTTCCGCTCTACCACGAGTGGGTCCAGCGGTTCTTGTCCGAGGGCACTGCGTACCACTGCTACTGCACGCAGGAGGAGCTCGACGCCGAGCGGGAAACCCAACGCAGCAAGGGCCTGCCGCCCGGCTACAGCGGACGCTGCCGGACGCTGACGGTTGCGCAGGTCGCGGACTTCGAAGCGGAGGCACGCAAACCCGTCGTCCGCTTCCGGATGCCGCCCGGCACCACCACCGTCCACGACACGATTCGTGGCGAGGTGGTCTTCGACCACGCCAACATCCCCGACTTCGTGATCATGCGGGCCAACGGCTATCCCCTCTACAACCTCGCGGTGTCAGTGGATGACGCGCTCATGCGGATCACCCACGTCGTCCGCGGCGACGACCTGCTGGCGTCGACGCCGCGGCAGATCGCGATGTACGAGGCGATGGGCGTTCCCGCCGAGGACGTCCCGGTCTTCACCCACTGCCCGTACGTCCTCGGGACCGACGGCAAGCCGCTGTCGAAGCGCTACGGATCGGCCTCCATCGAGTGGTACCGCGAGAACGGCTACCTTCCGGAAGCGGTGGTCAACTACCTCGCGTTGCTCGGCTGGTCACCGGGCAACGACCGCGAGGACCTCCGCCTCGACGAGCTGGTCGAGCTCTTCGACCTGTCCCGAGTGGGTGCCACGCCAGGCCGCCTCGACCCCAAGAAGCTCGACGCCATCAACGGGGACAAGATCCGCGCGCTCGGCGTTGACGAGTTGGCCCATCGGATCATGCCGTTCCTGCAGGCGGCCGGGCTGGTGGCCGAGCCGGTGCATCCGGACCAGGCACGGCTCGTGGCGGCCGCCGTGCCCCTGATTCAGGAGCGGCTGACCAGGCTCACCGAATCCGTCGACCTGCTGGCCTTCCTCTTCGTCCGCGAGGGCGCGTTCACCGTCGACCCGGAGGCTGCTGCGCGCGTGCTCACGACCGACGCCGGGCCCGTCTTGTCAGCGGCGTACGAAGCCCTCGCGGCGCTCGCCGTATGGGACCGGGCAGCCATCGAGCAGGCGCTGCGGCAGGTCCTCGTCGAGAAGTTGGGACGCAAGCCCAAGCACGCGTTCGGGCCTGTACGCGTAGCCGTGACAGGGCGGCGGGTGTCCCCGCCACTCTTCGAGTCGCTGGAGCTGCTGGGAGCTCACCGCACGCTCGGGCGGATAGAGCGGGCGCTCGAGGTGGACGTCGGCTAGCCGACCCTGATGGCCCGTGTGGGGGTACGCGACGGCTTCGCTATCATCGAGGCGGCCCGCTGCCAGGTGGTGGTTCGGGCCGACCCATGGGGTATGGGGTAATTGGCAGCCCGACGGATTCTGGTTCCGTTAGTCTAGGTTCGAGTCCTAGTACCCCAGCGGGTGAGCTGGGAGTCTCCGCGTTCTCGGGAGGCTCCGGTTGGCTGGGAGGCTCCGGTTGGCTGGGAGGCTCCGGTTGGCTGGGAGGCTCCGGTTGGCTGGGAGGCTCCGGTTGGCTGGGAGGCTCCGGTTGGCTGGGAGGCTCTGGCGGACGGACAGTCTCCGGTTGATAGAGTGCAGCTCGCTTTGCGGCCCCGTTGTGTAGCGGCCTAGCACGCCGCCCTCTCAAGGCGGTAGCGCCGGTTCGAATCCGGTCGGGGCTACAGGCTCTTGGGCGATCCGTGTGCGCTAAGCGCACCGGGTCGCCTTTCGCGTGTCACTGGCGTCGTGCGACAGCAGGTTGTCTGCGTTCCGGAGGTAGAGCATCCGGAATGTGACCTAGCGTGTGCAGCCATGCGGAAGGACGCCGTGCGGATCGACTTCTGAGCGCGACCGGCATCCCGGAACACGGTGCGTCGGCACCCTGGGGACCGGCCGCAGGTGACCTATCAAGGCTCAGAGAACCTTGATCAGCCCGAGTACTGCTTCGCTGCGCCGATCGGGATGTCTGAAACGGCAGGCCGACAGCGGCGGTTTCTCCTCGCCATGGAAGGGGATCGGGATGCCCTCGAGTTGGGCGAGGTCGTAGATGGTGAGCAGGTCGATCCTCAGTGGAACGCCGTCGCGGTCGACCGGCGGACCCACGTAGAAGTCGCTCACGGCCTCCGCCATCACCGATTCCGTGGTGCCGTAGAACGTCCGGCCGTCGCACATGGCCGAGCGGAGGGAGGTTCCCGAGACCACGCAGGGAACAACGTGCAACTCAACGCCGTAACGGTCGTAGGCCTCGTGCAGCGGGCCCTTTCGCCCAGGGTCGTACCGATCCGTGCCGGTCGCCATGATCACTTCGCCCAACGAGTCGTGCGTGTGCGTCGGATGGTCGATCAGGCTGACTGACCGGATGGCAATCTCGCGTTCCCCGTCCTGGCCGAAGTTCTTGCAGATGACGTCATCGAGAGCTGCGCCGACGGCTTCCGCGTCGGGAGGCGCCGTGAGGTCGTACGTCGGAAGCGACATGGTGACGACGGTGACGGGCATCGTTCCTCCAGAGCCGTTCTTGACGGTGCGCCGCCCTGGCCAGCACGGCAACCGTGTGCAGGTAGGGCGCTTCCGACCATCCAGCGGGCCCTACTCGGCGGCGCGGCGGAGGGACTCGGAGAGGCGTTCGGCGGCTGCCATCACCGCAGGTGCGTGCATCCGACCCGGCTGCCGAGACAGCCGCTCCAGTGGACCGGACACCGACACCGCCGCGACCACCTTGCCAGACGGGGAGCGGATCCCGGCCGAAACCGAAGCGACTCCCGCCTCCCGCTCACCGACGCTCTGCGCCCATCCACGCCGGCGTACGGCCGCCAACGTCGCCGCCGTGAACTTCGCGCCCTGCAGGCCGCGGTGCAGGCGTTCAGGCTCCTCCCACGCCAGCAGGATCTGGGCGGCGGAGCCGGCGTGCATGGTGAGTTGGGTGCCAACCGGGATCGTGTCGCGGAGTCCGCTCGGGCGTTCGGCAGCGGCGACACAGACGCGCCCCTCGCCCTGGCGGCGGAAGAGCTGCGCGGACTCCCCCGTGATGTCGCGAAGGCGTGCAAGGACGGGCCCCGCGGCGGCCAGCAGTCGGTCCTCACCGGCCGCGGCGGCCAGCTCTCCGAGCCGGGGGCCGAGGATGAACCTCCCCTGCATGTCCCTGGCCACGAGCCGGTGATGCTCCAACGCGACCGCCAGCCGGTGGGCTGTCGGCCTGGCCAGACCTGTGACCTGAACCAGCCCGGCGAGGGTGGCCGGACCCGCTTCCAGGGCACCGAGAACGAGCGCCGCCTTGTCAAGAACGCCGACTCCGCTAGAGTTGTCCATGACTCGATATTGCAGTCTCGAATTACGAGACGCAAGCCCAGAACCTGAAAAGGCCAAGGTCTGAAGGGTCGAGAACCAGTCAAACCGGACCCACGTTGGGTCGGGGTCGAAACAATTGTGAAAAGACCTGTCTGGAGGCACCACCATGCGGACCACCCTCGCGGAGAAGGTGTGGGAGGAGCACGTCGTACGCCGGAGTGAGGGCGAACCCGACCTGCTCTACATCGACCTCCACCTCGTCCACGAGGTGACGAGTCCGCAGGCGTTCGACGGCCTCCGCCTTGCCGGCCGCGGCGTACGGCGTCCCGACCTCACGATCGCGACCGAGGACCACAACGTCCCCACTCTGGACTTCGACAAGCCGATCGCCGATCCGGTCTCCCGCACCCAGGTCGAGACCCTGCGTCGCAACTGCGAGGAGTTCGGGGTCCGGCTGCACCGGCTCGGCGACGCCGACCAGGGCATCGTGCACATCATCGGCCCGCAGCTCGGCCTCACCCAGCCCGGCATGACGATCGTCTGCGGTGACTCCCACACCTCGACCCACGGAGCCTTTGGCGCGTTGGCGTTCGGCATCGGCACGAGCGAGGTCGAACACGTCCTCGCCACCCAGACCCTGCCCCAGAGTCGTCCGAAGACCATGGCCGTGACGGTCGACGGCCTACCGCCGGAAGGCGTGACGCCGAAGGACCTCGTCCTCGCCCTCATCGCCCAGGTGGGCACCGGCGGCGGGCAGGGGCACGTCGTCGAATACCGCGGCGAAGCCATGCGCGCCATGTCGATGGAAGGCCGGATGACGGTCTGCAACATGTCGATCGAGTGGGGTGCCAAGGCCGGCATGGTGGCGCCGGACGCGACGACCTTCGCCTATCTGGAGGGTCGCCCACACGCCCCGAAGGGCAAGGAATGGGAGGCCGCTCTCGACTACTGGCGTGGCCTCACGACCGACCCCGGCGCGGAGTTCGACCGCGAGGTCCACCTCGACGCGAGCACCCTGACGCCCTTCGTCACCTGGGGAACCAACCCCGGGCAGGGGGTTCCCCTCGGCGGCGCCGTCCCCCATCCGAGCGACTACGACGACCCGGGCGCACAGGTGTCGGCCGAGCGGGCGCTCGAGTACATGGGCCTCACGCCCGGCACTCCGATGCGCGAGATCACTGTCGACACGGTGTTCCTCGGGTCCTGCACCAACGGCCGGATCGAGGACCTGCGGGCCGCCGCCGACGTGATCCGCGGCCGCAAGGTCGCTCCAGGCGTACGCATGTTGGTGGTTCCGGGTTCGGGCCGCGTACGCCTGCAGGCCGAGGCCGAAGGTCTCGACGTGTTCTTCAAGGACGCGGGAGCCGAATGGCGGGGCGCAGGCTGCTCGATGTGCCTGGGCATGAACCCCGACCAGCTCGCGCCGGGGGAGCGCAGCGCGTCGACCTCCAACCGCAACTTCGAAGGCCGGCAGGGCAAGGGCGGACGTACCCACCTGGTGTCGCCGCTCGTCGCGGCCGCGACCGCCGTCAGTGGCCACCTCGCCTCGCCCGCCGACCTACCCACGACCTGATCCTCCGCACGATCCGAAGCTGACGGAGCCACAGCCATGGAGAAGTTCACCGTCCACACCGGCAAGGCCGCCCCGCTGCGGCGGTCCAACGTCGACACCGACCAGATCATCCCGGCGGTCTACCTCAAGCGCGTGACGCGGACCGGGTTCGGCGACGGGCTCTTCGCCGCCTGGCGGGGCGATCCCGCGTTCGTTCTCAACAAGCCGGAGCACCAGGGAGCCTCGATCCTCGTGGCCGGGCCCGACTTCGGCACCGGATCCTCCCGGGAGCATGCGGTCTGGGCCCTGCAGGACGCCGGCTTCAAGGTCGTCATCGCGGCCCGGTTCGGCGACATCTTCCGCGGCAATGCCGGCAAGGCGGGCCTTCTGGTGGCACTCGTCGACCACAAGATCGTCGAACGCCTGTGGGAGTTGGTCGAACGCGAGCCGGAGACGCCCGTGACCGTCGACCTCGAACAGCGCCTCGTCCTTGCCGGCGACGGCCCGGACGCGATCCGGGACTCCTTCGACATCGACGACTACACGCGCTGGCGGTTGCGCGAGGGCCTCGACGACATCGGCATCTCGCTCACGCACGTGGATCTGATCGATGCGTACGAGTCCCAGCGTCCCTCCTTGCGGCCCACAACGCTGCCAGCGAGCTCCTGAACCAGCCGGATCGAGTGGTTCAGGGGTGCGTGTCGCCCGCGACACGCCCGAACGTGACGGACTTCACCTTTTCTTGTTTTCGGCAGATCTGAGGCCGCTCGACGTCGCCCTCGGTACTGCCGAACCCTTGCTCCGATGCGGATCCGACCGATGCCGCCGCAGGTCGTCGACACGGCCGACTCGCTGCCTGGTTGGGGCTCCGCGGCGGCGGCCTGGCGGGGATCCAAGATCAACCGAAGTCGTAGGTGTCCGTGGTCGGCGTACCTCGAAAGCCCTGTGTGGTAAGGGATCTGACGGCACGTAGGCCGCTTGGGACGGCCGCTGGAGCGGCGTCGGTTGGCGACCGGAGGGGTACGAACGGCAGCCGGCCAGGGGGTCCGGGAGGGCCGCCATTCGTCAACGCCAGCAGGCGACATCGGGCCTCCCGCGGCCCGTACCTGAACCCTACGAGCGTCCGACGCGGACCCGGTTCCAAGCGCCTCCAGCCGGCCAGAACGCCGCGACACAAGGAGCATCCGGGTGAAGGTTATTGAGTAAGAGCGATACATTCCCTAACGTGCGCATGAATCGAGCGCAGGCTCGTACGATCCCGTTCACCGGAGGGAAGCAGTGAACAAATCTCAGTTGGTCGAGACGCTGGCAACGCGTTTCGAGGGCAACAAGAAGGACGCGCAGCACGCGCTCGAGTCGGTTATCGACGTGATTACGCGCGCTGTGGCGTCAGGCGAGAAGGTCGCCATCACAGGGTTCGGCGCGTTCGAGAAGATCGACCGCCCGTCCCGGATGGTCCGTAACCCCCGCACTGGCGAGCGCAAGCGGGCGAGGAAGACGTCGGTTCCGAAGTTCCGCGCGGGTGCGGAGCTCAAGGCCGTCGTGTCCGGTTCCAAGAAGCTGCCGAGGCTCGCGGCCGCGAAGAAGGCCGCCACGAAGACCGCGGCCAAGGCGCCCGCGGCCAAGCGGGCGGCGACGAAGGCTCCGGCCAAGAAGACCGCCACGCGGTCGCCGGCCAAGCGGGCAGCCACCAAGGTGACCGCCAAGAAGACCGCCACGAAGAAGACGGCGGCCAAGAAGACGACGGCCAAGAAGGCCACCAGCAAGCGCACGCCGGCCAGGCGTGCGGCGAAGCGCTGACTGTCGCCAGCCGCAAGTCGGCAGCAGGCAAAGGGGCCGGCACCTTCCGTTGATGAAGGTGCCGGCCCCTTTGCGTTTCGTCAGTCCGTCAGGGTGTAGATCGTGAGCGAGCGGATCTTGGTCGCGTCGCCGGATCCCTCGACGTCGAGTCGGACCCGTTGCCCGATACGCAGGTGCCGCAGGCCTGCGGTGGCGAAGGCCTCAGCGTCATAGGTCAACTCGACCCCGTCATCGGCCAACACCGTGCCGGACCGGGTCTCAGGATCGAACGAACGCACCGTCGCCTGCATGGCGCGAAGTCTATGCGCCCGGCGATGCGAGGACCATTCCCTCCTCGTACCGAACAAACCCACTGTTACAGCAGAAGCGCGACA
This sequence comes from Actinopolymorpha sp. B11F2, assembly GCF_040195635.1. Classification (NCBI taxonomy): domain Bacteria; kingdom Bacillati; phylum Actinomycetota; class Actinomycetes; order Propionibacteriales; family Actinopolymorphaceae; genus Actinopolymorpha; species Actinopolymorpha sp. B11F2. Next base: position 177,783 of record NZ_JBEFTX010000004.1, on the reverse strand, counting down.
GCGGCCCGGGTACGTGCGCCCACCCCCAGGGTCAACGCGTCCATGAGGTCGGCCTCGGTGTCGACATCGCGGCGTACGGAGGTCATCGCGGGCAAATCCAACTCCACCGCGCCGGAGGCGAGATGAGCCGCACGGGACGCACCACCGAAGCGGGGGGCGAACTCCGCCGCCCCTGCCGCGCAGTACAAGGTCGTACCCACGGCGTCTGCATCGGCCACGAACGACGTGGGATGTGCCAGCGCGGCATCGAGCACCGGCGCGAGCTCGTCCGGACGAAGTGCGGGCAGATCGCCCAGCATCGCTGCCACGGCACAGCCTGGCCGGCGCGCCCGCGCGCGTGCGGCGCCATGGCGGAGGGCGGCGTTGAGGCCTTCCTCTGGTTCGTCGGAGATGACGATGGCGCCGATCGCTGACAAGGCGGCACCCGACTCGTGATCATGGGTGACAGCAAGGACGTCAACCACGACAGGGCATGCCATCGCGGCGGTGACCGTGTCGAGAGCCATCGCCCGGGCAAGGTCGGTCCGGTGCTCTCCGGCGAACGGAGCAAGCCTGGACTTTCCGACCGTCGCCGGCTTGACGGGCACCACGAGGGTCCAGCCGGCCCCACCGCGATGATCGGGGGAACTGCCGCTGCCGTTGGCACGTTCTAGCGAAGACATCGACGTCGATCCTCTCAAGTCCCAGCCCACCGGCGATCCGCAGGACTCCCGGCAGAGCACCCCGGACCCGCTGCTCGACACCACACCAGGCGTCGTTCAGACTGTGGCGGGCGAACGTAGGGTTTCCAGGACCTCGTGCCATGCGCGCCCTGACCGACCGCCCACGCCCGTCACCCCACACCGCGCGGGCCGACGAGGAGGACAGAGTGCCGCCGCCGCAGACCCCGTCACCGAAGACCCCGCCGTCACCGAAGACCGGCTTCTGCTACGACCTGGCCGCCGCGGCTGTCGTGCCCTTCATGCGTACGTTGACCAGGCGCGAGTGGCGAGGGACCGAGCACATTCCCGCCAAAGGTGGCATCGTCGCCGTCACGAACCACTTGTCGTACTTCGACCCGATCGCCATCGGGCATTTCCTGCACACCTCCGGCCGCCCGCCGCGATTCCTCGCCAAGGCGAGCCTGTTCAACATTCCTGTGGTGGGGAAGTTCCTGCGCTCGGCCGGACAGATCCCGGTGCACCGCGAGAAGCGCACCGCCGGCGACGCTCTCGCCGAGGCCTGCTCCGCGATCGACGAGGGGGAGTGTGTCGTGGTCTATCCGGAAGGGACGATCACCCGTGACCCCTCTCTGTGGCCGATGGTCGGCAAGACCGGAGCCGTACGCATCGCCCTTCGTACCGGGTGCGAGATCGTTCCCATCGCGCAGTGGGGTGCCCAGGACGTGCTTCTGCCGTACGCCAAGTTCCCACGCCTGCTTCCACGCAAGACGATGCGGATGGCGGCGGGACCACCGGTGGATCTCTCGGCGTTCCGCGGCGACCAGGCAACCCCGTCGCTGTTGAAGAAGGCGACCGTGGTCGTGATGGACGCGATCACCGCGCTGCTCGCCGAGCTACGTGGGCAGGAGGCGCCGAACGACCCGTTCGATCCGAGCAAGTTCGACGTGCCCTCGATCGGAAACCCGTACAAGAAGCGGATCCACCAGCGATGACGGTGGCCCTCATCCGATAGAGCCGTGTGAGGGTGCCCCTCATCCAATCCAATCGGCGGGGCGCGGTCAGCCTGACCGGTCGACGAGTTGGTCGAGGGTGGTCGAGAGGTCGGTCCAGAGGTCGTCGACGTCCTCGATCCCGACGCTCATCCGGACGAGGTTGTCCGGAATCGTCGCTACCTCGGTCGCCCAGCGCCGTCGGCGCTCGAACGTCGACTCCACGCCGCCGAGGCTCGTCGCGTGCACCCACAGTCGGGTCGTTCGGGTGAGGGCGTCCGCCGCCGCCGCACCGCCACGCAACTCGATCGCGATGATCCCGCCGTACGCCCGCATCTGCGCCGTCGCACGCCCGTGCCCAGGGTCGGACGCCAGCCCTGGATAGCGCACCCGCTCCACAGCCGGATGGGCGGCGAGGCGTTCGGCCAGGGTGACCGCGTTGGCGCAGGAGCGCTCCACGCGGAGATGGAGAGTACGCATACCGCGCAAGGCGAGCCATGTCTCGAACGGCCCCGGTATCGCTCCGACCTTCCTCCGCCGGCTGGCGAGCTCCTCGTACAACTCGTCACCGCGGGGGGTCGGGGCCGTCACCAGTGCACCGAGTACGACGTCGCTGTGCCCGGCGAGAAACTTCGTCGCCGAGTGCACGACGACATCGGCGCCTGCGTCAAGGGGTCGTTGCAGGAGCGGGGTCGCGAACGTGTTGTCGACGGCGACCACGGCTCCCGCCTCCCGCCCGGCCGCGCACAGCGTGGGCAGATCCGCCACCTCGAGCGCCGGGTTCGTCGGCGACTCGACGAGGATCAGATGGGCGCCCGGCATCGCCCGGCGTACCGCCTCGGTGTCGGCGATGTCGACCAGCCGTGCCTCTCCGAGCCGGCCGGACGTCGTGAGATCGGCGAGCTGTCCCACCGTGCCCAGGTAGGCGTGGCGAGGAGCCACGACGATGCCACCCACAGGCACCAGGTCGAGCGCAGTGGCGATCGCGGCGAGCCCCGACGCGTACGCAAGGGCCCGCCCGCCCTCCAGGCCCCCCAGGACCTCCTCGAACGCCTCCCAGGTGGGGTTGGCATACCTGCCGTACTCCAGCGCCCCTCCGGCGACGTAGGTCGAGGCCAGCGTCAAGGGCGGGTTCAGCGGGGCGTCCGGCTCATGCGCCGGCCGTCCGGCGGTCACCGTGAGTGTCGAGGGGGTGAGCGTCTCGGGAAGTTCGCGCATATGCCGATTCTTCCTGACTCATTGCGCGGCTCAACCGCTGACAATTCGCTGCCCCTGCCGAGTAGGGTCAGGGCGATGAGCGAGTTCGAGCGGAGCCTGTCGCCCCGAGCACTACCCGACGACGGGCCGTCTCCAACCGATGCCAAGCCCCGGGTCGCTGTCGTCTTCGGCGGGCGCAGTTCGGAGCATGCCGTCTCCTGCTCCACCGCGGGCAGTGTGCTGCGTGTCCTCGACCGGGACCGGTACGACGTGATCCCCATCGGCATCACCCTCGACGGGCGCTGGGTCCTCGAACGCGATGAACCCGAACGCCTCGCCATCCAGGCGGGCCACCTCCCCGAGGTCGACGAGAAGGGTGCCGCCGTCGTGCTCTCCAACGACGCGGACAAAGGGCTCGTCGCCCTCGACCCTGCCTCCGGGCCGAGCAGTCTCGGCGAGGTCGATGTCGTCTTCCCCCTGCTGCACGGGCCTTTCGGCGAGGACGGCACCCTGCAGGGTCTGCTCGAGATGGCGGGCGTGCGCTACGTCGGCGCCGGCGTGCTGGCCAGCGCGATCGCCATGGACAAGCACTACGCCAAGCAGATCTTCGCCGCCAACGCCATTCCCGTGGCGCCCTACACCGTGCTCAAGCCCGGTGCCTGGGACCGCGACCGCCCCGCCTGCGAAGAGGCGGTGGCCTCGCTCGGCTACCCCGTCTTCGTCAAACCGACCCGCGGCGGATCGAGCATCGGCATCACCAAGGTGGGCCGGCCCGGCGACCTCGCCGACGCGGTGGAGAAGGCGCGCCAGTTCGACCCCAAGGTGCTCGTCGAGGCCGCGGTCGAGAACGCCCGCGAGATCGAGTGCGGCGTCCTGGATCGCCTCGACGGCGGCCGGCCGGAGGCGAGTGTCGTGGCCGAGATCCGGTGCGACACGGAGTTCGAGTTCTACGACTTCGAGGCGAAGTACCTCGACGACGAGGAGCACGTCAACCTGGAGGTGCCGGCCGACCTCGACGACGCGGTAGCCGACGAGGTACGCGCGCTCGCCGTCAGGGCATTCGACGCGGTCTCGGCCGAGGGGCTCGCCCGGGTCGACTTCTTCCTGCGCCAGGACGGCACGGTGATCCTCAACGAGATCAACACGATGCCCGGCTTCACCCCGTACTCCATGTTCCCGCGGATGTGGGCCGCCACCGGACTCGACTATCCCGCTCTGGTCGACCGACTGATCCAGCTCGCCCTGCAGCGCCCCACCGGCCTGCGCTAGGACTCGCCGGGCGCGGTTCGCGCTACTGGCACGGCTTCACCTGGCGCACACGGCGGTCGACGCTTGACGCGAGGTCGACCAGCGAATCGGCGGCAGGGTCGTACGCCTCTGGCACGGCGACCTCGACATAGGTTGCCCGCCCGACTGTGGTGAAGATCGTCCCGCGGGTCGCCTTCTCCGCGTACCATCCGACGCCGTTGATCTCGAAACACTCCGAGGTCGGTGTCAGCGCCTCGGGGCGGGCTACGCCGCAGCGCAACGTGATCGGCGGGTCGCCCCACGCCGCGGCCAGGGCCTCTGGTGGATCCACAGGGCGGGACTCACCGCCGCCGACGCTCGTCGGCAGATCTTCGACCAGCGCCCGGCATGCGGCCTTCACCGCGCCCCTCGGCTGGGGCGGTTCCACGGTGACCGGACCCTGCCCGCATCCGGTCAGGACGAACGCCAGCGCCACGCCCACCACCCCGGACGTACGAAGGGATCCCGGCGTAGGACAGCGAAGAATGGCCGGACCTAGATATGGACGACGGGACAGGTGAGGGTCCGGGTGATCCCGGTGACCCCCTGCACCTTGGCGACGACGAGTCGACCCAGCTCGTCGACGTTGGTCGCCTCGGCACGGACGATCACGTCATAGGGCCCGGTGACGTCTTCGGCGAGGGTGACACCTTTGATGCGGGCAATCTGCTCTGCGACTTCGGCCGCCTTGCCGACTTCGGTCTGGATCAGGATGTAGGCCTGGACCACCACTGGTCGTCCTCCCGGGCTCGTGGCGCAGTACTCAGCGCTGGTGCGCATTCATGACGTACGCCCTGATACCGCCACCACGCGGTAGCGTCGTCGCGGAGCTCCAGGGGATCACGTCGTGGTCACGCTATCGCGGGACGTGCCACCGCGCGCGGCTCGGCCCAGCTGTCGGCGCTGCCGCGGGGCCAGTTTGGCAGTGGAGCCAGTTTGGCAGTGGAGCCAGTTTGGCAGGAGAGGCAGTTTGGCAGTGGAGCCAGTTTGGCAGGAGAGGCAGCCGGGAGGGGAGCGACGAGGTGGGCACGCCCGCAGGGGGACATGGCGAGACTCTCAGCGAGCTCGGTGAGTTCGGACTCATCGACATCTTCCGGGCCAGGTTGCCGGTCGGTCCTGGCGTCGAGCTCGGACCCGGTGACGACGCGGCGGTGGTGGCCGCGCCAGACGGTCGGATCGTGGCGACCACTGACATGCTCGTCGAGGGTCGGCACTTCCGTCGCGACTGGTCAGGTGCCTACGACGTGGGCCGGAAGGCGGCGGCGCAGAATCTCGCCGACCTCGCCGCCATGGGTGCCGCACCCACGGCGCTCCTGGTCAGCTTCGGCGCACCCGGCGACCTGCCGGCGCAGTGGGCGATCGAGTTCACCGACGGCCTACGCGACGAGTGTGACCTGGTGGGTGCGTCCGTCGCGGGTGGCGACGTCGTGTCCTCGCCGGCGGTGGTGGTCGGGATCACCGCGTTGGGCTCACTGGAGGGGCGTCGCCCGCTCACCCGGTCCGGAGCACGCCCCGGCGACCTGGTGGCCGTCTGTGGCCGGCTCGGCTGGTCCGCTGCGGGACTCGCCGTACTAGGCCGGGGGTTCCGGTCGCCGCGGGTCGTGGTGGAGGCGCATCGCCGGCCGCAGCCGCCGTACGACGCGGGACCGGAGGCGGCGAGTCTCGGCGCGACGGCGCTGGTCGACGTGAGCGACGGACTCCTCGCCGACCTCGAGCACGTCGCCCGCGCGAGTGGCGTACGCATCGATGTGGACTCCAGCACCCTCGAGATCGGCGAACCGCTCCAGGCCGTGGCGGCGGCGATAGGCGTCGAGCCGCTGTCGTTCGTTCTGACCGGCGGGGAGGACCATGCGCTCGCCGGGACGTTCGGTCCGGACGTGGTACTCCCAGCGCGCTGGACAGTGATCGGCCGGGTGTGCGCGGCGGGAGAGGCAGACCTCGCCGCGGAGCCGGCGATGGCGACCGCGCCGACCGGTCCGCTCGTCACTGTCGACGGCGTGGCCCACGAAGGGCGGGCCGGTCACGAACACTTCCGTTGAACGTCTGGGTGCCCGGCGCGGGCGTCCGAGGACGGCAAACGGCCGGCCATCCCGGACGGAACGGCCGGCCGTCGTGAGACCGGGGCAGGGCTTGGGGTCAGCGGCTGACCTTGCCCGCCTTGAGGCACGAGGTGCAGACGTTGAGGCGCTTCGGCGTGCCCTCGACGGTCGCGTGCACCCGCTGGATGTTGGGCTCGAATCGCCGGGCGGTGCGGGCCTTGATCCTCCGCTTCAGTGCGCGCGTACCCGTGCGGGCCACGTTGTTGCCGAACCTGGGACCCTTGCCACAAACGTCGCAGACGGCAGCCACGGCAGACACTCCTGTGCAGATTCTGGATATGGACGGTCGCCCGGCCGATCGGCGCTCAAGGGTGGCACGCACGGAAGTGACACGTACCGGCCGCGCCGACGGGGGCAACCGGTCGAGAGTATCCGACCAGGGCCACGACGCGCCAACCGGGGCGGTGGGGGTGGTGATCGGTACTCTCGCGGGCATGAGCCCGCCGACGGGATCACCGGAGTGCCACGCGCCCATGACCAGGCACGCTGGCGATAGGCTCGCCGATGAGGTGATCGGCCGGATCCGTGCCGCCCGAGGTCGACGCGTTCGGCCACGCCGGCGGCCAACCGCACCCAATCCAGGAATGTGGCCCCTGCGGATCGGGGTGGAGTGATGGCAAAAGTCCTTCCGTTGAAGTCCACGACGACGCTGGGCACCCACCTGGCTGGAGTCCTCAGCGAGGGCGCGGCGCGTGGCCTGCGTGACCGCCTCGACATCGAGACCGTCGGCGACCTGCTGCGGCACTATCCACGCCGTTACGTCCAGCGCGGTGAACTCACCAACCTCGACGATCTCCGCGTCGGCGACGAGGTCACCGTCATGGCGGAGATCGCCTCGGTCACGGGCCGCCCGATCAAGATGAAGAACCGCCCGCGCAAGGGCCACATCCTCGAGGTCGTCGTCACCGACGGCCGCGGCAGGCTGTCGTTGACGTTCTTCAACCAGGCGTGGCGGGGTCACCAGTTGCAGGTCGGCCTGCGCGGGCTGTTCGCCGGCAAGGTGGAGGCGTTCCGCAGCAAACGCCAGCTCACCCATCCCGACTTCGTACTCCTCACCGATGACGAGGACTTCGACAACAACCTCACCGAGGCGTTCGCCGGGCAGCTGATGCCGATCTATCCGGCGACCACGCAGGTGGCCACGTGGACCATCGCCCGGTGCGTACGCAGGACCCTCGACGCGCTGGAGATGGTGCCGGACCCGATTCCGGCCGAGATCCGCGAACGGCACGGCCTGCTGGGTCTGCGCGACGCGTTCTTCGCCCTGCACCGGCCCGCTTCGCAGTCCGACGTCACCGCGGCCAGGAAGCGGTTCCGCTTCGAGGAGGCGTTCGTCCTCCAGGTCGAGTTGGCCCGGCGCCGGTCGGCGGCGCGGGAGCTGCCGGCCACACCGCGGGTCGCGCGAACCGACGGCGTACTGGCGGCGTTCGACGGGCGCCTTCCGTTCGAGCTCACGGCGGGTCAGCGCGCGGTCGGCGAGGCGATCGAGCACGACCTCGCCCGCGACCACCCGATGCAGCGCCTGCTCCAGGGCGAGGTCGGTAGCGGCAAGACGGTCTGCGCGGTCCGCGCGATGCTGGCGGTTGTCGACGCCGGGGGACAGGCGGCCCTGCTGGCGCCGACGGAGGTTCTCGCCCAGCAGCATCACCGCTCGATCACGCAGTTGCTCGGCCCGCTCGCCGAACGCGGGCTGCTCGGCGGCTCCGACCAGGGCACCCGGGTCGTCCTGTTGACCGGCGGACAGAGCACGGCCACCCGCCGCAAGGCGCTGCTCGACATCGCGTCCGGCGAGGCCGGCCTGGTCATCGGCACGCACGCGCTGCTCGAAGACCAGGTGATGTTCGCCGATCTGGGGCTCGTGGTGATCGACGAGCAGCACCGGTTCGGAGTGGAGCAGCGCGCCGCGCTCACAGAGAAGGCGGGCGGTGCCCCGCCGCACGTCCTGGTGATGACGGCCACGCCGATTCCACGTACGGTCGCCATGACGGTGTTCGGCGATCTCGAGGTCTCGACGCTCACCGAGCTGCCGAAGGGCAGAGGGGCCATCCAGACCACCGTCGTTCCCATCGCCGACAAGCCGTCCTGGCTCGATCGGGTCTGGGACCGGGTCCGTGAGGAGGTCGCCCAGCGTCGGCAGGCCTACATCGTCTGTCCACGGATCGGCGACGACGGCGCCGAGGAGGAGATCCTCCCACCGGACGGCACCAGTCCACCGGTGCTCAAGCTCCTCCAGGGCGGCCGCTCACGCACCCGGGCACCGTCGAGCCGGCCCGAGGCGGAGTCTCTTCTCGACCTCGCCGCGTCGCTGCGCACCGGACCGCTGGCCGACCTCCGCGTCGAGGTGCTGCACGGCCGCCTGACATCGGATGCCAAGGACGCAGTGATGCGCGACTTCGCGGCCGGCGAGATCGACGTCCTGGTGGCGACGACGGTCATCGAGGTCGGTGTCGACGTTCCCAACGCCTCGACGATGGTCGTGATGGACGCCGACTGGTTCGGGGTGTCCCAGCTCCACCAGCTGCGCGGCCGGGTGGGCCGGGGCGGGCTGCCCGGGCTGTGCCTGCTCGTCACGAACGCGGAGGAGGGCACGCCCGCCCGCACACGCCTCGACGCCGTCGCGTCCACGTCGGACGGATTCGAGCTCAGCCGCCTCGACCTCGAGCAGCGCCGCGAAGGCGACGTCCTCGGCGCCGACCAGTCCGGCCGGCGGTCGAGTCTGCGGATGCTGGCGGTGATCCGGGACGAGGACGTCATCGCCGACGCGCGGGCCGACGCCACCGAGGTCGTCGCCGGCGATCCGGAGCTGCGTCGCGTGCCGGCCCTGCAGGAGGCGGTCAGGGCGCTGTACGAAGCCGACCGGGCCGACTATCTCGAGAAGACCTGATCTGATCTCAGCGCGCCGCCGATCCTCAGCTGTCCAGGACCGCCGTGAGGCTGGTGATCGTGTCTCCTGTCCAGGTCACCGGGTCGAAGACGTGCGCGTCGGCGTGGTCGGGCGCGAGCAGCCGGCGTGGCCGCATCCCGACCGTCGCGGCGCCCACCAGCTCGTTGCTGTCGCCGTCACCGACGTAGACGCAGTCGGTGGGCTCGACGCCCAACCGCTCACAGGCACGTAGGTAGATCGCCGGGTCGGGCTTCTTGACGCCGACCTGCACGGAGAACACCGGTGCGTCGACATGGCCCGCGATCGGCAGCTCGTTCCACACCTCCGGGAGTTCGAGGGTGCAGTCGCTCACCAGGCCGACGGCGATGCCACGTTCCCGCAGCGTACGAAGGACCGGCTCGGCGTCTGGTCGGAGGCGTACGTAGTCCCGCTGGGTCCGCCGTCGGACCGCGCAGGCGGCCGCGCAGCTCGCGTCGTCCACATCGACACCGCAGGCGGCGGCGAGCCAGCGCATGGTCGACGGAAGGTCGCCATGGCGTCCGCGCGCGCGGTCCGGCCACGAGCGGTGGAGCGCCTCGGCGTAATCGTCGGCCGGGACGCCCAGGGCGGCGGCAACCTCCGCGTGTCCGGCCAGGCGTTCGGCCGCCGGGACGCTCGCGGTGAGAGTGCCGAAGAAGTCGAAGATCACCGCGCTATGGCCCATGCACAGCAGGATAGGGCCGCACCCGCCGATCCATGATCATGAAAGGAGACAGGCTCTCTACGCCGCAAATCCTTCATGGTCACGATCATGATCACGGGAGGTCTGGCGCGGGAATCGGGTGCGGGCTTGAGATGATGGCGGACGATGAGCCGCATCGTCGCGGGTGAGGCCCGCGGACGCCGCCTGGCCGTACCCGACGGGCGTGACACCCGCCCCACCTCCGACCGGGTCCGCGAGGCGTTGTTCGCCTCGCTCGAAGCCGACATCGGCAGCCTGGTCGGTTGTCGCGTCCTCGACCTGTACGCCGGAAGTGGTGCGGTCGGCATCGAAGCCCTCTCCCGGGGCGCCACCGGTGTCGTCCTGGTCGAAACCAATCGCCGTGCCGCGAACGTCATCCGGCAGAACCTCCGTACTGTCGGTCTCCCTGGGGGACAGGTCCTCACCACCAAGGTGGAGCGACTCATCGCCGAACCGCCCGGCGATCGGCAGGCGTTCGACGTGGTTTTCCTCGACCCGCCGTACGCCATGACCGGCGAAGCGCTGGCGGGTGTCCTGACCGGCCTTCTCGCCCACGGGTGGCTCCTTCCCGGTGCCGTCGTCGTCCTGGAACGCTCCACCCGGTCCGGAGAGTTCGGCTGGCCGGACGGATTCGCGGCCGATCGCATGCGACGCTACGGGGACACGACCCTTTGGTACGGTCACGCCGCCGGTGAGGGCGAAGCAGCCGAGGAGTAGGAGGAGGCGTCCGTGCATCGCGCTGTCTGTCCGGGATCGTTCGACCCGGTGACCAACGGTCATCTCGACATCATCGTTCGCGCGGCCCGGCTCTTCGACGAGGTGACCGTCGCCATCGGGGCGAACCCTCGCAAGGAAGGACTGTTCACGGTCGATGAACGCATGGAGATGCTGCGGGAGACGACGAAGGACCTCGGGGACGTACGCATCACGACGTTCGACGGCCTGCTCGTCGACTTCTGCCGGGAGCGCGGGATCCAGGCGATCGTCAAAGGCCTGCGCGCGGTCGGCGACTTCGACTATGAACTACAGATGGCCCAGATGAACCTTCGCCTCGCCGGGATCGAGACCGTCTTCGTCCCGACGAGTCCCGAGTACTCTTTCTTGTCATCACGTCTGGTGAAGGAAGTCGCGACCTACGGCGGTGATGTCTCCGGGCTCGTGCCGGATCATGTCCACCGTCTGCTCGCGCAGAGGCTCGGTGAGGGGTGAGCATCGTGGCCGGTCACGGGGGATCCGAACGAACCCGTCCGTCGCGCGGACATCGTGCCCAGCGCGGCTGGCGGCTCGAGGTGCCGGATCCGCCTGATCCGGTACCAGCAGAAGTCCCGGAGGGACCCCCGGTGGACGTGCAACACAAGCTCGACCAGATACGCCGGAACGTCGAGAAGGCGCGCTCGATGCCGATGTCGGCGTCCTGTGTGGTGAATCGCAAGGAACTCCTCGCCAGTCTGGCGGAGGTGCAGCGGCTGCTGCCGAAGGAGTTCGCCGAGGCCGTCGCGGTCATGGAGCACCGCCAGGCCGCGATCGAGCAGGGCCGCGCCGAGGCCGCCCGGCTGGTGGACGAGGCGCGTCGCGAACGGCAGGCCCTCGTCTACAACACCGACATTCACCGCGAAGCGCGCAGAACGGCTGACGAGATGCTCGCGCAGGCGCAGTCCGAGGCGGAGGGGCTCCGCCGTGAGGTCGACGACTACGTCGATCACAAGCTGGCCGGCCTGGAGATCGCTCTCAACAAGACGCTGGCCTCGGTGGCCCAGGGGCGGGACCGGCTCCGGGGGCGGGCGCCCGCCAATCGCCGCGGTGAGGTCCCGCTCTCGCCGCGCGAGGCGGACGAGTACGTCGATCACAAGCTGAGCCGCTTCGAGCACTCGCTGCACAAGACCCTCGACGCGGTGACGAGGGGGCGGGAGCGACTCCGCGACCGCAGCGGCCTCGACACCTACACGGCCGAAGAGGACGCGCCGCCCCTGCCGACCTGAGGGGGTGGGGGTCCGTTTGAGGCTGTCAGCGCTCCTCAGGTACCCTCAGTAGCCGGTCTCATTCGCAGGCCAGGCCAGTCATGTGCAACGACGAAAGCTAGGACGCCTTGAGCACCGTTGACCCTCAGGCGCCGCTCGTGCTCGACATTCGCGAGCTCGGCCGCCGCCCGGGGGCCCAGCGCAAGCTCCGGCTCTCGGTGGACGCGCCAGCTGGTCTGGGTACGGATGTGCTCGGCGTTCCCGAGGGCACGACGATCGAGCTGCAGCTTCGGCTCGAGGCGGTGGTCGAGGGTGTGCTCGCGTCCGGCACGGCGTGGGTGCAGCTCGCCGGTGAGTGCGTGCGGTGTCTGGAGGCGATCGAGCAGACGCTCGACGTCGAGTTCCAGGAACTCTACGCCTATCCTGACAGTGACGTTGAGGACGATGAGGCCAGCCGGCTCGAGGGCGACCTGCTCGATCTCGAACCGGTGGTCCGGGACGCGGTGGTGCTCGCGCTGCCGTTCCAGCCGGTGTGCCAGGACGACTGCCCTGGGCTCTGCACAGAGTGTGGGGTGCGTCTGGCCGACGACCCTGATCATCGGCACGACCCGGGGATCGATCCCCGCTGGGCCGCCCTCGCGGCTCTCGCGGGTGAGGACCTGGCCGGACATGAACCCACCGACGACGAGAGAGCCGGCTCGACCCGGCGCCCTGATGTAAAGGAGTAGTGCCGTGGCCGTTCCGAAGCGGAGGGTTTCGCGGAGCAACACCCGCAGCCGACGGGCGCAGTGGAAGGCCAGTGCGCCGCAACTCGTCACGTGCGCCAACCCGGCGTGCCGAGCGCGCCACCTGCCGCACCGCGCCTGCCCCGATTGCGGGCAGTACGGTCCTCGTGGCGAGCGTCGTCAGGTCCTCGACGTCTGAGATCGCCTGTGGACAGCGCCGGGGGGTTGACGACGTACGACGAGCTCAACGAAAGGTTCGGGCTCACGCTCGACAGCGCCCTGTTGGAGCGGGCGCTGACGCACCGTTCGTACGCCTACGAGAACGGCGGCCTGCCCACCAACGAGCGGTTGGAGTTCCTGGGCGACTCCGTGCTCGGCCTTGTCATCACCGACGCGCTCTTTCGTACCCACCCTGATCTGTCCGAGGGCCAGCTCGCGAAGCTGCGGGCAGCGGTCGTCAACATGCGTGCACTGGCGGGCGTCGCCCGCGGGCTCGAGCTGGGGAAGTACCTCCGGCTGGGGCGTGGCGAGGAGACGACGGGCGGCCGGGACAAGTCGTCCATCCTTGGCGATGCGGTCGAGGCCGTGATCGGCGCGGTCTATCTCGCGGGCGGGTTCCCACTGGCTGGCGAGTTCGTCCACCGTCTCTTCGACCCGTTGCTCGAGGCCTCGGCGCGGATGGGTGCCGGTCTGGACTGGAAGACCAGCCTGCAGGAGTTGACGGCGCGAGCTTCGCTCGGCGTACCGGAGTACGTCGTCGACGAGGAGGGTCCCGATCACGAGAAGCTCTTCACCGCGCACGTGGTGGTCGGCGGGACCGACTATGGCGTCGGCTCGGGTCGGAGCAAGAAGGAGGCCGAGCAGCAGGCCGCTGAGGTCGCGTGGACGGCAATCCGTACCCTGATCGGCGAGAGCGCGGACGTCTCCGACGAAGACCCCGGTGGCACCAAGAACTCGCGTACGTCCGGATCCGGCGCCAGGTCGACGTCCACGCCGTCCGGCGCGGCGTAGCCCGCCCACCCACCCGGATCCGGTCATGCCTGAGCTGCCTGAGGTCGAGGTGGTACGGCGAGGGCTGGAACGCTTCGTCGTCGGCCGCCGGATCGCTTCGGTGGAGGTTCGCCATCCCCGGCCGTTGCGCCGGCATCTGGCGGGGCCGCGCGACTTCGGTGACCGGCTGGTGGGACGGCGTGTCGTCGCGGTCCGTCGTCGGGGGAAGTACCTCTGGCTCCCACTCGATTCCGGTGACGCCGTTCTGGCCCACCTGGGAATGAGTGGGCAATTCGTTCTCCAACCTCTTGATGCCGGAGATGAACCGCATCTCCGGATACGGTTTCGCTTCGACGATCTTGCCGGCCAAGAACCCATTGAACTTCGTTTTGTCGATCAGCGGATGTTCGGCGGTATGTCGCTCAGTGTCGGGGGCGCGGAACTGCCCGAAGAAATCATTCACATCGCCCGAGATCCGATCGATCCGGAATTCGACGACAAGTCATTCTCGACGGCGGTCAGAAAGCGTCGTACCGGCGTCAAGCGTGCCTTGCTCGACCAGAAATTGATCTCGGGCGTAGGCAACATCTACGCCGATGAGGCGTTGTGGCGGGCTCGTCTTCACTACGCGCGGGCGACCGAACATCTGCGGCAGGCCGAGATCTCGCGCCTGCTCACGGCGGTCCGCGAGGTGATGTGTTCCGCACTGGAGGCCGGCGGAACCTCCTTTGACCGCTTGTATGTCAACGTCAATGGCGAAAGCGGTTATTTTGAACGCTCGCTCGCGGTCTATGGTCGTGAGGGTGAGCCGTGTGGACGGTGTGGCACACCGGTTCGACGCGAGGCGTTCATGAACCGTTCGTCCTTTACCTGTCGGCGCTGCCAGCCGCGGCCACGGCGCGGACGGTGGTGAGTGGGCAGGTGGGTGTGGACTCCCGAACGTTTCGTGCGAAGGCAGGCAAGCCGTGCTTGACGACGTGCGGTGCGTCGCTGTGGTGAACCGTGACGATGACGGGCTGTGTTGATGGTGTGGCGCGATGAGGATGACGTCACGATTCATCAGAGGAATGCCGATGCGGACCTGGGAGTAAGCGATTGGGTGGGTAGCGCGACCATGGAGCTACTTTGCGTGGCCACCCCGTCACCTTGACGGCATGGCCGTCTGATGAGACGCTAGAGAAGCCGCCAGCACTCCCTGCCAAACTTGAGTGCTGTGCCGATTTCTGGCCCATCCTTTCGGTCTCTCAGCGTGGAGGACCCCATATGGCGAAAGCGCTCCTCGGCCACGTCGGTGGCCCTGACCCCCGTCTGGTCTCCGAGGTGCGACGTCTGCAGCAACGAGTATCGGAGTTGGAGGCGCACGTGATGCGTCTCCAGGCCGAGAACGACTCCCTGAACGCGGCTGTCCACGAAGGACAGCTGCTCACCATCGAAGCGCAGCACGAGCCTGTGCTGACCTGAGGGAGCCGGAGTTCGATCCGCAGACCTGCCTCGACTACCAACGACTGACGGGACGCCTCCTGGAGGCGTCCCGTTTGGTATGTCCGGACCCGCTGCACTTGTCGCGGCCGTCACGAAGGCGTGGCCTGTCCGACGCCGTTGCTGCGCGGGTGCGCGTCGGTTTCGGCCAGCGGGCTCGGCGCGAGTATCGTCGGGACGGCCGCCCTCGGCTTCGTGGTCCGCGCGCAACCAAGGAGAGTCGCCCCGTTGTACCTCAAGAGCCTGACGCTCCGCGGGTTCAAGTCGTTCGCGTCCTCGACGACCCTGCACTTCGAGCCAGGCATCACCTGCGTGGTCGGACCCAACGGGTCCGGCAAGAGCAACGTCGTCGACGCCATCGCCTGGGTGATGGGCGAGCAGGGCGCGAAGAGCCTGCGTGGCGGCAAGATGGAAGATGTCATCTTCGCCGGCACATCGGGGCGGGCGCCGCTCGGGCGTGCCGAGGTCGTCCTCACGATCGACAACACCGATGGCGCTCTGCCGATCGACTACTCCGAGGTCACGATCAGCCGGATCATGTTCCGCAACGGCGGGTCGGAGTACTCCATCAACGGTCAGACCTGCCGACTGCTCGACATCCAGGAGCTGCTGTCGGACTCCGGCATCGGCCGGGAGATGCACGTCATCGTCGGACAGGGCCAGCTCGACACGATCCTGCACGCGACTCCTGAAGACAGGCGCGGGTTCATCGAGGAGGCCGCCGGCGTCCTCAAGCACCGCAAGCGCAAGGAGAAGGCCCTCCGCAAGCTCGATGCGACCGAGGGCAACCTCACCCGGCTGCAGGACCTGCTCACCGAGATCCGCCGGGCGCTACGTCCGCTCGGCAAGCAGGCCGAGGCGGCGCGCAAGGCGGCGGTCATCCAGGCCGACGCCCGTGATGCCCGCGCCCGGCTCCTTGCCGACGATCTCGTCCAGCTCTCCACCACGCTCGCCCAGGAAGTGGCGGACGAAAACGCCCTCCGCGAGCGCAGGGCGGCCGTCGAGGCCGAGCTGACCGGGTTGCAGCGCGAGGAGGCCGAGCTCGAGGAGGCTCTGCGCGAGGACGCGCCACGGGTGGCACGGGCACAGGAGACGTGGTACCGCCTGTCCAGCCTGAAGGAGCGGCTCGGCGGCACCGCCAGCCTGGCGAACGAACGCAGCCGGCACCTGGCCGAGGCCCACGAGGAGGAGCGCAGCGGCCGCGATCCCGACCAGCTCGAGGCCGACGCCGCTCGTGTCCGTGAGGAGGAGCAGCAGATCGCGGCCGAGGTCGAGGGCCACCAGGTCGCGCTCGACGAGGCGATCGGCTACCGCCAGGCGCAGGAGCGGGCCCACGCCGAGGAAGAACGCCGGATCGCGGCCCTGCTGCGGGCCGCCGCCGACCGCCGGGAAGGACTCGCCAGGCTCGCCGGCCAGGTCGACACCGCACGCAGCCGGCTGGAGACCCGCGAGAACGAGATCGCCCGCCTGACCGCCGCCAGGGTCGAGGCCGAGGCACGTGCCGAGACCGCCGGGGGAGAGTTCACTGCCCTGGAGTCGCAGGTGATGAGCCTCGACGCGGGCGAGAGTGGTCTGGACGCCCAGCATGAGGAGGCCCGTGGCGTCCTCGACGCGCTCAAGGAGCGCCTCGACGCGCTCCGGCAGGCCGAGCAGGAGGCCGAGCGGGAGCGGGCCGCACAGGCGGCGCGCAAGGAGGCTCTCGAGCTCGGCCTGTCCCGCAAGGACGGAGCCGCGGAGCTGCTGGCGGCGACAGACCGGGTTTCAGGCCTGCTCGGCTCCGTCGCGGCCCTGCTCTCGGTCGAGCCGGGCTACGAGGCGGCGGTGGCCGGAGCGCTCGGTCGGGCCGCCGACGCCGTCGCGGTCGAGTCGGTCGACGCCGCGGTGGGTGCCCTGCTGCATCTGCGTTCGGAGGATCTCGGCCGGTCCGGGCTTGTCCTCGGTGGCACCAACCCCGTCGCCCAGGACGACCCCCACGCTTGGCCGGCGCTGCCGGTCGGCGCCCGGTACGCCGTGGACGTCGTCTCTGCCCCCGCGGAGATCCTGCCCGCTCTGGTCCGCCTGCTGGCGAAGGTCGCGGTCGTCGACGACCTGGCGGCGGCCCGCTCGCTCGTGGAGGACCGGCCCGAGGTCGTCGCGGTGACACGCGAGGGTGACCTGCTCGGCGTCCACGTAGGTCATGGAGGGTCCGCGGCCCAGCCCAGCCTGCTCGAGGTCCAGGCCGCGGTTGACGACGCCGAGGAGCGGTTGCGGCAGGCTCGTGACCGGGCCGAGCGGCTGGGGGCGGAACGCACGGAAGTCGAGCAGGAGCGCGCGGTCGCCAGCAAGCGGGTCGAGGAGACGCTGGCCCGACTTCACGAGTCCGACGCCGAGCTGGCCGCGGTCAGCGAGCGGCTGGGTGAGCTCGGCTCGACCGCCCGGTCCGCCCGGGCGGAGGCCGACCGCCTGGGCACCACGATCGACGAGGCGCGTGCGGCGATGGCGCGCGACCAGGCCGGCCTGGGTGAGCTCGAGGAACGTCTCACCAACGCCGAGGACGCGAGCGACGAGGAGCCCTCCACCGACGAGCGCGACCGGCTCGCCGAGGTCTGCCGCGAGTGCCGGCAGCGGGAGATGGAGGCACGCCTCGCCCTTCGTACGGCAGAAGAACGCGGCCGGGCACTCTCCGGGCGGGCCGACTCGCTCGAACGCGCCGCCCGCGAGGAGCGGGCCGCGCGTGAGCGCGCCAGGGCGCGCCGCGAGCGCCGGGCCCGCGAGGCCCAGGTGGCGGCCGCGGTCCTGGCCGCTGTGGAGCAGGTACTCGCCCGCCTTGACGTGTCTCTCGCCGCCGCCGGCCGTGAATGCCAGGAGGCCGAGCAGGCGCGCGCCGCCCGAGAGGCGGAGGTCCAGGCGGCCCGGCAGCGGGTGCGCGCCCTCAACGCCGAGCTCGACACGCTCACCGACTCCGTCCACAAGGACGAGATGGCCCGCGCGGAGCAGCGGCTGCGGATCGAGCAGCTGGAACAGCGCGCCGTCGAAGAGCTGGGTATCGAGCCTGCGACGCTGATGGCGGAGTACGGCCCCGAGGTCCCTGTGCCCCCCTCGATTCCCGTGCCGGGGGAGGAGCAGGAGCAACTGGAGGAGGAGCCGAAGCCGTACGACCGGGCCGAGCAGGAGAAGCGGCTCAAGCGGGCCGAACGCGAACTGCGCATCCTGGGCAAGGTCAACCCGCTCGCGCTCGAGGAGTTCGCCGCGATGGAGGAACGCCACAAGTTCCTCACCGAGCAGCTCGAGGATCTCAAGGCGACCCGGAAGGACCTGCTCGAGATCGTCCGCGAGGTCGACGATCGGGTGGAGCAGGTCTTCACGTCGGCCTACCACGACACCGAGAAGCAGTTCGCGGAGATCTTCGGCCGGCTGTTCCCCGGGGGCGAGGGTCGCCTCGTGCTCACCGACCCGGACAACATGCTCACGACCGGCGTCGAGGTCGAGGCCCGCCCGCCGGGCAAGAAGGTCAAGCGCCTGTCCCTGCTCTCCGGCGGGGAGCGGTCGCTCGTGGCGGTGACGTTCCTGGTCGCGCTGTTCAAGGCCCGGCCGAGCCCGTTCTACCTCCTCGACGAGGTCGAGGCCGCGCTCGACGACACCAACCTCGGGCGGTTGCTCGAGCTGTACGAAGAGCTCCGCGAGACCAGTCAGCTCCTGGTCGTCACCCACCAGAAGCGGACGATGGAGGTCGCCGACGCGCTCTACGGCATGTCGATGCGCGGCGACGGTGTCTCGGTCGTGATCAGTCAGCGAATCCGCGAGGCCGAGTCCGCCTGACGTCTGGGTTGTCCGCCGTACGACGGATGGCGGCCGGTCGCGGCCCCCGGTTTGCCTACCTTGGTTAGCCTTCCCTAAGCTGTGCCGGTGTCGAGCGGCGGGTATGCACCCATCGACGCGGGATCCCAGCCCACGCTCATGGCCATCACCGGGAGGCGAGTGACGTGAGCGGACAGCCGGTGCTCACGCGGCCGCGGGTGACCTCCCTGAGGGCAAGCGAGCTGGTCGATCCTGGCCGTCAGGAGCTCGCTGCGCACCTGCGGGAGATCCAGTACGCCTGGTCCTGCACTCCCGCGGTGGCCGCCGCGCTCTTCTGGAAGCAGTACAGCTGGTTTGTCGTGCAGGTCGCGCTGGAGGACCCGCGAGCCGATCTGCGCCTGGCTGCGGTCCAGCTGCAGCTGGCCATGGATCCTCCGTACATCGCCGTGGAGACGACGCCGACCGAGGCGGCGCCCGATGATGATCTCGCCGCCCGTCTGGCCACCCACCTCATCGCCGGCCACCTCAGACCGTTCGTCGAACGGCTGAACGCCATGACCCGTGCGGGTCAGCGGTTGCTGTGGGGTTCGGTCGCGCACGCCCTCGCCTATCCCTTGGCCGAACGCACGACAGACCCGGCGCGTGAGGTCCCGGCGTTCCTCGCAGCGGTCGGTCCCGAGGTTGCCGGCCTGGTCGATGTCGACGCCAGCGGTGAGATCGGACGTCGGACCTGCTGCCTGGCCTTCCGGTGCGGGACGCCGAGCGTGTGCGACTACTGCCCGATCCAGCGGCTCGATCGGCCCGGCCGGCGTGCTGTGGGGTTTGGCGCCGACACCTAGCCGGGGATCGTCCATGTGTGACTGCAGTGGTAGGTGGCTTGTTACTGATCGTGGCTGTTGCCCTGGTCGTCCTGGCGTTGGTCGCGACCATCATCGGCGGCGTTGACCTGCGCAAGGAGCTGGTCCGGCTGGCCAAGCAGGTACGACCAAAGCAGAAGCAGCAACAGGACGACGAGGGTCTGGACAAGGCCGCCTAGGGGTGGCTGATGGATCACGATGGATCAGACACCCCCTAGCGACGTTCGGCGGTCGAGGAGTTCGGCGGATGCCGCGGCGCAGCGTTCAGTCGAGCAGGGCCGCGACCCGGAGTAGCCATGGCACGGCGACGGTCACGGTCGGTACGGCGACGACGGCCGCGGCTGCGAGATAGCAGAACATCGCGAGCATCCGGTGATCCGCGTGGGGCTCGGCCATTCGGCGTACCCGTTGGAGCGTCCCGGTGCCGCTGGCGGCGAGGCCACCGGCCGGTGCGGCGGTGGCGGAGAGGGCGACGAGTGCCCGAGCCACCGGCTGGGCGCCCACCCGGTCCCGAGCCGCGTCGTCGGCGAGCATCTCGACGAGGAGCTGGTTCTGCCGCAGTGTCGTACGGCCGCGGAAGAAGCGGGGGAACGCCTCGCGGAGAGCGGTGAACGCCTCCAGGACCAGGTCGTGGCGGGCCCGCAGGTGGGCGCGTTCGTGGGCCAGGACGGCGGCGACTTCGGCGCGGCTGAGGCGGTCGAGGGCACCTGAGGACATGACGACGCGGGAGTGGCGAACGCCTGGCACGCAGTAGGCGAACGGCGTCTCCTCGGCGAGGATCCGCATGCCGGGTACGCCAAGCCCACGAGGGCGGTCAGGCTCTGCCGGCGCGGCGGCTACGAGGTCGAGCAGGTCGCGGTGGCGCCGGCGTCGGGCACGGGTACGAATGGCGACCCGCGCGGACGTCCAGGCCAGGCGTGCGACCACGACGCAGGTGAGGGTCGTCACCAGGGTATGGGCCGCGATCTCGGCCGGCCCGGGGAACGGCTGGAACACGATGTCGAGGCCGAGGCTGAGTCCCGCGCCGAGCGCGGCGAGGACCGCCGCGAGTGCGAGTGCCTGCCACAGGACGATCGCCGCGCGCGGCACCCGGGAGGGCCAGCTGGCGCGGGCCAGGAGCAACGGCGCCGGACCGGCGAGCAGGAGGGCGAGGATGCCGAGGATCACCGGTGTCGTCGGCGAGGCGACAGTCATGGCGCGTCGTCGCGCCGCTCGAGGCTGGCGAGGGCGTCGCGCAGGGCGGCGGCCTCCTCCGGAGATGCCTGGTCGACGAAGCGCACGAGGGCGGCGGCCCGGTTGGCGCGGTTGCCGGCGTCGTCGAGCGCTTCGCGCATGAGGCCGGCGATCAGCTGGTCCTTGCCCGCGGCGGCCTCGTAGCGGTAGGCCCGCCCGTCGCGGACCCTGCGTACGACGGACTTCTTGGCGAGCCGGTCGAGCACCGTCATGACCGTGGTGTACGCGATGTCGCGGTCACGGGCGAGGGTCTCGTGCACTTCGCGGACGGTCACGGGGTCGGGGGCGGACCAGACGAGTTCCATGACGTCGCGTTCGAGGTTGCCCAGCCGTGCCATGGCACCCATCCTACGACGCCGTGTCGTAGGAGCTCGGCCATGGGAATGTGGGATCGGCCACGCGGACAAGGAAGGTGATCCGACAACCACGAAGGTGACTCAGCCGCGCCGGGTGTGACCAAGCTTACGACATAACGTCGTACTACATGCCGTAGTATTTGTGCCATGGACGTCGTGGACCTCGCGCGGTGGCAGTTCGGCCTCACGACGATCTATCACTTCTGGTTCGTCCCCCTCTCGATCGGGCTGTCCGCGATCGTGGCCGGGCTGCAGACCGCATGGGTGATCACCAAGGCCGAGCGGTACCTCGCCCTCACGAGGTTCTTCGGCACGCTGTTCGTCATCAACTTCGCGATGGGCATCGTCACCGGGCTCGTGCAGGAGTTCCAGTTCGGCATGAACTGGAGTGCCTATTCGGTGTTCGTGGGTGAGGTCTTCGGGGTCCCACTCGCGATCGAAGGACTGCTGGCGTTCTTTCTCGAGTCGACGTTCCTGGGGCTGTGGGTCTTCGGGTGGGACCGTCTGCCGAAGCTCGTCCATCTCGGGTGCATCTGGCTGGTCGCGATCGGTACGCAGATCTCGGCGTACGTCATCCTCATGGTCAACGCCTGGATGCAACATCCGGTCGGCTACCGACTCGACCCCGCGACGGGACGGGTTCAGCTCACCGACTTCGGTGCGCTGCTCACCAACCCGATGGCGGTGGAGGCGGGTCTGCACACGGCCGCGGCCTGCTTCCTGACCGGCGGCGCCTTCGTGGCGGGATTGGGCTTCTGGCACCTCGCGCGGCGTCGGCGACCGGCGGGTGAGCTCGTGGCGTTCCGGACGGCGGCGAAGCTGGGCGCCGTCGTGACGCTGGTCGCGGGCGCGGCGCTCGCGGTGACGGGCGACTCGATGATGAAGCTCCTGACGCGTCTGCAGCCGATGAAGGTGGCCGCGGCCGAAGGGCTCTTCGCGACCGAACAGCCCGCTGGCTTCTCTCTTCTGACGATCGGCACCGCCGACGGCCGACGGGAGTTGTGGAGTGTTCGCCTGCCCGAACTGCTGTCGTTCCTCGCGACGGGCGACGTCGGCGGTCGGGTGCACGGGGTCAACGATCTGCAGGAGAGGTACGCGGCGACCTTCGGTCCCGGAAACTACATCCCGAACGTCCCGGTGACCTACTGGAGTTTCCGGCTGATGATCGGGCTGGGGGTGCTCGCGGCCGTCCTCGCGCTGGTGGGTCTGGTGCTCCTGCGCCGGCCGAGTCTCCTTGCCCACAAGGTGGTCGGCCCTGCCGCACTCGTCGTCCCGGTCCTGCCGCTGCTCGCGAGCAGCGCCGGTTGGCTCTTCACCGAGGGCGGACGTCAACCGTGGCTTGCGTTCGGATTGTTCCAGACGGCCGACGGGGTGTCGCCCGGCAGGACGACCGGTGAGGTCGCGTTCTCGCTCGCCGTCTTCACGGTGGTCTATGGCGCGTTGGCCGTGGTCGAGGTCGGTCTGCTCCGCCGAGCGGCGAGCCGGCTTCCTTCCGCGCACACGAAGGAGGAGTCGTATGCCGGGGACGGCGCGGAGGAGGACGAGGTGCCGGCATGGAGCTGACGACCCTGTGGTTCGGACTGATCGCGTTCTTCTGGACGAGCTACTTCGTCCTGGAGGGTTTCGACTTCGGCGTCGGCATGCTCGCGCGGGTGCTGGGTCGCGACGAGGCGGGGCGCGGTGTCCTGCTCTCGACGATCGGGCCGTTCTGGGACGGCAACGAGGTGTGGCTCGTCGTGGCGGGCGGCACGATGTTCGCGGCATTTCCCGCGTGGTACGCGGGCTTCACCAGCATCTACTACGTGCCGCTGGTCGCGATCCTGGTGGCGCTCATCGTGCGTGGAGTCGCGCTGGAGTATCGCGGCAAGCATGACGACCGGGTGTGGCGGCGCCGCTGCGACCTCGGCGTCGCCCTCGGTTCTCTTGTACCACCACTGGCCTGGGGGGTCGCGCTGGCAGGGGCGGCGCGCGGGCTGCCGCTCGACGCGTCCGGGGAGTACGCCGGTGGCGTGCGGGAGCTCCTTTCTCCGTACGCACTGCTGGGTGGCATCGCCTTGCTGGGCTTGTGTCTGGCTCATGGCGCGACCTTCCTGCGCCTTCGTACGACCGGGGACCTGCGGCGCCGGGCCGAGATCGCGCGCCGGCGGATGGGCCCACCCGTGGTCGCGGTGTGCGGGGGATTCCTGGCATGGACGGCGCTCTCAGGTGGTGCGGGTGCCTGGCTCGCAGTCGTGGCGGGCGGCTGCCTGATGATCGGTCTGCTGGTGCGTCACGACCTCCTTGCGTTCGCGGGGACGACGGTCGCGGTGGGCTGCACGATCACGGCGGTGCTGGTGTCGGCGTACCCGGCGCTGATTCCGTCGACGCTTGACTCCGGTACCGGCGTCACCGTGACGAGTGCCGCCTCGTCCGGTTACGCGCTCTCGGTCCTTGGTTGGGTGGCGCTCTTCTTCGTTCCGCTCGTGCTGGGTTACCAGGGGTGGAGCTACTGGGTGTTCCGGCGACGGGTCGCAGGATGAGGCCGTTGGACCCGCGCCTGTTGCGGCAGGCGAGAGCGACGGGGCTGTACGTGGGGTTCTGCGTGGCGCTCGGTGCGGCAGCTGCCGGTCTCGTCATCGCGCAGGCGAGCTTGCTGGCCGACGGGATCGCGGACGGGTCGCCTGTCCTGGTCCCTCTCGGCGCGGTCGTCGTCGCCCGGGCAGTGTTGATGTGGCTCCAGGAGGTGGCCGCGGGACGTGCCTCGGCCGCTGTCAAGTCGACCTTGCGTCAACGCCTGCTGGCTCATGCTCTTGCCCTTGGCCCGTCCTGGCTCGCGGGAGAACGCAAGGCAGCGTTGACCACACTGGCCACCACCGGCCTGGATGCGCTCGACGGCTACTTCGCCCGGTACCTTCCCCAACTCGTGCTGGCCGTGATCGTGCCGGTTTCGTTGGTGGCGTACATGTTCGGTGTCGATGCGATCGCCGCCGTGACCGTCGGCGCGACGTTGCCGCTGATCCCGGTGTTCATGGCGCTCGTGGGGCTCGCGACGCAGAGCCGGACCCGGCGCCGGTGGCGCGCCCTCGCCGTCCTCGCGCACCACTTCGCCGACACGGTGGCGGGGCTCGCGACCCTCAAGGCGTTCGGTCGGGCGCGGCAACAGGCCCAGCTCCTCCGCCGTAGCTCCGAGCGGCATCGCACGGAATCCCTTGCCACGTTGCGGATCGCCTTCCTGTCCTCGCTGGTGCTCGAACTCCTGTCCACGTTGTCGCTTGCTCTGGTAGCGGTCGGAGTCGGTCTCCGGTTGGTCGACGGGCACCTCGACCTGCACACGGCGGTCCTCGTTCTCGTGCTCGCACCTGAGGCGTACCTCCCACTCCGTCAGGTCGGGACGCATTTCCACGCGAGTGCGGACGGGCTCGCCGCGGCAGACGAGGTGTTCCGGGTGCTGGAGACGCGGGGAGCATCCGACGGGCGCGGGCGCAGGCTGAGCACCATGGGAGACCTGGGCAAGGCCAGCTTGACGGTCGCTGACCTCGAGGTCAGGTATCCCGATCGAGCCGAACCCGCCGTCTCCGGTCTGTCGTTCACGCTGCGTCCGGGTGAACTGCTCGCACTACGCGGACCGAGCGGTGCGGGGAAGTCCACGGTTGTTGGCGTGCTGCTGGGCTTCGTCGCTCCGACCGCAGGACAGGTACGCCTCGGACCGGTCGACCTGGCCGAACTCGACATCGACGACTGGCGGGCCGGGCTCGCCTGGGTGCCGCAACGTCCTTGCCTGCAAGCCGGAACGGTGGGCTCCAACGTCCGGTTGGGCGCTCCGGAGGCGACCGACGCGCAGGTCGGGACGGCCTTGTCCGCTGCGGGCGCCGCCGCGCTCGATCCCGAGCGACCGGTGGGGGAGCGAGGTTACGGTCTCTCGGCAGGGCAGGTACGCAGAGTCGCGCTTGCCCGAGCTTTCCTGCGGGCGCAGGCGCGTCGGGCAGCGGGCTGCCCGTGCCTGCTGCTGCTCGACGAACCCACCGCAGGCATCGATCTCGTCACCGAGCAACGCATCGCCCGCACTCTGCGCGACTCAGGGCACACGACGCTGCTCGTCACCCACCGGCCCGCCCTGCTCACCCTGGCTGATCGGGTCGTGGAGGTCCCTCTGCACAAGGCCCCGACCTCCCGACCCGGTCTGGTGGCGCCCGATCCCATGTACACGGTGTCGTGATCGCCCTCCGGCTCGCCCTCGCGACCGTGGCCGGTGTCGCCGCGGCGGCGTGTGCGATCGCGTTGCTGGCCACGTCTGCGTGGCTGATCGCGAAAGCGGCCGAACAGCCACCTGTCCTTGCGCTGATGGTGGCCATTGTCTGCGTACGTGCGTTCGCCCTCGGACGTGGCGTCCTTCGTTATGCCGAACGACTGCTCGCCCACGACGCCGCGTACCGGCTCCTGGGTGAGGTCCGGCATCGGACGTACACCCGGTTGGAACGCCTGGCCCCCCACGGGCTTGCGGCCTTCCGTTCCGGCGACCTGATGGCGCGTCTGGTCAACGATGTCGATGCGGTCCTGGATCTCGTCCTGCGCGTCGCTCTCCCCGTCATCGTCGCGGCACTCGCCGGTACCGCCACCGTGACGCTGCTCGCTCTCATCCTTCCGTCCGCAGGCGGAGTGGCGGCGGTCGCTTTGGGGCTCTGCCTGATCGGCGTTCCGTGGCTCGTGTCACGGACCGGCCGTCGTGCCGAGCGCGCACGCGCACCTGGGCGGGGCTCGCTTGCGGCCAGGACGACCGAGCTGCTCGACGCCGCTCCGGACCTGCTCGCCTACGGCGCGACGGGACTGGCACTGGCGGACCTTCGGGCGACCGACCGTGCGCTGCGGCGTGCGGAAGCACGGTCGGCCTGGAGCTCCGGTCTCGGGGGTGCGCTCGTTCTGCTGCTCGTGGGCGCGATCACGTGGTCTGGTCTCGGCCTCGGCGCCCGGGCTGTCGACTCGGGTGAGCTGACTCCGGTCCTCCTGGCCGTACTCGTCCTGACCCCGCTCGCGTTGGCCGACGTGTGGACAGGACTGCCGCTCGCGGCCGCGGCCGCCGGACGCTCCGCCCCCGCGCTCGCCCGCGTCCGCGCGATCGGGCAGGCGGCACCTGTGGTGCGCGAGCCAGCGGTGCCCCGCGCCCTGCCGGAGCCTCCGTACCACCTCCGCGTCACCGACCTCGCCGTGCGCTGGACGCCAACCGCGGCGTGGGTTTTCACCGGTGTCAACCTCGACCTGCCACCGGGACACAGGGTCGCGCTCGTGGGTCCGACCGGGTGCGGCAAGAGCACGCTCGCGCAGGCGCTGGTGCGGTTCGTCGAACCTGGCCGCGGCAGCATCACGGTCAACGGCGTCGACCTGCGTGAGCTGTCGGGGGACGACGTACGTCGGATCGTCTGCCTGAGTTCGCAGGAGGCGTACGTCTTCGACACCACGGTCGCGGAGAACCTCCGCCTCGCCCGCCCGGACGCCAGCGAGGACGAGGTCCGCGACGCCCTGGGCAAGGCGAGGTTGCTCACCTTCGTGGAATCGCTTCCTGCCGGACTCGCCACCCGCCTCGGGGAGCACGGCGTACGTATGTCCGGCGGACAACGCCAGCGCCTCGCCCTCGCCCGCACGCTGCTCAGCCGGGCACCGGTCCTGATCCTGGACGAGCCGACCGAGCACCTCGACGCCGCGATGGCTAGCGAGCTGACCGTCGACCTGTTGAGCGCCCAACCTCCCGACCGCACCGTCGTCCTCGTCACGCACCGCCCGGTCCCGCCGGAGTGTGTCGACGAGGTGAAGCGTCTCGAAACCTTTCGACCGATACCGGCCTCTCCTGCCGATGGCAACCTGCGCGAAACCCTGACGTTTGCCGGCTATCGGTAGGGTCCAAGGACAGTGACACTCCTACCCCCGATGGCTTCGCCATCGGAACCCGCCCCCACCTCAGCATCCGGTGGGCGGGTGCGACGAAGGGACAACAGGACGCATGACTGCGCGGTTTGGTGTGTTCGTACCCCAGGGTTGGCGGATGGATCTCACCGAGATCGCCGATCCGGTCGAGCAGTACGAAGCGATGACCGCGGTCGCCAAGGCCGCGGACGCAGGTCCTTGGGACTCGATCTGGGTCTTCGACCATTTCCACACGGTGCCCGAGCCCACTCAGAACACCACGTTCGAATGCTGGACGATCACGTCGACGCTCGTGCGTGACACCCAGCGGATCAACGTCGGTCAGATGGTCGGCTGCAACGGCTACCGCCACCCGGCGCTCTACGCGAAGATCGCATCCACCGTTGACGTCGCGGCGGGCGGCCGGCTGTACGCCGGGTTCGGCGCGGGTTGGTACGAGCACGAGTGGAAGGCCTACGGCTACGAGTGGACGTCGCTGAAGGACCGGATGGGCGCCTTCCGTGAGGCGACCGAGATCATCTACAAGATGTGGACCGAGGACGCGCCGGTCTTCAACGGCAAGTACTACTCGATCGACAAGCCCTACAACGAGCCCAAGGGCGCCCGCAAGCCGCACCCGTCGTTCTGGATCGGCGGCGGCGGCGAGAAGGTCACGCTGCGGCTCGTCGCGAAGTTCGGCGACGCGGCCAACATCGGTGGCGGCAACCCGGAGACCTTCAAGCACAAGGCGGACATCCTCCGCCAGCACTGCGACAGGGAGGGCCGCAACTACGACGACATCATCAAGTCGACGAGCATCAACGTCTTCCCGGTCGAGAAGGGCGCCGACCTCGAGAAGGTGACGGCGAAGGCGCGCGGGCGGACCAGCCTCGAGGAGTTCAACAAGAACAACGTGATCGGCACTGCGGATGAGATCTCCGCCCAGATCGAGGAGCTCCTGGAAGCCGGCGCGGACTATCTGATCACGTACATCCCTGGTGTGGCGTACGACCACGAACCCCTGCACCGGTTCGCATCCGACGTCATTCCCCGCTTCAGCTAAAGGGCATTACGCATGGTGCGAGGGCGGGTGCGGCCGCGGTCCGGCGGCCTCACCCGCCCTCCCACGTGCGCGTTTCGGCGCGGCGGAGGGAACCGGCTAGCGGCCGACCCTTAGCCTGGTGGCTTCCGTAGGCGGCGTAGCCCGCCTGATCCGCCCCCACCGCCTCTCGAGAGTTCCGCGAAATGCCGGCTTCTGCCTCAAAGAAACCATCCGCACCGTTTGTCGCCCTCGTCGCCGTTGTCGCGCTCTGCTTCGCCGCTCTGGCGGCGTGCGCGGGTCAGGACGACGACGCCGGGGGCGCAGCCCCTCGCAAGCCGACGGCCACGAAGACGCCCAGCCGGTCACCGTCGGCGACTCCCAGTCCGACCCCGACCCGTACGGCCGCGGCATCCCCGTTGACCGGTCTGTCCGGTAAGTGGCGTAAGCCGGTCCTCGCGGTGAAGATCGACAACGTCGGCCAGGCCCGCCCGCAGACCGGGCTCGCCAGTGCGGACCTCATCTATGTCGAGCAGGTCGAGGCAGGGCTCGCCCGGCTCATGGCGGTCTTCTCGTCCCGGCTGCCCTCCACCGTCGGCCCGGTCCGGAGCGCGCGGGAGTCCGATCTCGAAGTACTCCGCCAGTTCGGCCAGCCCGCGTTCGCGTATTCGGGCGCCAACAGCCGGCTGCTGCCGGTGATGGCGCGGGCGCCCCTCCACGACGTGTCGCCGGCCCATGCGGGTTCGCCGTATTTCCGCGGTGACTCGCGCCCAGCGCCCCACAACCTCTACGCCTCGCCGAAGGGCCTGCTCTCGGACGCGCCCAAGGCGAGCACCGCCCGCGACATCGGATTCCGGTTCGGCGAGGCGCCTGAGGGCGGTCGGAAGGTGAGCAGTGAGACCGTGCGGTACCCCGCGTTCCGCGTCGGGTTCCGCTGGTCGGCGAGCGAACGCCGGTGGCTGGTCTCGATGGACGGTGATCCGGTCCGCATGACCGGAGGTGCACCACCGAAGCCGGCGACCGTCGTGGTGCAGAACGTCGCCCGCAAGCCGTCCAAGCTCGGCGACAAGTGGGGCAACATCACGCCCAACTTCGCGTCGGTGGGCAAGGGCAAGGCGCTCGTCCTCCGGGACGGCCGGGCGTACGACGCCCGCTGGTCGCGGCCACGTGCCACGGGCGGCACAACGTTCACGACACCGGCGGGGAAGCCGATGACCTTCGCGCCGGGCCAGGTCTGGGTGGTCTTCAAGCTGCCGTCGTAGCCACCACAGGTCCTACGTAGTTGCGCGCACTACTACTCCTCGCCTAGGGTCTGCGTATGTGATCGAACGACTGATGCAGGTCGGGTTCTCCTCCCAGGAGGCGCGCGTCTATGTCGCCCTCCTGCGCCAGCCCTCGGCGACCGGTTACGAGATCGCCAAGGTGGCCGGCCTGCAGCGGGCGAACGTCTACCAGGTCCTCGCCGGGCTCAGCGACCGCGGCGTCGTCGAGCAGGTCAGCGACTCGCCGGCCCGCTTCGTCGCTCTGCCACCCGCGGAGGTCCTCGGCCGCGTCAAGCGCGAGACCGCCTCGCGCTGCGAGGCGTTGATCGTCGACCTGGCCGCCATGGCCACGCCCTCCGAGCCGGCCGCCTTCTGGACCCTGCGGGGTCGCGACGCCGTCCTTGAACGCGCCGGAGCGCTCGTTGCCGACGCCCGCGAACGGGTGGCCGTCTGCGTCATGGCCGACGACCTGGCCTGGCTCGGTCCGGCCCTACGTTCGGCCGCGCAGACCGGTTGTCAGGTCGTCGTCAACGTCTTCGGCGACGTACCCGTCGACTTCGGCGAGGTCTACCGGCACGAGCCCCAGGACATGACGGTCGGCGGGCACGTCCTGACCCTCGCCGTCGACTCGACCACGGCGCTGATCGCCTCGCTCGACGAACCCGCGGGTGCGGTCTACACCGCGCATCCCGCCCTCTTGCGGGTCGTCGAGAAACTCATCCGCGACGAGGCGTACCTCGCCGCCATCTACGAACGCCTACGCCCGGAACTGGAAGGCGCCTTCGGCCGGCACCTGGTCGAGCTGCGGGCACGCCTGCTCCCACCCGACCAGGCCAGCCGGCTGATGTCCGTCGTCGGCTTCGGCGCTGACCCCGCCACCGTCAACGAGCTCCTACCCGACTGACCTGGCGCTTTTGCCGTATCCGCCGACGAATTCCTCCGTACGAACGAAGGGACTGCCATGGGTGCCGTCATCATCGTGGACGCCATGTGGGGCGACTCCGGCAAGGGCAAGGTGTGCGCACACCTTGCCAGGCGCGACAACGTGCCGTTGACGGTACGTGCGGGAGTGGGAACGAACGCGGGCGCGAGCGTGACTCTCGACGACGGGACCCTGGTCAAGGCCAGGCAGTTGCCGACCGGATGGCTCAACCCGTCGACCACGGTGGCCGTGGGGTCGGGCGTCCTCGTCGACCCGGAGGTCTTCCTCGCCTAGGTTTCGCGGTTCGACCTGGCCGGGCGGGCGCTGGTCGACGGGCGCTGTGCCCTCATCACCCCCGACCACATCGCCGCCGAGCGCAAGGACGCCCATCTCGCCGGCGTGGTCGGCTCCACGTGTACGGGCAACGGTGCTGCACGAGCAGACTTCATCCTGCGCCGGGCGCGGCAGGCGCGGGATCACCCGGACCTGGCGCCCTATGTGACCGATGTCGCCAAGGCCGTCAACGCGGCGGCGCGGGACGGTGACGTGCTCGTCGAGGGTACTCAGGGAACCCTGCTGTCATTGGCGTTCAGCTCGGAGTATCCGTACACGACCTCCGACAACTGCACCGCCGCGGCCGCGATGGATGACGTCGGACTCAACTGGCAGCTCGTCTCCGACGTGGTGATGGTGGTCAAGGCACTGCCGACGCGAGCTGGCGAGGGCCCGTTGCCGTTCGAGCTGTGCGAGCAGGAGATTCTGCGTCGCGGTGTGGCGGAGTACGGCGTCGTGACCGGGCGTCCGCGACGCAAGGCTGCGCGCCTCGACTGGAGTCTGTTGGAGTACGCCACGATGCTGAACGGGCCGACCAAGATCGCCCTGACGTTCTGCGACCACGCTGATCCGCACATGCGCGCCGCCCGCTCGGCAGCCGACGTCACGGCACCCGTGCGGGCGTTGATCGATCGGGTGGAGGACGTGACCGGTGCTCCGGTGACGCTCCTCGACACGGGACCGCGACTGTCCGACATGATCGATCTCGCGAGTGGCGACGTGGCCTGATCAGGCGTGGCGCACGACGGGTCTGCGCCCCATCGGGAACATCGCGCGGGCGCGGGGCGGCGCCGTCGAAGCCTGCCTGTCGGCGCTGGGTTGCCGGTCGGTTCGTGCCGACGTAGACGACCTCGGCGCTGGGTGGGGGTTGGGGTTGGATGGTGTAGGTGTGGCCGAGGGGGCTTTGGGTGGTGAGGTGGCCGGGTTGGTTCTGGGTCCACCACCAGCGGGCTTGGTGTTTGGCGCGGTGGTGTCGCCGGCAGAGTGGGGCCATGTTGCACAGGCAGCTGGGTCCGGCGAGGCGGTGTTCGATGGTGTGGTCGAGATCGCATTGGGCTGCTGGTCTGGAGCAGCCGGGTTGGGCGCAGGTGCGGTGGGTGGCTTGGATGAGGCGGCGTTGGGTAGCGGTGGGTTTGTAGCGGCGGCTGGAAGCTTGGTGGTAGACGACTTTGCCGTCGATGGTGACGGTGCGGCAGTACTCGAACCCGCCTGCGGCGGCGTTCTTGATGTCGTCGATCACCGCCGGGGTGATGGCGCCGAGGCCGGCGAGTTCGCCTGTCTTCTCGCCGAGGCGGAGCCAGGTTTCGAGGTCGGCGATGAGTTCGACCTTGGCCACCAGGTGTTCGTCACCGGTCTCGACACTCTGCCCGCCATCACCGGGGTCATCCAGGTCAATCCCGGTGTCCGGGCCTGACCATGCTGTGCCGGCGGTGACGTTCGCACGGCCGCCGAGGTCGATGCCCGCGTCAGGTCCCTGCGAGTCTGCGTCATCGGAGGGGGCTGCGTGATCGGACGGGGCTGCGTGATCGGAGGGTCCTGCGTGATCGGAGGGTCCTGCGTGATCGGAGGGTTCTGCGTGGTCAGAGGGTTCTGCGTGGTCAGAGGGTTCTGCGTGGTCAGAGGGTTCTGCGTGGTCAGAGGGTTCTGTGTGAGCGGGGGACCCTGCGGTTCGGTTGGGGGCAGTCGTCTCGGCGCCGGTGGCAGGTCCGTTGGTGGATCCAGGCGTAGCGGGGTTGGGGCGGCGGCCGCGGAGGAGGTCGAGGAACACGTCGGCTTCGATCTGGGCGAGCGTCCTGCCATCACCATCGCCCTTGATCCGTCTGGCGACGGTCTTGACGAACACCCGCGCCGCCGCGGTCCCCGCCATCGGCAGGTCCTGTCCCGTGATGCTGCCGGTGCCGTCCACTCCCGCACCGAACCGCACCCTTGCCCAGATTGATGGTCCCCTCCGCGAGTGCGGCCCGAGTGCCTGGGAGTCGTTCGGTCAACTCGTAGGCGAAGGACAGTTCACGATCGGCCGACCCCGGCGACATACGCAACGCCGCACCTACCTCAGCCGAGGCGAACTCACCAAAGGTCTCCAGCAGCTCAGGTGGCGAATCCGGCTCACACGCAGGTGACCGAGCCACATACGCCATCGCCCCGTACAGCTGCGCGTTCGACCACGACACCTGCCGCTCCCAGGCGGCCATCACCACCACACGCGCATGACCATTGATCGCCGCCATGTCGATCCCCGCCAACACCGCGGCAAGCTCAGGACCCGGCGCAGCCGACGCAAGCACCGAGAACTCCACACCCCCGCAGTCGAACATATAAGCGATTCTACCGAATCAAGACTACAAGATCAACTCTCTGCCGAGAGGCGGTCACAGCCGGAACTCCTCGATGCACAAGGGGATCTGCCTGCTCGTGTGGCGGGCAGATCGTGGTAGCGGCCCCAGTGTGTCCACTCGAGGTGGGTGGATCGGCCAAGGTGCTGAGCGCCCGTCCACTCGAGGTGGGTGGATCGGCCAAGGTGCTGAGCGCCCGTCCACTCGAGGTGGGCGGATCCGCAAGGTGCTGGACGCCCAGCCCACTCGCGGATCCGCCTCCCCCCTTGCCGGGTGGCCACGATCGACCTGCGGCAGGACCCACCCCCTGGCCCTGACCCGGGATCGGACCACCCACGAGGCAGGTCGGTGCCGGCGTCATCCGGTTACACCGCCGCCCCTTGTTCAGTGGTCGCCGTGTACGCCTCGCCGTGTACGCCTACAGCCGCCCGACAGGACCTCGCGTAACCAAAAGGGGTTACTGCGCGACAATGTTGGTATCGACGCCGACGCTGCCGCCCGCCTCGTCCAGAAGCTTCGCGAATTCACGCGTACGCAGCTGGATGGGGAGGAGCGTGCCCTGCTGGCGATCCTTCTTGCGCCAGGTGTCGCGCAGGCGTACGCAGAAGAAGGTCTCGGTGAGGACGTTCCGGCAACCCACTGGGGACCGCAGCGGCTGCCCGAGAGCCTCACTCAGGCATTGCGACGCTCGGACCTGCGGGTCACCGGTCTCTGCGGCGATCCAGGCATCAGCGAGAATGCGGACGAACCACGAGATCGCCACGAACCTCGCCATCAACCGTAGATCGCCCGGCGCGCCGTTTCCTCGCACAACGGACAGCTTTCGGCATGTCGCGCGCCCGCGGTGGTGCCACCTTCGTTGACGATCGGCCCGAGTTCAGGGCACCGGATGCCGGCGCCCGCGGCCAGCAGGCGTAGGACCAACGCGGCCCGCAGCCGGCGCCGAGCGCGATGCAGGACCACCTTGGCCGCGCCGTGTTTGACCCGCAGGGCAGCGGCGACGTCGGCGATCTCGAACCCGAGAGTAACCAGGCTCAGAGCGAGGGCGTCTCGCTGGGAGAGTCCGACGACGAGCCCGTTGACCAACGCCGCCGTGTCCCGTAGGGCCGCGAGCTCGGCCGGGTCAGTTGTGTCGGACGTGACGACATCATCGTCGTTGAGTTCCTCGAGCCCGACCCGGTTCTGGTGTCTGCGGATGTCGACCGCGGTGTGTCGGGCAATTGCCAACAGCCACGGCCGGAATCGTTCGGGGTCGCGGAGTTTGTCCAACGAGGCAAGGGCGCGCGCGAATGTCTCCTGTACGGCGTCCGCGATCCGCTCGGGATCACGGAGCTGGTCGCGGACGGCGAGGTGCACGGCACGGACGTTCTCGCGGTACAGGGGGGTGAACGCCTCCCGGTCGCCTGACCGCACCGCCTCGACGAGCGAGGCGACATCGGTGTCGGTCACGGCGCCTCCCCCCTGGCCCGATCGCGTCGCATCCTTATGGAACCCCACGCCGGCGGCGAGTCGTGTGGACATGGGACAAAGTTCTGCCACTGATGTGCGCCGATTGTGGGCCCCGACGGTGCGCTTCGACTGTGTGCAGACTGTGGGCGGTGCCTGCGGGCAGGCGTGCGGTCTGGGAGTATGAACGACCGTGGAGTACGTCGTCGTCGCCATCGTCGTTGTCATCGTTCTCGCTGGTGTGATCGTCGGCCTGTTGGCCGGCGGTCGCCGCCGCAAGGGCGCCGCCACCCGGCCACCGGAGCAGCAGGGCCCTCCGCCGCGGGGTGGGCACGGAGTCGGCCTCGCGGACGAACGTGAGGACTCCCACCCACCCGCCGCCACGGACCGGCCGCACCCCCCGCAGGGCGGTGCCGTCAGCGCAGACGAGCTCGCGCTCGAGGAGCCCGTCGCGCCGGTCGTCGAACGCCCCGCCCCGGTGCAGGGCCGGCTGGTCCGGCTCAGGTCGCGACTCGCCCAGTCGCAGTCGACGCTCGGCCAGGGACTGCTCGCCCTGCTCTCGCGGGACCGCATCGACGACGCCACCTGGGAGGAGATCGAGGACACCCTGCTGGCCGCCGATGTCGGCGTCGGTCCCACCCAGGAGCTGGTCGAGCACCTCCGCACCCGCGTCCGGGTCGAGGGCGTGGCGAGCCCGCAGGAGGCCAAGGCGATCCTGCGCGCGGAGCTGGTCGCGCTGGTGGGCGCTGACCTCGACCGTTCCCTTCATGTCGTACGCACCGAAGCGATGCCGGCGGTCGTTCTCGTCGTCGGCGTCAACGGAACCGGCAAGACGACCACCGTGGGCAAGTTGGCGCGGGTGTTCGTCGCCGAGGACAAGGACGTCATCCTCGGCGCGGCCGACACGTTCCGCGCGGCGGCGGTCGACCAGCTGGCAACCTGGGGCGACCGGGTGGGCGTACCCACCGTGCGGGGATCCGAGGGCGGCGACCCCGCCAGCGTGGCGTTCGAGGCGGTGAAGGCCGGAATCGAGCAGGAGGTCGACGTGGTGATCGTCGACACCGCCGGCCGCCTGCACACCAAAACCGGACTGATGGACGAACTCGGCAAGATCAAGCGGGTGGTCGAGAAGCAGACTCCGGTCTCGGAGGTGTTGCTCGTCATCGACGCGACGACCGGCCAGAACGGTCTGACACAGGCGCGGGTCTTCGCCGAGGTCGTGGACGTCACCGGGATCGTCCTCACCAAGCTCGACACCACGGCCAAGGGCGGAATCATCGTTGCTGTGCAACGCGAGCTCGGCGTACCCGTCAAGCTGGTGACGTTGGGCGAAGGTGCCGACGACCTGGCCCCGTTCGAACCGGAAGCCTTCGTCGACGCGCTCCTCGGCGACTGAAGCCCGACCGAGCCCGAGACCGAAGCGCGAGACTGAACGCGAGACTGGGAGCGAGGAGAAGACCCGACATGGGCGACGAGAAGGACCTGCTCACCCGCCACCGCGAGGTAATGCCCGGGTGGATGGCGCTCTACTACGACGAGCCGTTGGAGATCGTGGGCGGTGAGGGACGCCGGCTGACCGGCGGCGACGGCAAGGTCTACCTCGACTTCTTCGCCGGCATCCTGACCAACTCCCTCGGCTACGGCGTACCCGAGATCAACGACGCCGTCCAACGCCAGCTCGCGAGCGGTGTGTTGCACACGTCGACCGCCTACCTCGGCAGGGCCCAGGTGGAGTACGCCGAGCGGATCGCCGAACTGTCCGGCATCCCCGACGCGAAGGTCTTCTTCACCAACTCCGGAACCGAGGCCAACGAAGCGGCCCTGCTCCTCGCCACCCACCACCGGCGCAGCAACCAGGTCATTGCCCTGCGAAACTCCTACCACGGCAGGGCGTTCGCGACGGTCGCCATCACCGGGAACCGCAGTTGGGGAACCTCGTCGCTCTCGCCGGTGCACGTCAGCTGGGTCCACGGCGGCTACCGCTACCGCAGCCCGTTCCGGGACCTGAACGACACCGACTACGTCCAGGCGTGTGTCGAGGACCTGCGCGACGTGCTCCTGACCACGACCGCGGGCGATGTCGCCTGCATGATCGTCGAGCCGATCCAGGGTGTGGGCGGGTTCACGGTTCCACCCGACGGGATGTACGCGGCCATGAAGGAGGTCCTCGACGACTACGGCATCCTTCTGGTCGCCGATGAGGTCCAGACCGGCTGGGGGCGTACCGGCGACTCCTTCTGGGGTTACCAGGCGCACGATGTCGTGCCCGACCTCATGACGTTCGCGAAGGGCGCGGCGGGCGGGCTCGCGATCGGCGGCGTGGTGGCGCGCGGCGACATCATGGACGGGCTGACCGCCAACTCGCTGTCGACGTTCGGCGGCAACCCGCTCGCGATGGCCGTCGGCAACGCCGTGCTCGACTACATGCTCGACCACGACCTGCAGTCCCACGCCGCCAAGGTGGGCGGCAAGCTGGTGAGCGGCCTGCGTACCTGCGCCGACGAGCTTCGGGTGGTCGGCGATGTGCGCGGCAAGGGGCTGATGATCGGGATCGAGCTCGTCGAGCCGGGTGGTACGACGCCGAGCGCTCGGGTGGCCGGTCTCGTCATGGAGGAGTGCCGCCGCGGCGGTCTGCTGGTGGGCAAGGGCGGCTTGCACGGCAACGTGATCCGGCTCGGCCCACCGCTGACGCTCACCGAGGACGAGGCCGACGAAGGGCTCGGAATCCTGGCCGAGGCGCTCGCCACGGTGAACAGCGCGGCTATCCCCGCCTAGCGCCTCGCTCACCCGTTGCCCGTCGCCGCGACGGGTGGGACGACCGGCCGGCGCGGGCGCGCTGCCCCCTGGTGGTCGATGAGCTCTGTGATCATGATCGTGATCATGAAGGTTGTGTGGGCACCTGGCCCCTTTCGCCTTCACAGTCCGGTCTGCCTTCATGATCATGGAAGGTCTGGCGTCGGCCACACCGCGTCGCCTTGGCTGCCGGCGCTGGCGTCGCGTTTCCGGCGAAGCTCGCTTCCAGTGGCAGGGGAATAGCCGCGGCTTACGTGATCATGGAGGCGTTCGGGCGCATGAAGGCGTTCGGCCACGTGAAGGCGTTCGGGCACGTGAAGGCATTCGGGCACGTGAAGGCGTTCGGGCACGTGAAGGCGTTCGGGCACGTGAAGGCGTTCGGGCACATGGCCCCGTTGCGGTTCATGGTCTCTGTCATGATCACCGTCGCGTCGTGGTCGGCGTAGTCAGCGCCATGGCTCAGCGGCACTGGTCACCGTCTGGTTCAGCGCCGTTGGTCAGCGTCATGACCACTGGATGGAGTCACTTGCGGGTTAACCCCGGCACACGCTGGAAAAGCCTTGTGCACAAAGGGAAGCCGGCGCTGTCCGATGCTGGCCTAACCTGCTCGTAAGCTTTCGATATCGGGCGTGGAACGACACAATCGGGCGCCATGACCTCATCACAACCGCGGTCTGAGACCCGCGTCTCCCGGCGCCACGCCCTTCAACTCGCCGGAGCCGGCGCGACGGCCTGGCTTCTCATGTCCTGCCAACGAGGTGGCGGTGGCGGTTCCGGCGCCGGTGCGCAGCTCGCCGAGTTCCACGGCGGCACGGCCTTCCAGGTGCCGCCGAAGGGTCACTTCAACCTCATGGACGGCGTCACCGACTCGATTCTCGGCGACCACTTCTACATCGATCTCATCCTCGCTCCCGGCGCGATGTTCCGGTGGAAGGAACAGACCTGGGAGCCGATGCTCGCCGAAAAGTGGAACACCGACGAGGCGGCGAGCACGTTCACCATGACGCTCCGCAAGGGACTCACGTGGAGCGACGGCAAGCCGATCACGAGCCGGGACGCGCTCACGACGTACTGGTGCCTGCGGATCATGCGCAACTCCCTCTGGGAGTACATCGACAAGGTGGAGGCACCCGACGACCACACGGTCGTGCTCACCATGCGCAAGCCCTCGACCGTCGTCGAACGCTACGTCCTGCGCCAGCGCCTCCACTCCGACGCGACCTACGGCGAGTGGGCGCGCAAGGCCGAGAAGCTCTTCACCGAGGACAAGGACCTCGACTCGCCCGAGGGCAAGAAGCTCAACGAGGAGTTCCAGGCGTACCGGCCCAAGGAGGCGATCGCCTCCGGCCCGTTCACCTACGACTACGACAGCATCACCAACGCGCAGCTCAGCCTGGTCAAGAACCCCAAGGGGTACGCGGCGGACAAGGTGGCCTTCGACAAGGTGGTCGTCTTCAACGGCGAGACGCCGACGATCACGCCGATCGTGCTGGCCCGCAATCTCGACTACGCCACCCACGGTTTCCCGGTCGCCACCGAGAAGCAGATGATCAAGACGGGATTCCGGATCATCCGCCCGCCGGTCTATTCCGGCCCGGCACTCCTCATGAACCTCGACAAGCTGAAGGAGTTCGGCGACGTCCGCGCGCGGCAGGCGCTCGCCCACGCGATCGACCGGAACCAGAACGGCCAGGTCTCCCTCGCCGACTCCGGGGTGGGTGTCGAATACATGGCCGGATTCTCCGACAACCTCGTCCCCGACTGGTTGTCCGCGGCAGACCAGGACCGGTTGGAGAAGTATGCGTACGACCAGGACAAGGCGGCCGACCTGCTCACCCAGGCAGGCTGGACGAAGGACGGCAAGCAGTGGTTGACACCGGACGGTGAGCCGGCGCGCTACGAGCTCAGCTTCCCGGCGGAGTACGCCGACTGGTCCGCCGCCGGCCAGAACGCCGCCAAGCAGCTCTCGGCGTTCGGCATCGCCGTCACCGCGCGCGGCGTCACCGAGGCGCAGCAGCCGATCGACGTCGACAAGGGAGCCTTCGACCTCGCGATCCAGGCGTGGGGGACGTCGGCCCACCCGCATCCGCACTTCGCGTTCGTCCAGGACCTGTTCACGCACAACATCCCGGTCGCGGCCAACCAGGGCGGTCGGGGCATGGGGTTCGAACTGGAGCAGACCACGAAGGCGCTCGGCGAGGTCGACCTCGAAAGGCTCGTGATCGAGGCGGGCGAGGGTCTCGACGAGGCCGCGCAGAAGAAGAGCGTGACCAACATCGCCCTTGCCTTCAATGAGTTGCTGCCGATGATCCCGCTGTTCGAGAGGTACGGAAACAATCCGTGCCTGGAGGGGGAGCGCGCCGGAAAGTGGCCGCCGGACAGCGATCCGATCCTGCAGAACTCGCCGTACGCCGACAACTTCACGATCATGCTGATGTACGCGGGACGGCTGACCCCGGCGAAAGGCGCCAAGTGATCGGGTTTCCACGGACCGACGCACAACCCTTCGACTGGCCCCGCCGCCGGATCGCCCCGGCCTTCGGTCACCACGGCATGGTCGCCTCGTCCCATCCGCTGGTCACGAGCACTGGACTCCGCACGCTCGCCGCCGGTGGCAACGCCGTCGACGCCGCGGTCGCGTCCGGGCTGGTGGCGGCGGTCGTCATGCCGGAGATGTGCGGGCTCGGCGGCGACCTCTTCGCCCTGATCCACGACCCGGCCGCGAACGGTGGGGCGGGCCGGGTGAGCTCGGTCCAGGGGAGCGGCATCGCCCCGCGTGGCGCCTCCCTCGAGGCGATGCGGCAGGCGCACGACGGCGTACGCATGCCATCCAACGGCCCGCTCTCGGTGACGGTGCCGGGCATGGTCCATGCGTACTTCACGCTGCTCGAGCAGTGGGGGAGCCGGCCGTTCGCCGAACTCGTCGAGCCGGCGATCGACTACGCGCGGGGGCACGCGATCTCCCCGGTGCTCGTGTCGTTCATCGCGAAGTTCGCCGACCTGCTCGGGCGACTGCCGGCGTCGGCGAAGGTGTTCCTGCCCGGCGGCCATCCGCCCGAGCCTGGCAGCGTCTTCCGGCAGGAGGACCTCGCGCGGACGCTGGAGACTGTCGCGGCGGGAGGTGCGGACGTCTTCTACCAGGGAGAGATCGCCGAACGCATCTCGGCGTACCTCGCCGAGGTCGGCGGTGCTCTGCGTACGACCGATTTCGCCGACCACCGCACGACCGTGTCGGCGCCGCTCTCGACGACCTATCGCGACCACACCGTTTTCCAGACGGCCCTGCCCAGCCAGGGAATCATCCTGCTGGAGGCGCTCAACATCGCCGAGTGCTTCGACGTGCCGGCGCTCGGCGTGGGGACGGCAGCCGCCACACACGTGCTGGTCGAAGCGATCCGGCTGGCGTTCGCCGACCGGCATGCGTACCTGAAGGATCCGGCGGCAGGCAAGTCGCCCGTCGACCAGATGCTGTCGAAGGACTGGGCCGCGCGGCGGGCGGCGCGGATCGGCGACCGGGCACAGACGGACATCTCGGCCGGCAGGCTCGACGAGGGGCACACGACCTACCTCAACGTCGTCGACGGCGACGGGACGATGGTGTCGCTCATCCAGTCCGTCGCCGCCAACTTCGGCAGCGGCGTCGTGGCCGGCGACACCGGCGTGGTGCTCAACAACCGCGCGTCGGCGTTCTCCCTCGACGACCGGCATCCCAACGTCTACGCGCCCGGCAAGAAGCCCATGCACACGCTCAACTGCTACCTCATCGCCGATCCGGCCGGCCGGCTGGTCGTCACAGGCGGTACGCCGGGCGGCGACCGGCAGCCGCAGTGGAACCTCCAGACCGTGGTCGGTCTCGTCGACGGTGGCTGGGACGCCCAGCAGACCGTCGAGCAGCCGCTGTGGTTCAGCTCGACGGGCTTCGGCTCCGGGCCGGCGACCGGATTCGAACTGACCCTCGAGGGCCGGGTGGGTGAGGAGTACGCACAGTCGCTTCGCGACCGCGGTCACACGATCGTCGTCGACGGGGACTGGAGCTGTCTGAGCGGCGCGCAGATCATCGCCCGTGATCCGGACACTGGCGTGCTCGCCGGTGGATCCGACCCCCGCCAGGAGGGCCTCGTCCTGGGGTTCTGAGGGTC
This sequence comes from Actinopolymorpha sp. B11F2, assembly GCF_040195635.1. NCBI lineage: Bacteria > Bacillati > Actinomycetota > Actinomycetes > Propionibacteriales > Actinopolymorphaceae > Actinopolymorpha > Actinopolymorpha sp. B11F2. The sequence goes on along the minus strand of NZ_JBEFTX010000004.1, from coordinate 136,428 downwards.
CGGCCATTCGCGCGGGAATACCGCTCGCCACGACTGGCCTTGACGTCGGCGTCAAGGTCTACGGTCGCTGGTGAGGAGGTCAGATGCGGATCGGAGAGCTTGCCGAGCGGACCGGCACGACGACCCGTGCGCTGCGTTACTACGAGGCTCAGGGCCTGCTCGCGGCGCGCAGGAGCTCGAACGGCTACCGCGACTACGGCAGCGCGGACGAACGGATCGTCACCGAGATCAGATCGCTCCTCGCCATCGGGTTCTCGCTGGAGGACACCCGACCCTTCGTGGAGTGCCTGCGCGCCGGCAACGACGCGGGGGACGTGTGCCCCAACTCCGTCGCGGTCTACCGCCGCAAGCTCGCCGAGCTCGACGGGTGCATCGACCGGCTTCAGGCCACCCGAACCCGGGTCGAGGCGCAGCTCGCCAGCGCCCTTCGTCGTACGACAGGAGACCAGCCATGCCGCACCGTCCCGTCACGAGCGCCGACACCGCCACCGTCACCGTCACCGACGCCGACTTCGCCGAACGGGTTCTCGCCAGTGACCGGCCCGTGCTCGTCGAGTTCTGGGCACCCTGGTGCCCTCCCTGCCGGATGATCGCGCCCGTACTGGAGGAGATCGCGACCGAGCATGCCGACCGGATCACGGTGGCGAAGATCAACACGGACGAGAACCCGCAGACGGTCTCCGCCTGCCAGGTCAGGGCCAACCCGACGCTGCAGGTCTACCGTCACGGCGAGCTTGTGCACATGATCGTCGGAGCGCGGTCCAAGGCGCGGCTGATCGCAGAGTTCAGGGAGCCGCTGGGCCTTTGAGCCGCCGCGGAACGCGAGGCTCCCGAGGACGCGGTGGTGACCGGCGGGACTAGGCTGTGTCTCGGCGCCGTCCTGCGCCAGACCTCCTGACCGGGTGCCCACGCCGCCCGGCTTTCGCGGAGGCGAAGGGGACACGTGTCCTCGGGACGGCGGTCTGGTCACCGGTGTTCGATGTCACCACCCATGGTGGAACCCTGTCCGGCGGCCCGGGTGAGTCGTGGGGTGCGCGCGGGTTGTCAGGAGAGGTCGAACCATGACCGTACGCCGGTCCTTCAAGCGACTGGTCCGGGCTCGGATGGCCCGCACCAACGAGTCCTACACCACCGCGCGGCGACACGTTCTCGCCCAAGCGTCCCTCAACACCGTCGCGTCGGCGACCTACGCGGGTCTGCTTCCCGGTTACCGCAGGTTCGGCGGTGGGCAGCATCACGCTTCGGCGGCGCTGGCTCATGCCCTCGACGCCGTGGGCGTCCGGGCCCCACACACGAATGAGCCGTACACCGAGGCCATGCTCGAAAAGCCGGCGCTCTGCACCGTCGACCGTGCCGGCCTGCCCTGGCACGGACTCGCCTGTGGCGAGGGTTACGCGGACCCGTACGACGTTCTCGTCTGTGGTCTCGACGACGAGGGTGGGGAGGAGCGGGTGCTGCTCGACGACGAGGGCGTGCGGCCCTGGTCGTTGCCGCTGCCGGAGTTCCTCGCCGCGTGGGCCGCCCACCGCAGGGGGCGGCACGCGATGCTGGCCGTGGTCGCGCCGGAGCAGCCGGTCGACCTCGCGGCGGCTGTGCGGGATGCGGTCGCCACCACCTGCGCGCACCTCACGGGGCCGGTCCTGGATAACACCTTCGACGTCAACTTCGGCTTTTCCGGGATGCGGAGGCTGGCAGAACAGCTCGCCGATCCCCGCGGAAAGACCGGGTGGGCGGTGAGGTTCGCCGACCCCCGGGCCTTGTTCGCCGGTGTCCGCCGGCTGCACGACTGCCTGGAGGTGGAGTACACCGGGCCAGGCGCGACGCGGCCGTTGTACGCCGACTTCCTGGCCGAGGCCGCCGGGGTCGTCGACGATCCGGCCTACCTCGAGGCTGCGGATCTCTTCCGGCGTTCGGGCGACGTGTGGTCGGCGGTCGCGGCGGCGGCGCTGCCCGCGGGACTGCCGGCACTCGCCGCGTACGACGCGATGGTCGAGGAACGGCTCGGACTGCTGCTCGACGGTGGGCCGGCCGAGGAGATCCGGGCCGTGACCTCGCGGGTCGACGAGCTCACCGACGCCTACGCCGCGGCGCCGCCGGGCGAGGCGGTCCTGCGCGAGCTGCTCGACCGGCTGGCGGGGCTTGTCGAGCAGGCGACCGACCTCGAACGCCGGGCGGTCGACGTCCTCACCGGTTGAGTCAGAGGGCGTCGACGTGGTGCACGCCGAGGTGCGCACCGGGGCCGCCCGCTGGACTCCGTAGCCTGGTGCGGTGACGAGCTGGGTCCTCCACTGCCGGGAGCTGGCCGGCGAGGTGGACGCCGAGCAGGCGTTCGAGGCCCTGTTCGGGGCCAGCCGGTGGGCCTTCTGGCTGGACAGCAGCCTCGTGGCCGGCCCCGCCCGTTACTCCCTGCTCGGAGACGCGGGCGGTCCGCATGGCGACGTCCTGCACGCCAGGGTCACCGACCGGGGCACCGACACGGTGTTCGACGCCCTCGAACGCCGGCTCGCCGCCCGGACCGTCCGTGTGCCCGACGGTCTGCCGCCCGCTCTCGCCTGCGGTTACGTGGGTTACCTCGGCTATGAGCTGAAGGCGTACGACGGCGTAGTCAGTTCCCACCAGGCCCCGCTGCCCGATGCCACCTGGATGTCGGCGACGAGGTTCGTCGTCGTCGACCATCGCGACGCGCGGACCTGGGTGTGCGAGGTGGCGACCACGGGCGAGCCGCCGCGGTGGATCGACGGCGCTCTCGCCCGGTTGCGGGACCTGTCCCGCGCGGCGACACCACAGGGGGACTGGTCCGAACCCGCCACCGGGGTGGACCCCGAACCATGGCTCGTCCGTCCGCGGGACCGTTACGTCGCCGACATCGAAACCTGTCTTGACCGGTTGCGGGCCGGTGAGAGTTACGAAATCTGTCTCACCAATTCCGTGGAGCTGCCCTGCGACGCGGATCCATGGTTGCTCTACCGGCGGTTACGGCGGATCAACCCCGCGCCCTACGCCACCTACCTACGACTCGGGGACGCCCACGTCCTCTCGGCCTCGCCCGAACGGTTCCTCACCGTCGACGCGGAGCGTCACGCCGAGTCGCGACCGATCAAGGGGACGGCGCCCCGCGCCGCCGACCCCGGTATCGACGCACTGCTGTGCAAGGAACTCGCGACGAGCTCGAAGACGCAGGCCGAGAACCTCATGATCGTCGACCTCCTGCGCAACGACCTCGGCCGCGTGTGCGAGCCCGGCACGATCAGCGTTCCGGCATTCCTCTCCGTCGAGTCCTACGCCACCGTGCACCAGCTGGTTTCCACGGTCCGCGGCCGCCTGCGCGCCGACGTGAGCGCGGTCCAGGCGGTCCGCGCGTGCTTCCCCCCGGGGTCGATGACCGGTGCCCCGAAGCTACGGACGATGCGGATCCTCGACGAGCTGGAGGACCGCCCGCGGGGCGTCTACTCCGGAGCGGTCGGACACTTCGGACTCGCCGGCACCGCCGACCTCAGCGTGGTCATCCGTACCGCCGTCGTCCATGCCGGTCTGCTCACGGTGGGTGCAGGTGGGGCGATCGTGCTCGACTCCGACCCTGCGGAGGAGTACGACGAAATGCTGCTCAAGGCGGCGGTCCCGCTGCGGGCGCTCGCGCCTCGGGTCTGACCCTCCGCGACCGTCCCTTTTCGGGCCCTCGCACCCGGTTGGTGGCGGAGCGTAGTTCACACGGAATTCACATCGGACCGGCCTTCCGTCATCGGTCCGCAACATACGGCGGCAGCCTGCGAAACACGGCCGGACCACGCTTGCCAGATCCATCCGCGGGTGGCCCCGGTACCTGGAGGAACAGGGCCGGCGCCCCGTGGCCGCGGTGGGCCCACCGTCGGGTTCCACCACGAGAGCATCACCCGAAGGTTCGGACGAACTCGCGAGGAGAAGCGATGCCCGAGCTCAGCGCAGGCGACACCGCCTGGGTGTTGGCCAGTTCCGCCCTTGTCCTACTGATGACACCTGGACTCGCCTTGTTCTACGGCGGCATGGTCCGGGCCAAGGGCGTACTCAACATGCTCATGATGAACTTCGCCGCGATTGCCGTCGTCAGCATCCTGTGGGTGTTGTACGGCTACTCGCTGGCGTTCGGGACCGATATCGGAGGTGGCCTCCTCGGCAACCTCGAAGCTGTCGGCCTGAGGGGTCTGCTGGGCGAGGATTCGCTGTCCGGCACATTGCCCTCAACGGTGTTCGTCGCCTTCCAGGCGATGTTCGCCATCATCACCGTCGCGTTGATCTCGGGCGCGATCGCCGACCGGGCGAAGTTCAGCGCCTGGATCGTCTTCGTCGTGGCCTGGGCGACGATCGTCTACTTCCCGGTCGCGCACTGGGTCTTCTTCTTCAACGACGGCGACGGCGGCTGGATCGCCGACCGGCTCCAGGCCCTCGACTTCGCGGGTGGTACCGCCGTCCACATCAACGCCGGCGCGGCAGGTCTCGCGGCCGCCCTGGTCCTGGGCAAGCGCATCGGTTGGCGCAAGGAGCCGATGCGTCCGCACAACCTGCCGCTGGTCCTGCTGGGCGCCGGGCTGCTGTGGTTCGGCTGGTTCGGGTTCAACGCCGGTTCGGCGGTGGCCGCGAACGGTGCCGCAGGGGTCGCGTTCATCAACACGCAGGTCGCAACGGCCGCCGCGGTCCTCGGCTGGCTGCTCGTGGAGAAGCTCCGGGACGGCAAACCGACGACACTCGGTGCCGCGTCCGGTGCGGTGGCGGGACTCGTGGCGATCACACCGGCCTGCGCCGCGGTCACGCCGATCGGCGCGATCCTTGTCGGTGTCGCGGCCGGCGTGCTGTGTGCACTAGCGGTCTCGCTCAAGTCGAAGTTCGGCTACGACGACTCGCTCGACGTGGTGGGCGTCCACCTCGTCGGCGGCCTGGTCGGAACCCTACTCATCGGGTTCCTCGCCGCGGCGGTGGCGCCGGCGGGCGTCGACGGTCTGCTCTACGGTGGCGGCTTCACCCAGCTGTGGAAGCAGGTCATCGCGGCGGGCGCGGTTCTGGTCTACTCGTTCGTCCTGACCTATGTCATCTGCAAGGCCATCGACAAGACGATGGGCTTCCGAGTCAGCACCGACGACGAGGTCAGCGGCATCGACCTCGCCGAGCACGCGGAGACGGCGTACGACTTCTCGACGATCAGCGGGGGCTCCCGGGCCCACCTCCTCGTCAGGGAGAGCGCCGACGGTGCCGCGCCGGTGACCGTCGACGCCAGCACCAACTCCGCCGCTCCGGCGGACGCACCAGCTGAGCCAGCCGAATCGGCCGACGAGGCCGGGAACAAGGAAGGGAGCGTGGCCCGATGAAGCTGGTGACCGCGGTCATCAAGCCACACCGGCTCGACGAGGTACGCGCGGCTCTCGAGGCCTTCGGCGTCTCGGGTATGACCATCACGGAGGCCAGCGGCTACGGCCGGCAGAAGGGCCACACCGAGGTCTACCGTGGCGCGGAGTACGAAGTGGACCTGGTGCCCAAGGTGCGGGTCGAGATCGTCGTCGACGACTCCGACGTCGAGGACATCGTCGATGTGGTCACCAAGAGCGCCCACACCGGCAAGATCGGCGACGGCAAGGTCTGGGTCGTCCCGGTCGAGACCGTCATCCGGGTACGTACCGGAGAGAGCGGGCAGGAGGCGCTGTAGGGCCTTGACGTCGACGGCGGCATCGGCTGACGCACCACGGCAGCGCGAGCGACTGACCTCGGTCAGCCGCTCGCGGGCGGAGCGCACCGATGCCGCCGACGCGCGTCTGCGGGACCTGCTCGCCGCCGCACTGCCCGACGAGAGCGCCGGCGGCGGTGTCGCGGTCGTCGCCCTGGGCGGCTACGGCCGGGGCGAGCTCTCGGCCGCGAGCGACCTCGACGTCCTTCTGCTCTACGACGACGAACGCTGCGCCGACGTCTCCACCGTGGCCGAGGGCCTGTGGTATCCGCTCTGGGACGCCAGAGTGCCCCTCGACCACAGTGTCCGGACTCTCGAGGAGGCGACGGAAGCCGCCGACTCCGACCTGCGTTCGGCCCTGTCGTTGCTGGACGCACGGCACGTCGCCGGTGATGCCGCGCTGACGATCAAGCTGCGGACGACCCTGCTCACCGGATGGCGGCGGAGCGCGCGGCAGCGGCTGCCCGAGCTCGAGGAGAGCTGCCGGCGGCGGGCCGATCGGTTCGGCGAGCTGGCGTTCCTGCTCGAACCTGACCTGAAGGAGGCCCGCGGCGGACTTCGCGATGGGGTCGTCCTCCGGGCGCTGGCGGCGACGTGGCTGGTGGAGATCCCGCACGCGGCGCTGGCGCGGATGCGCGGCGACCTGCTGGACGTCCGCGACGTGCTCCACCAGGTTGCCGGCCGCAAGCCCACCGACCGGCTGCTGGCCGACCTGCAGGCCGACGTCGCCGAGGGCTGCGGCCTTGCCGACCGGGACGCGCTCCTGCGCCACGTCTACCAGCTCGGGCGCACCATGAGCCACACCGCCGACATCGCCTGGCGGCGGGCTGGGCGCGGGCTGGCGGCACGGTCGGGTCGCCGGGTCGGCAGGACGCGGCCTCGGCCTGGTCCGCAGCTCACGCCGCTCGCCCCGGGCGTCGCGGCCGTCGACGGCGAGGTCGTCCTCGCTCCCGACTCCGCCACCCGGTGGGGTTCGGACCCTTTGCTGCCCCTGCGGGCCGCGTACGCGGCCGCCGACCGGGGACTGCTGCTCGCGCCGCACACGGCCGAGCGACTCGCGGCCAGCAGGGCGAGGCTCCCGGTCCCCTGGCCGGCCGAGGCGCGCCGGCTGTTCACCGCCCTGCTCGGCGCCGGACATGACCTGCTGCCGGTCTGGGAGACGCTCGACCAGGCGGGCCTGATCGGACGTGTCCTGCCGGAGTGGGAGCGGGTGCGCTGTGCACCGCAGTACTCCCCGGTGCATCGGCACACCGTCGACCGGCACCTGCTGGAGACCTGCGTCCACGCGGCGACCCTGGTCCGCCGGGTGAACCGGCCCGACCTCCTTCTCGTGGCAGCGCTGCTGCACGACATCGGCAAGGGGGAGGGCGAGGGTCACAGCGAGCGGGGTGCCGTGCTCGCCGGCAAGATCGCCGCCGAGTGGGGTTTCACGCCGGCCGACGTCGACACGCTCGTGGGGCTCGTCCGCCAGCACCTCCTGCTGATCGAGACCGCCACCCGGCGCGACCTCGACGATCCCGCCACGATCGCGCGGGTCGCCGCCGCCGTGGGAGACGCCGACTTCCTCGACCTGCTGGCCGCGCTCACCGAGGCCGACGCGAGGGCGACCGGCCCCGCCGCATGGACGCCGTGGCGGGCCGGACTGCTGGCGAGGCTCGTCGTACGCGTCCGCGGCCAGCTCGAACGCGGCCACCTGCCCGTTCCCGAGCCGCTCCAGCACTGGCAGCGCGCCCTCGCCGACCGGGGCCGGCTCGACGTGGTTGTCGAGCCCAGCTCTCCCGTACGGTCGGACACGACCTGCCTGACCGCCGTGGCGCCCGACCGGGTGGGTCTGCTCGCCACGGTGGCCGGCGTACTCGCCCTCGCCCGGTTGTCCGTGCAGTCCGCCTCGGTCGAGACCGTGGACGGGGTGGGCGTGTCCATCTGGGCCGTCGTCGGCGACCCGCCCGACGCGGCGATCCTGCGCGAACGCCTGTCCGCCGCGCTGTCCAGCTCGGCGGGAGCCAGCGACCTGGCCGAGCGGCTGTCCAGGCTGGACGCGAACCACCGCAGCCCGGTGGCGCCCGCGGATGTCCGCGTGGTGCCGGACGCGTCGGCTACCGCCACGGTGGTGGAGATCCGCGCCCACGACCGACCCGGACTTTTCCACCAGATCTGTACGGCGGTGGCGGCTGCGGACGCCTCGGTGCGCTCGGCGCACGTCAGCACCTGGGCCGGTGAGGCCGTCGACGTCATCTATCTGACGGGACCCGACGGTGGACCGCTCGGTCACACCGCCCTCGCCCAACTCCTCGACTCGTTCGCGACGACACTCACCTGAGAGAGGTTTCGTCGGTCGCTGGTGGTGGTCGCTCCATCGAACCCGGACAAGACGGCTACCCTGGCCAGGACCCCACCCGCCGAGCAAGGACCGGGACTGTCACCGTGTTCGCCACACTTTCTGATCGCCTCGAGGCAACTTTCAAGCGGCTTCGCGGCAAGGGCCGGCTCTCCGATGCCGACATCGACACGACATGTCGTGAGATACGCATCGCACTGCTGGAGGCCGACGTCGCGCTGCCGGCCGTCCGTGACTTCATCGGACGGGTCAGGGAGCGCGCCCGGGGCGCCGAGGTGCACCAGGCCCTCAACCCGGCCGAGCAGGTCATCAAGATCGTCAACGAGGAGCTCATCGAGATCCTCGGTGGCGACACGCGACGGCTGCGGTTTGCCAAGACGCCGCCGACGGTGATCCTGCTCTGCGGTCTGCAGGGTGCCGGTAAGACCACGCTGGCGGGCAAGCTGGGCCGATGGCTGAAGGGCCAGGGTCACCAGCCCGTGCTGGTTGCCGCCGACCTGCAACGCCCGAACGCCGTCCAGCAGCTGCAGGTCGTCGGCGAGCAGGCGGGCGTCGCGGTGTTCGCGCCGGAGCCGGGCAGCGGGGTCGGCGACCCGGTGGAGGTGGCCCGGCAGAGCGTCGACCACGCCCGGAGCAAGCTCTATGACGTCGTGATCATCGACACCGCGGGTCGGACCGGCGTCGACGCGGAGATGATGCAGCAGGCCGCCGACATCCGCGATGCCGTCAAGCCCGACGAGATCCTGTTCGTCGTCGACGCGATGATCGGCCAGGACGCCGTGACGACCGCCGAGGCGTTCCGCGACGGCGTCGGCTTCGACGGTGTGGTGCTCGCCAAGCTCGACGGTGACGCTCGCGGTGGTGCCGCCCTGTCCGTACGCCACGTCACCGGCCGACCGGTGATGTTCGCGTCCAACGGCGAGAAGCTCGACGACTTCGACGTCTTCCACCCCGACCGGATGGCCTCGCGCATCCTCGGCATGGGCGACGTCCTCACCCTCATCGAGCAGGCCGAGCAGGCGTTCGACGAGGACCAGGCCAACCGGGTCGCCGAGAAGCTCAAGACCGAGCGTGGCTTCACCCTCGAGGACTTCCTCGCCCAGATGCAGGCCGTTCGCAAGATGGGTTCGCTGTCGAAGATCCTCGGCATGCTCCCCGGCCTCGGCGAGATCCGCAACCAGGTCGACCAGCTCGACGACCGCGAGCTCGACCGGGTGGAGGCGATCATCCGGTCGATGACACCGGCCGAGCGGGAGGATCCGAAGCTCATCAACGGCTCCCGCCGGCTGCGCATCGCCAACGGCTCGGGCACCAAGGTCAACGACGTCAACCTGCTGGTCGAGCGGTTCCTCGAGGCGCGCAAGATGATGAGCCAGCTCAGCCAGGGCAAGGGGATCCCCGGAATGCCCGGGATACCCGGCATGGGCGGTGGCGGTGTCGGAAACCGCAAGGGCAAGAAGGGCAAGGGCGGCAAGAAGCAGCGCTCCGGGCGTTCCGGTAACCCCGCCAAGCGGGCCCGGCAGGGTGCGATCGCCGCCCAGGAGGCGGTCGAGCCCGAGCCCACCATGCCCGCGCTCGGCGGCGACATCGCCGACCTGATGCGGGCACAGGGTCAGGGCCGGGCGGAGGTGCCTGACGGCTTCGAGCTCCCCGAGGAGCTTCGCGACATGCTGGGGAAAGACGGCAAGTGAGCGCGGCGCGGATGAGTACCCAACCGTTCCGGGTACGCGGGGTCGTGCTCCCCGAAGGCGACTACCGCGATCTCTACGTCGTCGGAGGCAGGATCACCTCCACCCGGGTGGCGGGTGCCGAGACGGTGGCCGAGGGTTTCGTCGTACCCGGTCTCGTCGACGCCCACTGCCACGTCGGCCTCGATGCCCACGGCGCCGTCCCCGCCGACGAGCAGGAGCGGCAGGCCCTGGCCGACCGCGACGCTGGAACCCTGCTGCTGCGCGACGCCGGCAGCGCCGCGGACACCAGGTGGATCGACAAGCGCGACGACCTGCCGCACATCATTCGGGCCGGCCGCCACATCGCGCGTACGAAGCGCTACATCCGCAACTACGGCGTGGAGATCGAGCCGCACGAGCTGGTCGACACCGTGGCCGAGCAGGCGCGCCGGGGTGACGGCTGGGTCAAGCTGGTCGGCGACTGGATCGACCGCGACGCCGGCGACCTCGCACCCTGCTGGCCGGGTGACGCGCTCTCGGCCGCGATCGCCAAGGCGCACGAGATGGGCGCCCGGGTGACCGCACACGTCTTCGGCGAGGACGCCCTGCCCGACCTGCTCGCGGCCGGCATCGACTGCCTCGAACACGGCACCGGACTCTCAGCCGAGCTGATCAGCACCATGGCCGAGCGCGGAGTCGCGCTGGTACCCACCCGGCGCCAGCTCGACAACTTCGGTGAGTACGCGAACCAGGGCGAGGCGAAGTTCCCGGTCTACGCGTCCCACATGCGTGCCCTCTACGACCGGGTCGACGACACGCTCCGGGCGGCAGCGGAGGCCGGCGTCGCGATCTACGCCGGGACCGACGCGGGCGGCGTGCTGCCGCACGGGCTCATCGCCACCGAGATCCGGCTGCTGCACGAGCGGGTGGGGCTCTCGCGGCGCGACGCCCTCGCCGCCGGCTCCTGGCGGGCCCGGGAATGGCTCGGTGCCAACCCCGGCCTGACCGAGGGCGCGCCGGCCGATTTCGTGGTCTACGACGCCGATCCGCTCGACGATCTCCGGGCGCTCGCCGCGCCCACCCGGATCGTCCTGCGTGGCGCCGTCGTCGCCTGAGCGGATCTGTCCTGCGCCGTCCCTATCATGAGGGTCGATTCACGACGGTCGGTACACGAGGGTCGAACATGAGGGATCGGTCAGACGGCGACGGACGGTGGGGCGCGGTGTCCTTCGACGAAATCGAGACGCTTCGCCGACACAGCTCGGCGTGGAAGCTGCTGCGTGCCGATCACGCCCCGCTCATCCTCAGCTTCCTGGCCAAGGTGTTCGTGGAGGACAACATCCGATCCATCTCGAGTTCGGCCCTTGCCAGCCGGCTCGACGACGAGCTCTACGCCCTCAACGAACGCCTGGGCCCTGCGACCTTCCCCCGGCGCGCGACGGCCTATCTCGACGACTGGGCGGCGCCGGAGGCCGGTTGGCTCCGCAAGTACTACCCCGCCGGGTCCGACGAACCACACTTCGACGCCACCCCCGCGGTCGAGAAGGCGCTGTCATGGGTGGCGACGCTGCGGTCCAGGGCGTTCGTCGGCACCGAGTCGCGCCTCAACACGCTGTTCGACCTGCTCCGGCAGATGGTCTATGGCGCCGAGGACGATCCCGAGGTCCGCCTCGCCGAGCTGCGCCGGCGCCGGCACGCCATCGACGTCGAGATCGCCGAGGTGGAGAAGGGCAACGTGGACGTGCTCGAACCGGCCGCCCAGCGCGACCGCTACCAGCAGTTCGCGACCACCGCGCGCGAGTTGCTCGCCGACTTCCGCGAGGTCGAGGCCAACTTCCGTTCGCTCGACCGGGCGCTGCGTGAGCGGGTCGCGGGCTGGAGTGGAGCCAAGGGGGAACTGCTCGACGAGGTGCTCGGCAACCGTCACGCGATCGCCGAGTCCGATCAGGGCAAGAGCTTCCAGGCGTTCTACGACTTCCTCCTCTCCCCGCGGCGGCAGGCCGAGCTCACCGACCTCCTCGAACGCGTCCAGCAGCTCGAGGCGATCGACGACCGCGACCCCCGGATGCGCCACATCCACTACGACTGGCTCGACGCCTGCGAACGCACCCAGGCGACAGTCCGCCTGCTGTCCGACCAGCTCCGCCGCTTCCTCGACGATCAGGCGTGGCTGGAGAACCGCCGGGTGATGGACCTCTTGCACAGCATCGAGTCCAGCGCGATGCGGCTGCGCGCACACGGCGTCCCGCCGTTGACGTTCGACATCGACGGCACGACCCCCGCGGTCGTCCTGCCGATGGAACGCCCGCTCTACACACCGGCGGCGAAGGCCCCGATCGACAGCAGGGTCGAAGGCGGCGAGGGCGACTTCGACCCGTCGGCGCTCTTCAACCAGGTCTTCGTGGATCCGACCCGGCTCTCGCTCGGTGTCCGGCGCTGCCTGCAGCAGCGTGCCCAGGTCGGGCTCTGCGACGTCATCGGTGAGCACCCACTCGAGCAGGGACTTGCCGAACTCGTCACCTACCTGTCGCTCGCCGACGACTCCTTCGCGGTCGTGTTCGACGAGGAGGTCAGGGAGCAGGTCGACTGGATCGACGCCGACGGCCAGGAACGGGTCGCGAGCCTCCCGCGCGTGACGTTCGTGCGGACAACCGACGCGACGGAACGGGCCCTTCGATGAGCGTGAGCCCTGCGCGGCGACCCGGGACGGCCGAACCCAGTCTCTCGCTGGCGGTGACGCATCTGATGAAGGGCGTCGTCTACCGCGACACCCACGAGATCCCGTGGCGACACCTGCTCCAGCTCCAGCCGCAGGTACGCGACTATGTAGGCGTCCTGGGGCTCACCGTCGTCATCGACGAAGCCGAGGGCTACGCGTTCCTGCGTTCGAAGCCCGACCTCGACGACGACAACGCTCAGAACGCGCAGAACGGCCAGGCGATCCCGCGGCTGATCGCCCGGCGCTCGTTGTCGTTCCACGTCAGCCTGCTACTGGCGCTGCTCCGCAAGAAGCTCACCGAGTTCGATGCCCGCAACGCAGACTCCAAACTCGTGTTGAGCCGCGACCAGATCGTCGACATGGTGCGTGTCTTCCTGCCGGACGGGAGCAACGAAGCTCGGCTCGTCGACCAGATCGACGCGCACATCACGCGGGTGACCGACCTCGGCTTCCTGCGCCGCACCAAGGACCGGGAGCCGCACTACGAGGTCCGCCGAATACTGAAGGCCTTCGTCGATGGTCAGTGGCTCGCCGACTTCGACGAACGCATCGCGGCCTATGCGGCACAGCTTGGCGGTGGAGCCGGTACCACCGACGGCGACGCCGATGGCGAGAGTGGCGCCGAGGGTGGCGACAACGGCAGGGGCGGAGGAGAGCGATGACGGGGCTGTTCAGCGCGGTCGAGTTGGAGAACGCCGGCACCGGCACCCCGCGGACAGGTCATCGGCTGGAACGGCTCGAGATCTTCAACTGGGGCACGTTCGACGCCCGTGTGTGGGCGCTTGACCTGCGCGGCGACAACGCCTTGCTCACCGGCGACATCGGTTCTGGCAAGTCAACCCTCGTCGATGCCGTCACGACATTGCTGCTCCCCGCCAACCGGATCTCCTACAACAAGGCCGCCGGTGCCGAAACCAGGGAACGCAGCCTCCGGTCGTACGTTCTCGGCTACTACAAGTCCGAACGCAGTGAGACGACCGGAAGCTCCCGCCCGGTGAGCCTGCGGAAACCAGGCGACTTCTCGGTCATCCTCGGGGTCTTCGGCAACGAGGGCTACGACTCGACGGTCACCCTCGCGCAGGTCTTCTGGATGACCGACCAGAACCATGGCCAGCCACAGAGGTTCTTCGCCATTGCCGACCGGGCACTGTCGGTCGAGGCCGACTTCAGCGACTTCGGCAGCGATATCGCCAGCCTTCGAAAGCGCCTGCGGGGGAGTGGAGTCAGACTTTTCGACCACTTCCCCGACTACGGCAAGCACTTCCGCCGCCAGCTGGGTATCGAGTCCGAGCAGGCGATGGAGCTCTTCCACCAGACCGTCTCGATGAAGTCGGTCGGCAACCTGAACGAGTTCGTCCGCACCCACATGCTCGAGCCGTTCGACGCGAAGGACTGGATCGAGCGTCTGGTCGCGCATTTCGACGATCTCACCAAGGCCCACGACGCGGTCGTCAAGGCCCGAAACCAGCTGAAAGAGCTGGAGCCGTTGCTCGCCGACTGCGACGCCTACGACGCGCTCGGTGCCGAGATCGGTTCCCTGGAAGGCGAACGCGCGGCAGTTCCGTACTTTTTCGCCACCCGCAAGGCCGCCTTGCTCGAGGAGCAGATCGCGATGCTCGAGCAGGAGACCGCGCGTCGGCGGGCCGACCTCGAGCAGGTGAGCGGAGACCTCGCGGGGCTGTACGACAAACGCCAGAGCCTGCTGCTCGAGCGTGCCGGGCACGGAGGTGACCGGTTGGGCGAGCTGGAACGCCAGATCGCCGAGGCGGACCAGGCCCGTGCGGCCCGCTATGCCAAGTGGCAGCGGTTCAACGAACTTCTGGGTGAGGCCGGGCTTTCGGGCGTCGAGCATGCCGAGCAGTTCCCGGCGAGACGGCAGCAGATCCTGGCCGAGTCCGCCAGCACCGGCGGCTCACTCGCCGACACCCAGAACCGGATCACCGAGGTCGCCGTCGACCAGAAGGCGCTGGCCGAGGAGGCTGCCGAGCTGAACGCCGAGCTCCGGAGCCTGCAGTCGCGGCGCAGTAACCTCCCGGCACACAGCCTCGAGCTGCGGAACCGGCTCTGCCGAGAGGTCGGGGTGGACGAGGCCACACTGCCCTTCGCCGGTGAGCTGATCCAGGTGCGCCCGCAATGGTCGGAGTGGGAGGGCGCCGCCGAGCGGCTGCTCCGGCCGTTCGGGTTGTCGATGCTCGTGCCGGACGAGCACTACCGACTGGTGTCGGACTGGATCAACGACCACCATCTCAACGCCCGGCTGATCTACTACCGGGTCCCGCGGGCGGTCGTGCCCTATTCCCCGCCGGAGCCGGGTGCGGCGGAGCAGCAGCTGTTCGCCAAGCTCGAGATCAAGGACTCGGACTTCTATCCCTGGCTGGAGAAGGAGCTCGCTCACCGCGCGGGCTACGCCTGTGTGGAGACCATGGAGGAGTTCCGGCGGGCGCAGCGGGCGATCACCAGGACCGGCCAGATCAAGGGCGCGGGCGGGCGCCACGAGAAGGACGACCGAAGCAGGATCGACGACCGGAGTTCCTACGTCCTCGGCTGGACCAACGAGCAGAAGGTCGACACGCTCCTCCAGCGGGCCGCCAAGGTCCAACGCCGCCTCCATGAGCTGACTGCCGAGCGCTCGCGGCTCGACGACAGCCTTGACACCGTGATCGAACGCCGGACGGTGCTGGGCAAGCTCGCCGAGTTCGCCGACTACTCCGAGCTCGACTGGAATGACCTGGTACGACGGGTCGACGGTCTCTCTGCGGAGAAGCGCCGCATCGAGCAGGCGTCGGGAGAGCTGGAGCGAATCGGGCAGGAGATCGAGACCCTCAAGGCAGAGATTCGTACCGCCGAGGAGGGGCGTAGGGCGCTCGAGCACACGATCGGTGGCCTCGACCGCGAAGTCGAGATCGCCTACGAGTCCCTCGGCCGAAACGACAAGGTCCTGCAGGCGGCCGACCTGGAGACCTCGAGGGAGTTCTTCGACCGGCTCGAGAAGCGGGTCGACGCGACGATGTTGGTCGCACCGGCTGACTGCGACCGCGCCGTCGCCGACACCACGCGCGCCCTCACCGACCAGGTCGAGTCACGGCGGACCCGGCAGAGCCAGGCGGCCAACCGGGCGGTGACGAAGATGAGCGTGTTCCGCCAGAACCACCCGCTGGAGACCGCCGACTTCGACAGTTCCGTCCTCGCCGCGGACGAGTACCGCGACCTCCACCGGAGGTTGGACGACGACGACCTCCCGCGGTTCGAGGCCGAGTTCAAGCGGTACCTCAACACCAACACGATCCGCGACATCGCGAGCTTCCAGGCCCAGCTCAACAAGCAGGTCGAGCTGATCAAGGAACGCATCGACACGATCAACGAGTCCCTGGTCGGGATCGACTACAACCCGGGTCGGTTCATCCGGCTCGAGCACCACCCGACGCCCAACACCGAGATCCGCGACTTCCGGAGCGAGTTGCGGGCGTGCACCGACAGCACGGTGGCAGGCGACGAGTCCGACCAGTACTCCGAGCAGAAGTTCCTCCAGGTCAAACGGATCATCGAGCGGTTCCAGGGTCGGGAGGGGCAGACGGAGGCGGACCGTGCCTGGTCGAGGCAGGTGACCGACGTCCGCAACTGGTTCGTCTTCACCGCCTCCGAACGTTGGCGGGAGGACGACACCGAGCACGAGAACTACACCGACTCCGGCGGCAAGTCCGGTGGGCAGAAGGAGAAGCTCGCCTACACGATCCTGGCGGCGTCGCTTGCCTACCAGTTCAAGCTCGAGTGGGGTGCGGTCCGTTCCAAGGCGTTCCGGTTCGTCGTGATCGACGAGGCGTTCGGCCGTGGTTCGGACGAGTCGACCCGGTTCGCTCTCGCCCTCTTCCGGCGGCTCGGGCTGCAGCTCCTCATCGTGACGCCGTTGCAGAAGATCCACGTGATCGAGCCGTACGTCTCCGCCGTCGGTTTCGTCGACAACACCCGGGAAGGCGATCACTCGCGCCTGCAGTGCCTGACGATCGAGGAGTACCACGAACGCCGGCGTGCCCATGCGTTGACCGGCCTGGACCGGCCGGCGTGAGCGCCTGGACGACTCCGGCGGACGTCGAGCGCAAACTCCGAAGCCGTTGGGACGCCGGGACGTTCCTGTCGGCGTACGGCGAGGGACGCCCGTGGGAACCCTTCGGGCTGTCCGTGCGCGGACCCGCGGTCAGCGAGCTGGGGGCAGACCTCGCCAAGGTTCAGGACTGGGCCCGTTCGTGGCGGCGCGCCGGCCGGCGGTTCCGGATCGAGCATCGGCGGGTCGGTGGTCGGCTGATCGGCGCCAACGAGCTGCCGGCCAAGGCGTGGATCGATTCCTACGACCAACTCTGGGCGGTGCTCGGCGTCGAACGGGAGGCAGCCGCGTTCGCCGGTCTCGTGGCCGATGCGCGGTCGAGGGCACCGCGTCTCGTCGCCTGGATGATCGCGCACCCGCTGAAAGTGCTCCCGCTCGAGAGCGACTGGCCCGCGATCGTCGAGACGGTCCGCTGGATCGACGCCCACCCGAGCGGCGAGATGTACGTACGACAGATCGACGTTCCCGGGGTCGACACGAAGTTCGTGGAGCGGCACCGCGCGGTGCTGGCCGAGCTGCTCGACCACCAGCTCGCCGAGGATCGCGTCGACCGTGCACGGTCACCGTCGGACTTTGCCCGGCGCTACGGATTCCGCCGGCGACCGGACTATCTCCGGATCCGCGCCCTCGGTGGCGAGCGGTTGCGCGGTGGGTTCAGCGAGATCACGGTCCGGGCCGAGGAACTCGCGTCGGCGCCGCTGGAGTGCACCGCGTGCTACGTGATCGAGAACGAGATCACCTATCTCGCCTTCCCGGACGTCGCGGACGCGATCGCGGTGTTCGGTGGGGGCTACGCGGTGTCGCTGCTCGAAGGTCAGGAATGGCTCGCCGACCGCGAGTTGATCTACTGGGGAGACATCGACACGCACGGCCTGGCAATCCTCGACCGGTTGCGGCGCCGGTTCCCCCACACCAGGTCGATGCTGATGGATCGGGCCACGCTTCTCGCCCACGAGGGGCAGTGGGCGAGTGAGGCGAAGCAGGTGGTCACCAGCCTCGACGCCCTGACCCAGGCGGAGAGCGCGCTCTACCGCGATCTCGTCGAGGAGACCTTCGGCACGGGCGTCCGACTGGAACAGGAGCGGATCTCCTACGCCGCGATCACCCGGGCGCTCGCCAGCATCTCGCGGCGGGTGGCGTAGGGGAGAGCCGCCCCGAGCCACCCTGGCGTGGGCCCCGGGCGGGCACCGCTGCCCATCTGGCACAATGGGCGGCCGAGTCCGGCGTTCGCGAGCCCTCTCAACCCGCGATCGTCCGGCTCCCCTCGAGCCGTCGGCGCGCCGACCCCCACACGGTCACCGCTGGCTCACCTCCATCCACACAGGGAGACACCACACTCGTGGCCGTCAAGATCAGGCTGAAGCGCATGGGCAAGATCCGTGCGCCCTACTACCGGATCGTCGTCGCCGACTCGCGCACCAAGCGGGACGGCAAGACGATCGAGCAGATCGGCAAGTACCACCCCAAGACCAACCCGAGCTTCATCGAGGTCGACTCCGAGCGCGCGCAGTACTGGCTGTCGGTGGGGGCTCAGCCGAGTGAGCCGGTGGTCGCGATCCTCAAGCGCACCGGCGACTGGCAGAAGTTCAAGGGCGAGCCGCCTCCGGCCGAGCCGCTGCAGGTGCCCCCGACGAAGGCCGACAAGCGGACGCTGTTCGACGAGGCCCTCCGTGACGCCCACTCCGAGCCGGCGACCGAAGCGGTGAGCCAGAAGAAGGCCCGCGGCAAGTCGAAGGACTCCGCCGACGAGGGCGGCAAGGCCGAGAAGAAGCCTGCCAAGAAGACAGCGAAGGCTGCGGACACGGCTGAGGCGAAGCCTGAGGACAAGGCTGACGCGAAGGCCGAGGACAAAGCCGAGGCGGCCCAAGGCGAGAGCGGGGCCTGATCCGTGCTCGCCGAAGCGCTCGAGCACGTGGTTCGCGGCATCGTCGCTCACCCGGACGAGGTCCGGGTGTCGACTCGTGAGCTCCGGCGTGGCCGCACCTACGAAGTGCGGGTGCACCCCGACGACTTCGGTCGGGTGATCGGTCGCCGGGGCCGCACCGCGCTTGCCATTCGTACCGTCATCGGCGCCCTCGACAAGGGACGCGCTCCGCGCATCGACTTCGTCGAGGTCGGCGAGCGCTCCGGCCGCTAGGGCGTCGGAGCGGGGGAGCGCAAGGCGGCATCGATGGAGATCGTCGTCGGCCGGGTGGGTCGTGCTCACGGGATCCGTGGTGAGGTCGCCGTCGATGTCCGCAGCGACCAACCGGAGCTGCGGTTCACCGTCGGGGCGGAGTTCGCGACCGATCGTGGTGTCGTGCGGATCGAGTCCCTGCGATGGCACGGCGCCCGTTTGCTGGTGGCGTTCGAGGGTGTCGAGGACCGGACGGCGGCCGAGCAGTTGCGCGGTGTCCTGCTCGTCGTCGACGTACCCGACGACGAACAGCTGGACGACCCGGACGAGTTCTACGACCACCAGTTGGTGGGGCTCCGGGTCGCCACTGTGGGTGGAGAACACCTGGGCGAGGTGGCCGAGGTGCTCCACCTGCAGATGCAGGACGTTCTCGCGGTGCGTACGGACGACGGCCGCGAGATCCTGGTGCCGTTCGTGGCGGCGATCGTCCCCGGGGTCGACGTCGACGCCGGGACCGTCACCATCGACCCGCCGGAAGGGCTGATCGGCCCCGAACCGGAATGAACGGGAGCCGAAATGAACGGGAGCCGGAATGAACGGGAGCCGGAATGAACGGGAGCCGGAATGAACGGGAGGTCCCGGATGCGGCTCGACATCGTCTCGATCTTCCCGGACTATCTCGCCCCGCTGCGGCTCTCGCTCGTCGGCAAGGCGGTCGAGGCGGGCCTCATCGACCTGCGCGTGCACGACCTGCGGGACTGGACGCACGACCGCCACCGCACCGTCGACGACACCCCCACCGGCGGTGGCGCCGGCATGGTGATGCGGCCCGAGCCGTGGGGCGAGGCGCTCGACTCGCTTGCTCCGGCCGATGCCCCGCAGCCAAGGCTGGTGGTGCCGACCCCCGGTGGTAGGCCGTTCACCCAGGCGCTCGCCGCGGAGTTCGCCACCGAGCCCTGGCTGCTCTTCGCCTGCGGACGGTACGAAGGAATCGACCAGCGGGTCCTCGACCACGCCGCCACCAGGATGGGTGTCGAGGAGGTCTCGCTCGGCGACTACGTGCTGGCCGGCGGCGAGGTCGCCGTCCTGGTGATCGTCGAGGCCGTGGCGCGGTTGGTGCCCGGGGTGATCGGCAACCCGGAGTCCCTGGTCGAGGAGTCCCACGCGAGTGGGGCGTGGACCGGGTTGCTGGAATACCCCGTCTACACCAAACCGGCACGTTGGGAGGGCCGCGAGGTCCCGGAGGTGCTGCTGTCCGGTCACCACGGCCGGATCGCGCGCTGGCGGCGGGACCAGTCCCTGCGGCGTACTCTCCGCCGTCGGCCCGACCTGATCGACCGGCTTGTGGCCGGGGATGCTCTCGACGACCGTGATCGCGAAGTCCTTGCCGCCGAAGGCTGGTCGCCAGGGTGATTCGGCACCGCCGAGGCTCATATGCCAGACTTGGCCGTTGGCGCCGCGCGGATCTTGCCGCGGCGGCCGGTTGCGCCTCTGCCGCAGGGGAGGCGCTTCGGGACTTTTCTGTCCCCCGTTCGATGAGTTGCCCACCGCCACCGGTGGTGACCTGTGGCACCACAAGGAGAAGATCATGACTTCGCTCGAGGCCGTCGACGCCGCGTCCCTGCGCACCGACGTACCAGCATTCCAGGCCGGCGACACGCTCAAGGTTCACGTGCGGGTCGTCGAGGGCAACCGTTCCCGGATCCAGGTGTTCCAGGGCGTCTGCATCAGGCGCAGTGGCGCCGGCATCAAGGCGACCTTCACCGTCCGCAAGGTCAGCTTCGGCGTCGGCGTCGAGCGGACCTTCCCGGTGCACACACCGGTCATCGACAAGATCGAGGTCGCGACGCGGGGTGACGTCCGGCGGGCCAAGCTCTACTACGTCCGCGGCCTTCGCGGCAAGGCGGCCAAGATCAAGGAGAAGCGCGAGTCAGCGCCCGGCCGCTGATCCTCGTCGTCTAGGCTCGACGCGGTGAACACGGGAGATCGCGACTGGTCGCGAGTCGATCTCGGGGAGGGCGCGGACGGTGCGGTCCAAGGATGAGTCCGACCGGCGCGAGGTTGCCGAACGCACGGCCGACGGCAGTCGCGACGGCGGCAGGACCGGCGGCCAGCGCGGCGAGCAGGGCCGGCGCGCACAGGAACGGTCGTTCTGGCGCGAGTTGCCCGTACTCGTCATCCTCGCCCTCGGCCTCGCTCTCCTGATCAAGACGTTCCTCATCCAGGCGTTCTACATCCCCTCGGAGTCGATGGAGGAGACGCTGGTCCCCGGGGACCGCGTGCTCGTCAACAAGCTCGCGTACCGGCTGGGCGAGATCCAGCGCGGCGACGTGATCGTCTTCAACGGAGCCGACTCCTGGGAGAGCGAGATCGTCATCGCCCCGCCGAGCGGCCCGGTGGAGGGTTTTCTCCGCAAGGTGGGCGAGCTGTTCGGGTTCGCCACGGTGGGGGAGAAGGACTTCATCAAGCGGGTCATCGGCCTTCCAGGAGACCGGGTCAAGTGCTGTGATGCGCAGAAGCGCCTCACGGTCAACGGCAAGCCTCTCGAGGAGTCCGGTTATCTCTTCCGCGGTGACACGCCGTCGGCGACGCCCTTCGACATCCAGGTGCCGCCCAACCGGGTCTGGGTGATGGGTGACCACCGGTCCGCGTCCGCCGACTCCCGTTCCCACCTCAGCGACCCGGGCAACGGGACGATCCCGACCGACCATGTGCTCGGCCGGGCGTTCGTGGTCGTCTGGCCCATCGACCGGCTCGCCGGCCTGACCCGGCCACCCGCCTACGCCGAGGCCGGTCTCGCCGCCGACGTCGCGGCCGGAGCGGCGCCCCTGGTCGCCGCGGCGGGTGTCGTGTTCCCGCTGGCCGGCCTACGCCGACTGGTCCGGCGCCGCCGCCAGGGCACCTCCTGACCGGTGGCCCGCACAGGTCACAATGGCCCTATGGTCCCTTCCCGTCGCGTCGTGGTCCGCCGGGACTCGGGCCTGTACGCCTATGAGCGGGCGCTGGGACGTGCCGACATGGCACCTGTGGCGGGAGTCGACGAGGCGGGACGTGGCGCCTGCGCGGGGCCGCTGGTGGCCGCAGCGGCGATCCTTCCGGCGGGTCGGCGGGGCGAGGTACCCGGCCTTGCCGATTCCAAGCTGCTGACGGAGCGGGCCCGGGAGCGGTGCTACGCCCAGGTCACCCGCCGCGCACTGGCGTGGTCCGTGGTCGTCGTACCCCCTGGCGAATGTGACCGACTTGGGATGCATCGGGTGAATATCGAGGCATTGCGCCGGGCGTTGTTCCAGCTCGACACGCGGCCGGCGTACGTGCTGACCGACGGTTTTCCGGTGGACGGGCTGGGTGCGCCGGGCCTCGCGGTGTGGAAAGGTGACCGGGTGGTCGCGTGTATCGCAGCCGCCTCGGTGATCGCCAAGGTCACCAGGGACCGGCTCATGCGGAAGCTGCACAACCGCTATCCGGCATACGGTTTCGCCACCCACAAGGGTTACTGCACGACCGATCACCAGGAAGCACTTGAGCGCTACGGAGCGTGTCCGGAGCACCGGATGCGCTGGGTGAATGTGATGCGGGCGGCCGTCGCCGCCGGGGAGGCACCGGACACCGCTGTTGTCGGCGAGATGGGTGAGAATGGCCCGGGGGTCAGCGACGACCCCGGCAGCGGATCCCGCGGAGGGATCGCGGAGCCGCCTACACACGACGAGGACCTGGTGACTGTGACCGCGGGGAGCCTGCATCGGGGAGGGGAGCGCGAGCGATGAGCGCTGAGGACCTCGAGAAGTACGAAACCGAGATGGAGCTGCAGCTCTACCGCGAATACCGCGACGTCGTGAGCATCTTCAAGTACGTCGTCGAGACCGACCGGCGGTTCTATCTCGCCAACCACGTCGATCTCAAGGTGCGCAGCGAGGGCGGCGAGACCTACTTCGAGGTCACCATGTCCGACGCCTGGGTGTGGGACATGTACCGCCCCGCCCGGTTCGTGAAGAACGTCAAGGTCGTGACGTTCAAGGACGTCAATGTCGAGGAGCTCGCCAAGAGCGACCTGGAGCTCCCGAAGGACGACAGCGGGCCGTTCGGAAGCCGCTGATGCGGACCATGAATGGGTGACCGAGCCGTGGCCGACGAGCCGCTCCCCGCCGACATCATCGCCGCGTTGCGGGCGGTCTCGACCGCGACGTTGACCACCCAGCTGATGGCCCGCGGGCTGCGCAACACGTTTCTGGCGGGCCTGCGTCCCCTCAACGCGTCGGCGCCACGGATGGTCGGCACCGCGTTCACGCTGCGGTACATCCCGGCGCGGGAGGACATCGACGTGCTGAGTGTGTTCCAGGATCCGGAGCACCCCCAGCGCAAGGCGGTCGAGTCGGTGAGTCCGGGCCAGGTCCTCGTCATGGACTGTCGGGGCCAGGCTCGGGCCGCGTCGCTGGGCGGCATTCTCGGCATGCGTCTCCTTCGCCGGGGCGCCGCAGGCGTGGTCACCGACGGGTCCGTACGCGACTCGCCGAACTTCGCCGACCTGGGACTCCCTGCCTATGCCGCCGGCGTCTCCGCGACCGCCAACCTCGCGCTGCACCACGCCGTCGACTTCCAGGTGCCGATCGGCTGCGCGGAAGTGCCGGTCTATCCAGGAGATGTCATGGTGGGCGACGCGGAGGGAGTCGTGTGCGTCCCACGGGACCTGGCCGCCGAGGTGGCGCGGGACGCGGTGGCGCAGGAACACCTCGAGGAGTTCGTCGAGGCCGAGATCGCCGCGGGGGCTGCCCTGCCTGGCGTCTATCCGCCCAACACCGAAACCCGCGCCCGCTACGCCGCCTGGGCCGAACGGAATCCCCCGCCCGTCCAGCTGTGACGACGGGTGCGGGTCCTCAGCGGCTCTCCGGCTCGGCCACCGTGCCCTCCCGGGCGAGAAAGTCGAAGTCGCACCCCTCCTCGGCCTGGGTGATGTGGTCGAGGTAGAGCGCGCCGTAGCCTCTGCCGTACGCCTCGGCCGGCGCGGTCCAGGCGGCTCGTCGGCGTTCCAGCTCCTCCTCGGACACGTCCATGTCGAGTCGCCGCGCGGCCACGTCCAGCGTCACGAGGTCACCGTCCCGGATCAGTGCGAGCGGTCCGCCCACATGGGACTCGGGCGACACGTGCAGGACACACGCGCCGTAGCTCGTACCGCTCATCCGGGCGTCGGAGATCCGCAGCATGTCGCGGACGCCCTGTTTCAGCAGCCGGTCGGGGATGGGGAGCATGCCGTACTCCGGCATGCCCGGCCCGCCCTTGGGTCCGGTACCGCGCAGGATCAGCACGGTGTCGGGCGTGATCGGCAGCGACTCGTCGTTGATGCGTTGCTGCAGGTCCTGGTAGTTCTCGAAGACCACCGCCGGCCCCGTGTGCCGGTGGAAGCGCGGGTCGGCGGCCGCGTGCTTGATGACCGCACCACCCGGCGCGAGGTTGCCGCGGAGTACCGCCAGCCCGCCCTCGGCCCACACCGGCTTGTCCCACGGGCGGATCACATCGGCGTCGTGCACGTCCGCGCCCGAGATCACCTCGCCGAACGTATGACCCGTCACGGTGAGCCGGTCCAGGTGCAGGTGGTCACGCACCTGCGCAAGGAGCGCCCGCAGCCCGCCGGCGTAGTAGAAGTCCTCCATGAGGTACGCACCGGTCGGGCGGATGTTCGCCAGCACCGGGATCTTCCGCGACAGTGCGTCGAAGTCGTCCAGTGTCAGCTTCACCTTGCTCCGACCGGCCATCGCGACCAGGTGGATGGCGGCGTTGGTCGATCCTCCGAGCGCGAGGACGGCGGTGATCGCGTCGAGGTAGGCGCGCCGGTCGAGGATGTGGGACGGCCGCCGGTCGTTCCACACCATCTCCACGATCTGCCGGCCGGTGGCGGCGGCCATGCGCGAGTGTGCCGAGTCGGCCGCGGGGATCGACGCCGCTCCCGGCAGCGTCATGCCGAGCGCCTCGGCCGCCGAGGTCATCGTCGACGCCGTACCCATCGTCATGCAGTGGCCGGGCGAGCGCGCGATGCCCTCCTCGATCTCGGCCCAGTCCTCGTCGGTGATGGTGCCGGCCCGCTTCTCCGCCCAGTACTTCCACACGTCGCTGCCGCTGCCCAGCACACTCCCGCGCCAGTTGCCGCGCAGCATCGGGCCGGCGGGGACGTAGATCGCGGGGACGTCCATGCTGACCGCACCCATCAGCAGGGCGGGCGTCGTCTTGTCACAGCCACCCAGCAGGACCGCGCCGTCGATGGGGTACGAACGCAGCAGCTCCTCGGTCTCCATCGCCAGCAGGTTGCGGTAGAGCATCGTGCTCGGCTTCTGGAACGGCTCAGACAGGGAGATCGCCGGCAGCTCGACCGGGTAGCCGCCCGCCTGCCACACGCCCCGCTTGACCTCCTCGGCGCGCTGGCGTAGGTGGATGTGGCACGGGTTGATCTCGCTCCACGTGTTGACGACGCCGATGACGGGCTTGCCGAGATGCTCCTCGGCGGCGATGCCCATCTGCCGGGTGCGGGACCGGTGGCCGAAGGCGCGCAGGCCCGGGTCGCCGTACCACGCATGGCTGCGGAGCTCGTCGGGACGCTTACGGTGCCCAGGTCGATCGCTGGACTCGGGTCGATCGCTGGACTCGGGTCGATCGCTGGACTCGGGTCGATCGCTGGACTCGGGTCGATCGCTGGACTCGGGTCGATCGCTGGACAAGGGGGGATCTCCTTACGTACCGGTCCTAGGCCCGGCCCTGGCCGGGGTCGAGCAGGTGGGAGAGGAGGCGTTCGGGCGCGATGACGTCAGGGTCGGTGCGAATGTCGACCACACACGCCCGGTCGCTCGCCAGCGCCGCGCGGAGGGTGTCCTCGATCGCAGTGGGATCGTCGAGGACGAAGCCTTGTGCGCCGAGGCCCTCGGCCCAACGGGCAAGGTCGAGAGCGCCGATCTCGATTCCGGCAAGGCGGCCCTGCGCCCGGGCCTGGTGCATGGCGATCGTGCCGTACATCCGGTTGGAGAAGGCGAGCACGACGATCGGCGTGCCATGGCGTACGGCGGTCTCGATCTCCTGCCCCGTCATCAGGATCCCGCCGTCGCCGACGAGCGCCACGACAGTACGGTCCGGTGCGGCCAGCTTGGCAGCCACGGCAGCGGGGACGGCGTAGCCCATCGCGCCGTTGCACGGGCCGAGCAGTCGGTGGCTGGTCTGGAAACGCCAGTAACGGTGGAAGAAGCCGGAGAAGTTGCCGGCGTCATTCGTCAGGATCACGTCGGCGGGAGCCAGCCGGCGCAGCGTGGTGATCACGTCGGCGGGATGGATGCCACAGGCGCCGGTGACGGCGTCGGGTCGGCTGCCGACCCTCGCGGGGTGGTGGGAGAAGTCCAGCGCCGCCTGGTGCGGGTCGTGCCAGTCCGTGCCGCCTGGCTCGTGTCCGGCGTCGCCGGTCAGAGCGTCAAGGACAGCTTGCGGGTCGGCGTCGAGGCGTACGGTCCCGGACGCGGGCTCGTGTTCGGGGAGGCCGCGTCCGAGTATCACCAGCCGCTGGCCGGGCAGGGGATAGCGGAACTCCTGCGAGGTGATCGCGTCGAGCCGGGTACCGAGGACCATCACCAGGTCGGCATCGTCCAGCGCCTCCAGAACGGCCGGTGTGGTCCCCAGGCCGAGGTGGCCGAGAAAGTGCGGGTGGTCCTCACTGAACGCGTCCTGCCGGCGGAACGCGACGTAGACGCCGAAACCGAAGCGTTCCGAGGCCCGGCGGAGCGACTCTCGGCCCACGCGGTCTCCTTGGCCGGCGATCGCGACCGGACGCTTCGCCGTGGCGATCATCGCGGCGAGATCCTGGGTGGCGGCCGCGAGCGCCTCAGGCGTCGAGGGCGCGGGAGCGGTGGGCTTCGGGGGTTCGCCGTCGTACGCCTCGGCCCAGAAGTCGGCCGGAACGCTGAGCGCCACCGGGCCGAGGCGTGGTGCGTACATGCGGGTGAGGGCTTCGGCGGTCGCCCGCGGGACGTCGGCGGGCCGGGAGGGCTCGTGCGACCAGACGGTGAGGGGCGCGTAGAGAGCCGCGAGGTCGACCTCCTGGAAACCCTCGCGGCCTTCGCTCGCCCGGACGTCCGACTCGACCTGGCCGAGGATCGCGATCACGGGCGTCTGGTCCTGGTGGGCGGTGTGGATGCCGATCGCGAGGTTCGTGGCGCCAGGTCCCCGGCTGGCCAGGGCGAGGGTGGGCCGCCCGGTCAGCTTGCCCTCGGCCTCCGCCATGAACGCCGCACCGCTCTCGTGCCGGGTGGAGACCAGCCTGATGCGGGGTTCGGCGTCGAGTTCGTCGAGCAGGGAGAGGAAGGACTCGCCTGGGACGGTGTAGGCGGTGCGTACGCCGGCGTCGGCGAGAAGCCGTACGACGGTCCTCGCGACGTTCTGTGACATTTCGGCGTGGACTCCCGGAGGGTTCGCTCGACTGGCGTGGATGCCTGGCCTCCTTCGTACCTCACCGGTGCCCGACGACGCCATCGCTGCCACGTTTTGTCCACAGTCGGCAGATCGGCGTGCTTTTCCACAGCCGTCGCCGCCCGCGCCCACCCCTCCCACCTCCGGCCCCATGGTGGTGCCCAGGAGGTGAACGCCGGTGCACGCGAAGAATGTGATCGGGCGCGAGGGAGAGGACCTGGCCGTCCAGCATCTGCAGGAGGCCGGATTCGTCGTCCTGGAGCGCAACTGGCGCTGCGATCTGGGAGAGATCGACATCGTGGCCCTCGACGGCGCGGTCCTGGTCGTCTGCGAGGTCAAGACCCGCTCCGGGCTAGGTTTCGGGACCCCGTTGGAAGGCGTCACCTGGGAGAAGGCGGCGAGGCTCCGCCGGCTCGCCGGGCGATGGCTGGCCGGACACCCGCAGGCCCGCAGCGGCGGCGTCCGCATCGACGTCGTGGGTGTGCTGCGGAGCGACACTGCCCCGGCCGTCATCGAGCACGTACGCGGAGTGGACTGAGATGGCCCTCGCGCGTACGCGTTCGGTGGCGCTGACCGGCGTGGAAGGGCACGTCGTCGAGGTGGAGGCGCACATCGGCAACGGCCTGCCGGGCTTCGGGCTGGTCGGCCTGCCCGACACGGCCCTGGCCGAGGCCCGCTCGCGTGTCCGGGCCGCGGTCACCAACTCCGATCAGGACTGGCCGCAGCGGAAACTGACCGTGGCGTTGTCACCGGCCACACTGCCCAAGGGCGGCGCCCACTTCGACATGGCGATCGCCTTGGCGGTGCTCGGTGCCGCGGACGTCATCCCTCAGACGGCGTTGGATCCGGTGATCATCCTGGGTGAGCTCGGGCTCGACGGGCGGGTCAAGCCGGTCCGCGGCACCCTGCCGTCCGTGATCGCCGCCTCGGCGGTGGGCTGGCGGCGGTTCGTCGTCCCGGAACCCAACGTCGGCGAAGCGAAACTGGTCCAGGACGCCGAGGTCTTCGGGGTCCGGTCGCTGCGTCAGGTCGTGGCCCTGCTCCGCGGCGACGAGATTCCGGACGAGCCTGCCGACGTTTCCGCCGCCGAAGCCGCGACCGTGGACGAACACGGCGGACTCCGCCGCCCGGACCGCCTCGACGGGCTCGATCTTGCCGAGGTGCTGGGCCAGGCCGCCGCACGGCGCGCGGTCGAGGTGGCCGCGGCGGGTGGTCATCATCTGTTCATGTCGGGCCCACCCGGTGCCGGCAAGACCATGCTCGCCGAACGCATGCCCGCCCTGCTTCCGGATCTGCCTCTGGTTGCCGCGCTCGAGGTGACGGCGATCCATTCGGTCGCGGGACTCCTACCCGCCGACGCGCCGCTGATCGTCCGGCCGCCCTTCTGCGATCCGCACCACTCCGCTTCGCTGCCGGCGATCGTGGGTGGCGGTGCGCGAGTCGCCCGACCAGGCGCCGTCTCGCTCGCTCATCGCGGCATTCTCTTCCTCGACGAGGCACCGGAGTTCCGGCCCAGCGTGCTCGATGCGCTCCGCCAGCCACTGGAGCACGGCGAGGTGGTGATCGCCCGCTCGGCGGGAACGGCGCGGCTGCCGGCACGGTTCCAGCTGGTGCTCGCGGCGAACCCGTGCCCCTGCGGTCGTGCGTACGGCCAGGGGGTCTACTGCACGTGCAGTTCCCAGGCCCGCACCCGCTACCAGCATCGACTGTCGGGCCCGATCCGGGACCGGGTCGACCTCCTCCAACTGGTGGAGCCGGTCTCGCGGGCGGAGATGCGGGCCGACCAGCAGCTGGTCGAGTCGACCGAGGTCGTCGCCGCCAGGGTCCGGTCGGCGCGGGAACGCCAGGCCGACCGCTATGCCGGACTGCCGTGGTCACTCAATGCCCACGTCCCCGGCTATGAGCTACGCAGACGCTGGCCGCCCGAGCCGTCGGCGCTACCCGCGCTGGAGCGCCACCTGTCCGCCGGCTGGTTGACCGCCCGCGGTGCCGACCGGGTCCTTCGGATCGGCTGAGTGTTAAGTTAGCCGACGTGCGAGTGATCGTCTACACGCGGATATCCCGCGACGACACGGGCGCAGGTCTCGGCGTCGCGCGGCAACGCGAGGACTGCGAAACGCTGGCCGCCGCGCGCGGCTGGCGCACTGTCGACACCATCGTCGACAACGACATGTCGGCCGCCGGCAAGCGGCAGCGACCAGGATTCGAGCGTCTCATGGCCGCCGTCGAGGCCGGCCAGGTCGACGCCGTGGTCGCCTGGTCGTTCGACCGACTCACCCGCAACGCACGCGACAGGCTCCGCATGGTCGAGGCCGGCAAGTCGCGCGGCCTGATCGTCGCCCTCGTGCGCGGCTCCGACCTCGACATGTCGACGCCGGCCGGCCGGCTTACGGCCGGCGTCCTCGGCGAGGTCGCGCAACACGAGATCGACCAGAAGGCCGACCGGCAGCGTCGTGCTGCCCGCCAGGCCGCGTC
This sequence comes from Actinopolymorpha sp. B11F2, assembly GCF_040195635.1. Taxonomy (NCBI): domain Bacteria; kingdom Bacillati; phylum Actinomycetota; class Actinomycetes; order Propionibacteriales; family Actinopolymorphaceae; genus Actinopolymorpha; species Actinopolymorpha sp. B11F2. The sequence goes on along the minus strand of NZ_JBEFTX010000004.1, from coordinate 106,889 downwards.
GCAGGGCCGTCGCACGGGCGGCCGGCGCGTGTTCGGGTACGACGCCGATATGACGCCACGGCAGGTCGAGGCCGACGCCGTGCGCGACGGGTACGAGGCGCTGTTGGCTGGCGCGTCGCTCGGCGCGATCGCCCGCGACTGGCGCGGCCGTGGTCTCACGACACCGCAGACGCGTCGAGGCGCCTACGCCGGCGAGCCGGGCAGGTGGACGCCGCAAGTTGTGTCACGGACGCTCCGCAAGCCCGCGTACGCCGGCCTGCGCCCGTTCGACGGCGACCTGATCGCGGCGGCCTGGCCGTCGCTCGTGACCGAGGACGTGTGGCGCGCGGCGCAGGCCGTTCTCACCGATCCTGGCCGACGTACCGGCGGCGGCGGGCAACGGTTCCTGCTGACGGGGATCGCTTTGTGTGGGGTCGACGGGTGCGGCCTGACTGTGCACTGCGGCGGCGGGTACGCGTCGCGCCGCAACTATCGGACGTACCGGTGTCGCAGCATGGGGCACGTCGCCCGCAAGGCCGACCCGATCGACGAATTCGTCGGCGCCGTCGTCGTGGCGCGGATGTCTCGCCGCGACGCGGCCGACCTGCTCGTCGACCACGACCGGCCCGACGTCGACAGGATGCGCGGCGAGGCCGACAACCTGCGCCGCCGCATCGACGCCCTGGCCGTCGACCTCGAGATCGACGAGAGGACGTTGGCGCGACGCGATCGGGCGTTGCGTGAACGGCTCGCCGTGGTCGAGGCCGAGTTGGCGGATGCCGGCCGGGTCGATGTGCTCGGCGCCCTGGTCGGCGTCGACGACGTGGCGGCGGCGTGGGATGGGCTCGACCTCGACCGGCGCCGCGCCGTGGTTGATCTGTTGTTGACGGTTCGCCTGCTGCCTGTCGGGCGCGGTGTGCGCACGTTCCGGCCTGAGTCGGTGGGTATCGCCTGGCGCTGAACCGCGCGGTTTGGTGTCAACTGTTGGTTGCGTTTGGCCTTGTGTGTAAGGGCGTTCGGGGTTCGCGGCGAGTTACGCGAACGTACGCGACGAAACGCAGCTAAGCGCGTTGGCATGGTAGGTTGCTAAGCGACCGGCCACGAACGACGAACGACCTCACCCCCGAGAGGACGCCCGGCACACGGGAGCGGTCTCGGGATTGCGGCGCCGCCGCGATGCGTCGAGGATCACTGCGCGGGCTGCCGGCGCCCGGCGCGCAGGTGGCTCGACACGAACCCTCGGAACCTCGAAGGACCGTGTCATGTCGCAGCGCGTCCGCACTGCCAAATCACGTCTCGCCGCCGCCCGTAGGTGGCACCCGAACGCCGACACAACCGACCTCGACCGCGACCTGAAATTCGCGAACGCCGAGGACTACATTCGCCGCCTGGTCGACACTGCGCCGCCGTTGACGGCCGACCAGCGCGACCGGCTCGCCGTCCTACTCCGCCCCGCCCGCAAGCGTCGCGACGACGGGCCGGAGGCGGCCTGACATGACCAGGCAAACGAAAGGCCGCCCCACGGGAAGGGGGGCGGCCAATCGCCGAACGGACGCAAACCGAGACGTCGACATTGTCGCACAGGGCGCCGACGTTATGCACCGTTGTGGCCGGCGGCGCCTCGACGGTTCGGTCTGTCAGGCGCCGGTCGCCCGCGCCGGCCTCGCGTGCCGATGGCACGGCGACCAGGACGGCGGGCGGCGCTGATGGGCGCGCGGGTCGCCTACGCCGAGGCGGGCGCCGCCATGCGCCAGGCGGTCGAGCGGGCGTTAGCGCTCGACTGTGGCGAGCGCAAGTTGCGCGTGCTGCTCGTCGTGCTCGCGCTCACGGCGTCGTACTCGAAACTCTCCGACCGCGTGTACCTGGCCGCCATCGCGTCGCGCGTGTTCGGGATCGCTGAGCCGTACGGCTGGCAGGTCAAGAAGGTTGGCCGCGACCTGGCTTGGCTGGCCGACCGAGGGGTTATTGGGCGGCAGCCGGCCAGGGTCGGCCGCCCCCGCGCGGGGAGCGGCGGCGCGTCATACACGGTGACCTTGCCCGCCCAAGAAAGGGAGCCGTCTCAGTCGGGAAAGGGAGCTGCTGACGGCTCCCTTTCCGCAGAAAAAAGGGAGCCGTCACAGTCGCGAAAGGGAGCCGTCACAGTCGCGAAAGGGAGCCGCCCACGGGACCCCTACCTAGAAGTCGAGAAGGTCGAGGAGAAAGAAACACACACACACAGCGGGGGTGGGCCGCCTGCGGCGGCCGTCAAGTCGTCAGGACGCGATCCCGACGCGGAACCTCGACGCAAGTCCCGGTCCCGTGGCTGGGATATCGAACGGGTCGTGTCGAAACTGCGGCGCCGGCTGAGTAGCGCCGACGAGGAGTTCGCGGCAAAGCTCGCCGAGGACGAGGGCCTATGGGTCGACGGGACATGGCTGTCTGACGGGTTCGACGCCCTGTTGGTGGAGTTGGGCTGCGCTGACCCGGACGACGACGACCGGCGGCTGCGCGCGAACATCCCTTACCGGGTCAGGCTGGAGCTGAACGCCAAGTGCGAGGCGATCGACGAATGGCTCGACAGTGGCGACGTCGACGACCTGCCCGCCGCACTCGAACCGGCATTTCGCAAGCGGAGTCGAGCGCGACGCAAGGCCCGGGAGTCGGTCGGGCGTAACTCGGCCATGGGCGAGCCGGCGCCGACGTCGGAACCAGCGCCGGAACCGGAGCCGACCCCGGCGCCGGTCGTGAACGGCGCCGGTCGCCCGAGCGCGGCCGACGTCGCCAGGAAATTCCAGATGCGCGCACCATCCACAACGGGAGGGAAACCATGACCACGAAACGCACACTCGCCGAGCACATCGGCGACGCCCTGTCCGCGTCCGCCCGACGCGTCCTCGCCGAGCATCCCGAGCAGCGCGAGGCCGTCGCCGCGTTCATGGAAACCGCACACGAACGTGTCGTGATCGTCCCGACGGTCGACCGTGACGCGTCGGGGCGCATCGACACCCGGTCGTACGCCCTCGACGTGTACCTGCGCCTGTCGCAAGGGTTGGTGCCGTTGTGCACGGTGCGGCGGCGTGAGCTGGCGATGCCGCCCGGGCACGAGGACGCCGACCCACGCGCCGAGGCGCGCGACCTGCTCGACCAGAACGGCGCCGCACTCGGACGTATCCCAGACACCCCCGCCGCCCTGTTCGACGACGGACAGGCCAACCAGGAAGGCACACCATGACCACGACCGACCGTTCGTACGACTTCCCGCCCGCCGTCGGCGACGACCTGCGCGACTGCCCGACCTGCACGCGCGGCCGGCACGAGATCGTCGCCAACGACGACCCCGAATGCGCCGCGCCGTTCCTCATTCGCGCGTGGCACGCGGCCGACTGTCCCGCCCTCGACGACGGCGACCAGGGCGACACGTGAAGCTCGACCGACGCACCAGGTACGGCGCCGCACACAAGGCGGTGCGGCGCCGCCTGGTCGACATGTACCGGCCGGGGCAACCCTGCGCCCTGTGCGGCGAGCAGATGACCGACCCGGCCCGCCTGCTCGACCTCGCACACTCGGCGTCCGGCACCTGGTTGGGCCTGGCGCACCGCAAGTGCAACCGGGGCGACGCCGCACGCATCGGCAACCGCACCCGCGTCGGCAAGGCCGTCGACCCCGCGCCGGCGCCCCGCACCAGATGGTGACCACGCGCCGCCCGCGCCGGCCAGGACACGACAGAACAGGCGGGAACGTCCCGACCTACCCGGAACGGGTCACAGTCGCCCAGAATGGCGCACAGGGCCTCTCACGATTTTTCCGCGACCGGCCCGCCTGCTGACCCTGGCCACTGTCGAATCTCTCTCTCCGAGGCGCCGGCCGGGGCGGGCGGCCCGCCGGGTTCGTCGAGGCGGGCGGGGTTCTCGCGGGATTCGGCGAGGTTTGCCGAGAAACGTCGAGGATCGTCGAGCGACGCCGCGACGCGGCGAGTTGTCGCCGGTTTTGTGCGATGATTGGCGGGCCGCTCGGAGCGTGGTGATCCTGCCGGGCGGTTGGCGTCGGAATCGGCACCCCGGGTCGTAATCACCCCGGCACCCCGTCCGACTGCCGGCGACGCAAACGCTGATGACGGCACCCCGTGCCCCGCTGCGCCGACACCCCCGCGAACGGCGGGCACCTCGATGCGGCCGGGTGGCGCGGCACCCCGCCGGCGGCGTCGAGTCCACCAAACTTCAACCCTGCAAGGGGAAAGGCTATGAATCCGTTTCTGAAGGCGCAGCGCGAGCGTTACGAGCGACTGCGCTCCAATATCGCCGCATTGCAGGACGCCGCGACCCGTGATGGGCGCGACTTCTCCGAAGACGAGGTGCGCCAGGTCAACGAGCAGGCCGCCGAGGCGCGCACGCTCGCCGCGTCGATCGAGTACCTGACCGACGAGGACAAGCGGGCCGAGCAGGTGCGCGAACTCGCAGCCCGTCTCGACGGCGGCGACGGGCAGGTGCGGAACCTCGGCGGCGGCGAGGCCGACCCGTACGGCGACGAACAGACCGGCGTGCCGGCGCTGATGCCGTCGCGGGCGCAGGTCGCCGACATGTTCCGCGCGGTTGCCGACGGCAAGCCGCTTCGGGTGACGACCGGACACGCCGGCGTCGACCACACCCGCGCCGTCGTCACTCTCGCCGGCGACGTCGGCACGCCGCAGACGGCGCTGTCGGCACGCACGCCGATCGAGCCTCGCCGGATCGCCCTTGCGGCGAACCTGACCAGTGAAGGCGTCTCCGGTGCGTCGGGTGCCGTGTTCCCGGTGTTCCTTGCCGGCGCGGCCGGGCAGACCGCTGAGAACGTGGCGAAGACCGAGTATTTCAACATCAACCCGGGCACGGCGGCGCCGAAGACGCTCGCCGTGTGGACCGACTTCACCCGGCAGGCGTCGTCGTCGCACACGGCGTTCGAGGGCCGGTTGCGGCAGAAGCTCGCCGCCCTGGTCGCCGCACAGCAAGACATCCTGCTGTGCGCGAAGGTCCTCGGCACGACCGGCATTCAGGTGCAGGCGGCGACGGGCGACCCGATGGCGCAGCAGTTGCTTGTCGCCGCCGGCAAGGTCGCCGCGTCCGACGTCGGGCAGGCGCCCGACCTGGTGGCGGTGAACCCGGCCGACCTCGGGAAGATCATGGGCGCCGGTGTCGGCAACACCCCGCCCGGTGAACTCGCCGAACTGCATCTGACGTTGCACGGCATGGTCGTGTACCCGACGACCGCGATCACGGCGGGCACTGCCCTGGTGGGTGCGTGGCGGGCGGCGTCGCGTCTGGTGGTCGGCATGTCGCCGACATACATGCTCGACCCGTACACGCAGATGAAGTCGAACATCATCACGGCGTTGCTCGAAGAGGCCGTCGACCTGGCCGTCGAAGAACCTTCGGGATTCGTCAACGTCGACCTGGTGGTGTGATCAATGGCGCTGGCGACGGGTCCGGCGATGGTCGGGCCGGTGTCGAAGGTGGTGCTCTCTGAGGACGACCGCGAGGCACGCCGGCGGGAACTGCTCGGCGCCGAGGGGCTGTTCCCGGGGGAGCTTCCCGGGCAGCAGTGGCCACGGCCTGACGGTTTCGCGACTGTCGGGCACGACGGGCCGGCGCCGGAGCGGTAACGACCTGGCCGGCGGGCGGCGCACACCCTCGCCGCCTGCCGGCCTTCCCCCGCCCGGGGAACCTTCCGACCCTGGGCAAGCGAAACGCCCCGCCGGTAGTCCTCCCCGGCGGGGCGTTTCGCGTTGCAGGGTTGGGTTATTCGAACAGGGTGCGCCACACGTTGACGGCGGCGAGGATCACCAACGCCCACGCGGCGGCGCAGAACGTGACCACGGCGGCGGCGCCGGCGACTTTGGCCGGGTCGAGGCCGCCACGGTGCGCGCCCTTCACTGCTCGACCTCGCCCTCGGCGGCGGCGGCGGCGACGTCGGCGGCGATCTCGACGCGTCGGGCGAGGATGCCGGCGAGCGACAGGCAGGTCGACGGCAGGTCGCACACGGTGCGCCAGTCGTCGCGGGTGATGCCGAAACCCTCCGATACGCCCCAGAGGGCGGCGAGGACGGTCGCAGCGTCGTTGCGTACGGCGTCGGACACGCCGTAGCGGGGGCGCAGGTGCAGGGTTGCGTCGATGGCGCCGGCGGCGCGGTTGGCGAGGGCGACCTCGTGGCAGCGGCACGGGCATGTGTGGTCGGCGTCGGCGCATCGGGCGTGTGCGCCCTGCTCGCACGCGGGGCGGGCAGGGTCGAAAATGGTTGGCACGGTCGAACCTCCGGGGTTCGGTCGAGGGTCCGGCCGGCGCTTGGGGCGCCGCGCCGGACCCGCCTTCCGACATCTGCTAGGTGGCATCCCTAGCGATCGCGTGGACACTCGCCGACCTTGCGAGTCGTGACCGACCGTCCCGCCACGACACGTTCGCGGCCCTGACGATGCGGCTCGGCCACGAACCCATCCAGACGCGGAGGCGGGCAGGATGAGCGAGGAGCTGATGGACGCGGTGGCAGGTGCTCAGCCGAGTCGCGCCGTCTCCGATGCCGAGCGGCTCGCGTGCGCTGCTCTGACGACGATGGGTGAGCCGGGTGATCTCGTCCTTGCCCGGTTCGTCGGTGAGCACGGCGCCGAAGCGACCGTCAAGGCGATTGAGTCCGGGCAGTTTCCCGGGCGGGCGCTCGGTGACTACCAGACGAGGCTCGCGACGAGTTCCCCGGCGCGCGACCTCGACCAGGCTGCTCGCATCGGCGCGCGCCTGGTGTGTCCCGGAGAGGACGAGTGGACCGAAGCGCTCGACGTGCTGGCGTCGGCCGGGGCGATCGAGCGTCGCGGTGGGGTACCACTGGCGCTCTGGGTCCGCGGCCAGGCCGATCTGAGACTGGTGACCGCACGATCGTGTGCTGTGGTCGGTGCGCGCGCTGCCAGCGAATACGGCCAGTACATGGCGGGCGAGCTGGGGGCCGGCCTCGCCGATCGCGGCATCACGGTCGTCTCGGGGGCGGCCTTCGGCATCGATGCCGCCGCCCACCGGGGCGCGTTGGCGGGCGGTGGGCTGACAGTGGCTGTCCTGGCGTCGGGAGTCGACGTCGCCTACCCACGAGCCCACCAACAGCTCCTTCGTTGGATCGCAGAAGAGGGCCTCATCGTCAGCGAGGTACCACCGGGGTCCACCCCGCGTAGGCCGCGGTTCCTGATCCGCAACCGGCTGATTGCCGCGCTCACGCAGGGGACGCTGGTCGTGGAGGCTGCCCTGCGCAGCGGTGCTCTCAACACCGCAGCCTGGGCCGAGCGGTGCCATCGAGAGGTCATGGGTGTACCCGGACCGGTGACGTCGATGACTTCAGCTGGCGTACACCGGCTGCTCCGCGACGGCATCGCGACCCTCGTCACCGATGCCGACGAGGTCGTTGAGCAGATCAGCCGGATAGGGGAGAACCTCGCCCCTGCCAAGCTCGGGGAACGACGCCCCCGCGACGAGCTCGACGCCCGCGCACGGCAGGTTCTCGAAGCGGTGCCGGTCATCCGCGCGGGCGGCGTCGCGGGGATCTCGTCCGCGGCGGGTATCCCACCCGACGAGGTGCTCGGCACGCTGGGGGAGCTCCTCCTGGTCGGATACGTCGAGCGACAGGGCAACGGCTGGCGGCTTTCGGCACGCGAGCGTGCCAATCGCCGCCATCCGTCGACTGCGGGTCGGGACAGCCTCTGATGGACCGGGTGCGGCATCCGTCGAAGGGTGGCGGCTTGCGTTCACGGAGACGATGGGCCACCGTCGGGATGTGGCCGGCGCGAACCTCGAATCCGACAACCTGGGATCCGGCGACGTGGGATCCGGCGACGTGGGATCCGGCAAGGTGGGATCCGGCACTGCAGATGGCGGTGCGCTCTCCGCCGCCGGGCGTGCGCTCCTCGTGGAGTTCGAGCGCCACCTGTCCGCGGAGCGCGGGGCATCCCGGCACACGATTCGTGCCTACCTCGGCGACGTCCAGAGCCTGCTGGAGCACCTTGCGACGCCCGAGGACGCACCTGCGGGTCACACGGCGGCCGACGCGGCCGAGGCCCGGCCGGATGGTCGGCCGGACCCGGCACCGTCTGAGCTCGAAGGGTTGGGCATTCGGGACCTGCGCGGCTGGCTCGCTGAGATGCAGGCGTCCGGGCGTGCTCGCACGACTCTCGCCCGCCGAGCGGCGGCGATCCGCACCTTCACGGCGTGGGCACACCGGCGTGGGACCATCTCCACGGATCCCGGCGTACTTCTGGGTACTCCGAAGCCGCACCGGAAGCTGCCGGGCGTTCTTCGCCGGGAGGAGGCGACCCGGCTGCTCGAACTCGCCGCCGTAGCCAGCGACGACGGCAGCCCGGCCGGTAGTCGAGATCGCGCCATCCTGGAACTCCTGTACGCCACCGGCGTGAGAGTGGGCGAGCTCGTGGGCCTGGACGTCGACGACGTCGACCACGAGAGGCGGGTTGTTCGCGTCCTGGGCAAGGGCAACAAGCAGCGGTCCGTACCGTTCGGTGTGCCCGCGGCAACGGCCCTTGCCGACTACCTCGGTCGGGCCCGGCCGGCGCTGGCTCGACCGGCAAGTGGTGCCGCGCTGTTCCTGGGAGCCCGAGGAGGCCGGATGGATCAGCGCGCGGTGCGCAGGCTCGTCCATCAGCGGCTCGCCGACGTCCCCGACGCCCCCGACCTCGGGCCGCACGGCCTCCGGCACACGGCCGCCACGCACGTGCTCGAAGGTGGCGCTGACCTCAGGAGCGTCCAGGAGCTGCTCGGGCACGCGTCGCTCGCCACCACACAGATCTACACCCACGTCTCCGCCGAACGACTGCGCAAGGTCTATACCCAAGCACATCCCCGGGCATGACCTGACGCCCAACGCGTGCTGCCCGGCGGCGAAATCGGTCGGGCGGTGGCTCGGCCGGGCGGCGAGGGCTGGCAGAATCGACGTGCGTGACAGCCGATGTGGCAGCAGAAGGTTCGAACGAGCTGTGGGGCCCCGACTGGCCAGGCGTGCGGGAATCCTGGAGTCTCGACCCGCACCGAGCTCACCTCAACCACGGTTCGTTCGGCGCGGTGCCGGGGCCCGTGCGCGAGGCGCAGGACCGGTGGCGCGATCTCATCGACGCCAACCCCATGCGGTACTTCCGGACGATTCGGACGCCGTCGATCGTCGCCGCGCGGCAGGCGGGCGCTAGCCTTCTCCAGACCTCGCCCGAGGCTGTGGCGCTTGTCGCCAACGCGACCGCCGGGGTGAGTACGGTCCTCGCCGGGCTCGGCCTGCGCGCCGGCGACGAGATCGTCCTGACCGATCATGCCTACGGTGCCGTCGCACTCGCCGCCAAGAGGTTCGCGCGAGCGGCGGGCGCTCGGGTCGCATCTGTCAAGATCGCCTTGACGGCATCCGACGAGGAGGTCGTGCAACGGCTGGCGGAGGCCGTGGGTCCACGGACTCGGCTCGTACTCGTTGATCAGGTGACCTCGCCCACGGCCCGCGCCTTTCCGGTCGGAGGCATCGCCGAGATGGCGCGGTCGCATGACGTCCCGACGCTTGTCGACGGCGCTCATGCGCCCGGCATGCTGGATGTCCGGCTGGACTCGCTCGGTGTCGACTTCTGGGTGGGCAACTTTCACAAGTGGGCGTTCGCGGCCCGTAGCGTCGCCGCGCTCTGGGTCGCCCCACGCTGGCGCGAGTCGATCCGCCCGCTCGTCATCTCATGGAACGACGAGCAGGGTTATCCCACCTCCTTCGACCAGCAGGGCACCACCGACGACTCGGCCTGGCTGTCGCTCCCCGACGCCGTACGGTTCTTCGAGGACCTCGGAGTGGACCGCGTACGCCGGCACAACAGCACCCTGGTTGCCTACGCTCAGGAAACCCTGGCCACCGCGCTCGGCGTTTCCCTGGCAGACGTGTGCAGCGATCCGCGGATGTCCATGCGACTGGTTCCGTTGCCCCGCGGCGTGGCCACGACCGAAGAGCAGGCCGCGCGGTTGTACGCCAGCATCGCCGACAAGATCGGCGCCGAGGTGGCGGTGATCAGCTGGTCGGGTCGGGGGTGGATCCGGCTGTCCGCGCAGGTGTACAACGCGCCCGCCGAGTACGACCAGCTGGCGGTCGGGTTGTCCGATCTCATCCGTTGAGTCCCTGAGGTCGCGCGGGTCCCCGAGGTCGCGCGGGTCCCTGACGTCGCGCGGGTCCCTGACGTCGCGCAGGTCTCTGAGGTCGCGCAGGTTCCGATCGCCTTTCAGGATCGACGAGTGGAGGCTAGGCCGCGTCGCGCAGTCGTTGTCGCACGGTGGCGAGGTCGATCACGCCTCCGCCTCCGGCATCGCGGCGGGACGCGGAGGTGGGAGGCCAGTACGGCGGTGGGACGGGCGGTGACGGGCCACCTCCGCGGGATTGTCGACTCAGGCGGACCACCACCCCGGCGGCGATGGCGCCGGCCAAGGCACCCGCGGCCGGTGGCGCGAAAGTGCTGACAGCGGCGGAGAGCTTGCGCGTTGCCGGATCGATGGACGTGTCACCGCCTTCGTGGCCTTCACCGCCGGCGCCTGGCACGGCCACGACATCGGCCCGAGCGCTCCTCCAGGCGGGCACCGCCGTGGCCGGTGCGGACGTCCGAGGGCCGGCATCCCGGCCAGGGTCGCTGGGCGACGGGGCGGGCCCTCTCAGGGTGACCGGGGCCCCGACATCACCGAGCGGGAGCAGTCGAGGCGTGGGCGGCGTGACCAGGCTGAGCGGGTTCACGTACGCCCCGGCCCGGATGGCACCCCAGTGCAGGCAGAAGCGGGGCGCGCAGTGGCTCTGGCTTCCGGTCAAGGTGCCGAGCACGGTCCCGGTGGACACGCGGGCACCGACGTCGACCGCCGCGGCGACGGGTTCGTACGTGGTCCGCAGGACACCATGCGAGACGGCCACCACACCTCGTCCGGCGAGAAGCCCGGCGTACGTGACCACGCCCGCGCCCGCCGCGCGAACCTGCTGGTCCTCCGCTCCCAGCAGGTCCACGCCGCGGTGCCCGGCACCCCACCTCGAGTCAGGTCGGTCGAATGGCCCACGACCTCCGGCCGCGGTGACAGAGGCCAACCCCAGCGATCCGGTGCGGCGTGTGCCGTGACCAGAGGGAGGAAGGTCCCCACAAGGATGACGAGAAGGACGAGAACGGTCCGAAGAGGCCATCGGTGCCGCGTCCAGAACCAGCCAGGGTGCACAGACCGTGCACAGGACTCGGCCGGCGCGCGCTCGTCAGGTGGTCGAGCCGTGAGCGGTGGGCCGGGAGAGGCGAGCAGAGAGCGGCGGGTTCGCGTCGGCGGGTAGGAATTGGTCATGCACTGATCGTCGACGACGGGGGCGTGGGCGGGAGGCGGGCAGGGAATGCCTGTGGATGACGATGCCGATTCGACTGCTGTGGACAAAATGTGCTGACCATGAGGGTGGCAGGAAGCGGCCGGACCATCGAGTACACTTCACCGGGCATTTCCGTCGGGTCTCGCACCTCGTCTCTGCCACGATGTGGCATCAGACAGGCACACACGGTGTGGGATCTGAGGGAGCAACATCCCACAGCACAATCAGCATCACATTACGCACGCTCGCTCTCCGCTTCCCCAGCGAAGCGGGCACACCTCTCGGTCCCCGCGGGTCGACAGCATCCAACGGGCTTGGTGTGCGCGAGCGTCAGGGGCCCGGGCCACTCGGTCACGGGCCAAGGAACCGAGAGCGCGTCCCGTCGAGGACGCGGAGGAGGCACGCGGCCATGGCCGTCGTCACGATGAGGCAGCTGCTCGAGAGCGGCGTACATTTCGGACACCAGACCCGGCGCTGGAACCCGAAGATGAAGCGCTACATCTTCACTGAGCGCAACGGTATCTACATCATCGACCTGCAGCAGTCGCTGTCCTACATCGACCGGGCGTACCAGTTCGTCAAGGACACCGTGGCGCGCGGCGGGTCGGTTCTCTTCGTCGGTACGAAGAAGCAGGCGCAGGAAGCGATCGCCGAGCAGGCGATGCGGGTCGGCATGCCGTATGTCAACCAGCGCTGGCTCGGTGGCATGCTCACCAACTTCCAGACGACCTACAAGCGCACCCAGCGGTTGAAGGATCTCGAGGAGATCGACTTCGACGACGTAGCCGGCTCCGGCATGACCAAGAAGGAGCTGCTCGGCCTGCGGCGTGAGCGCGACAAGCTCGACCGCACCCGAGGCGGCATCCGCCGGATGCAGCGCCTTCCGAGCGCGGTGTGGATCGTCGACACCAAGAAGGAGCACCTCGCCGTTGACGAGGCGAAGAAGCTCGGCATCCCGGTGATCGCGATCCTCGACACCAACTGCGATCCCGACGAGGTGACCTTCCCGATCCCCGGCAACGACGACGCGATCCGGTCCGTCGCCCTGCTCACCCGGATCGTCTCCGACGCGGTGGCCGACGGGCTCATGGCTCGGGCAGGCGCCGGTGAAGAGGCGCAGGTGGGTGCGGAGCTCGGCGTCGAGGAGCCCCTGCCCGAGTGGGAGCGCGAGCTGCTCGCCCGGTCGGAGGCGGACGCGGGAGCGGGAGCAGCCGAGGCCGGTACGCCGGCGGAGCCGTCCGCGACCAGTGCGGAGCAGCCGGCCGCTGCGAGTCCGGACAGCGCCGCGGCGCAGCCGGGCGAGGCGGCACCCGAGGCGGCGGCCGACGCGACAGAGGCGACCAGCACTGACGCCGGCGCGGCCGCACCCACCGGTGACAACCAGGCGTGAGTCCCTGGCCCGCCCGGGCCGCGAGCTTCCCACGGCGCCGGACCGGGCGCCCGCCCTCGGCGCCATGCGTACGAGGAACTGACACCGACACTGACCAAGAGAGCGATCACCAGAGCAGATGAGCACCTTCACCACGGCCGACGTCAAGCGGCTCCGCGACGCAACCGGGGCCGGAATGATGGACTGCAAGAATGCCCTCACCGAGGCCGAGGGCGACTTCGACAAGGCGGTCGAGGTACTCCGCGTCAAGGGGGCCGCCAAGGCGGCCAAGCGGGGTGCCGAACGCACCGCCAGCAACGGCATCGTCGTCGCCAAGGACGGCGCCCTCCTCGAGATCAACTGCGAAACCGACTTCGTGGCGAAGAACGAGCAGTTCCAGGCGCTCGGAAACGATCTTGTCGCACTGGCGAGTGCGGCGAAGGTCTCCAGCTCCGACGAGCTCCTCGCCGCGAAGAGCTCAGACGGCAAGACCGCTGCCGAGGCGATCGACGCGCTCGCCGCCGTCATCGGCGAGAAGCTCGCCATCGGGCGGGTGGTGGCATTCGAGGGGAACACCGCGGTCTACCTCCACCGGCGGGCGACCGACCTGCCGCCGCAGGTCGGCGTGCTGGTGGCGTACGAAGGCACCGGTGAGGACGCCGCCAAGGCAGCTGCCATGCAGATCGCGGCGATGCGTCCGGACTATGTCACCCGCGACGACGTACCCGCTGATGTTGTCGAGAGCGAACGCCGGATCGCTGAGGAAACCGCTCGGAACGAAGGCAAGCCGGAGCAGGCACTGCCCCGGATCGTCGAGGGCCGGGTGAACGGTTTCTTCAAGGACGCGGTGCTCGTCGAGCAGCCGTCGGTCCACGACCAGCAGAAGACCGTGGGACAGGCGCTGGCAGAGGCGGGCGTCACCGTGACCCGCTTCGCACGCTTCGAGGTGGGCCAGTAGCACGGAAAGACCACATCGCGCGGATCACCACAATTTCCGCGCGGGACACCACCACAATGCCGACACTCGGGCGGCCGGTACGCACCGTGCGGCCGATGGCCACGTAACGTCGGTGGAGGAGGAGGCGGGGTCGTGGAGGCTGATGTCGTGGGAGTAGCGCTATGACGACCGAAACGGTCCCGGCCTCGCCGGCCCCTGGCACGACTCCGATGCCGTATCGCCGGGTCGTCCTCAAGTTGTCCGGCGAGGTGTTCGGTGGCGGGAAGCTCGGCGTGGATCCTGACGTCGTGGCGAGCATCGCCGCCCAGGTGGCGGAGGTGGTCCGGGACGGGGTGCAGGTGGCGGTCGTCGTCGGAGGCGGCAACTACTTCCGGGGCGCAGAGCTCGAGCAGGGCGGCATGGATCGTGCCCGCGCCGACTACATGGGCATGCTGGGCACCGTCATGAACTGCCTCGCCCTCCAGGACTTCCTGGAGAAGCAGGGCGTGGACACCCGCGTACAGACGGCGATCACCATGGGCCAGATCGCCGAGCCCTACATTCCCCGGCGGGCGATCAGGCACCTCGAGAAGGGCCGAGTGGTCATATTCGGTGCCGGGTCGGGCATGCCGTACTTCTCGACCGATACGGTGGCGGCCCAGCGCGCCCTCGAAGTGGATGCCGAAGTGCTGCTGAAGGCGACGTCGGTCGATGGTGTCTACGACGCCGACCCGAAGGAGGTGCCGGAGGCGCGCAAGTTCGAGCAGGTCAGCTTCGCCGAATGTCTGCGGCGCCGCCTGCGGGTCGCCGACGCGACGGCGTTCAGCTTGTGCATGGAACACAAGTTGCCGATCATCGTCTTCAACCTCCTCCAGGACGGCAATATCGCCCGCGTCGTTCGAGGTGAGAGGATCGGGACGCTCGTCTCGGTTGACCCCTGACCGGGCGGTTCGAATACGGGACGGCCCCACGGAGCACCATCGGCTCGTAGGCGCGTGGCGGGTCGGTCCGGCCGGCCGGCGGCCGAACAACGCAAGGACAAGGAGATCGCGACCGTGACCATCGACCAGACTCTCCGCGACGCGGAACAGAAGATGGGCAAGGCCGTCGACTTTGCCAAGGAGGAGTTCGCCGCGATCCGTACGGGCCGTGCGCACCCGGCGATGTTCGCGAAGCTCCAGGCGGACTACTACGGCACGCCGACGCCCATCCAGCAGCTGGCGTCGTTCCACATCCCCGAGGCGCGACTCGTCGTCATCACGCCGTATGACAAGAACGCCCTTGCCGGGATCGAGAAGACGATCCGCGACTCTGACCTGGGCGTGAATCCGGCCAATGACGGTGCCGTGATCCGCATCGCCCTGCCGGAGCTCACCGCCGAACGCCGCAAGGAGTACGCCAAGCTCGCCCGGACCAAGGCCGAGGAGGCCCGGGTGGCGGTGCGCAACATCCGCCGGCACGCGAAGGAGACGCTCGACCGCCTGTCCCGCGACGGCGAGGCCGGCGAGGACGACGTCGCCCGAGGCGAGAAGCACCTCGACTCGTCGACGCGCAAGTACGTCAGCCAGATCGATGACCTGCTCAAGCACAAGGAAGAAGAGATCCTCGAGGTCTAGATGGCTAACTCCAAGGGGGCGCCGGCGAAGCGAGCGGCCCACGTGGCGCCCGCCACAGCCGCGGCAGAGCCGCAGGCGGGCACCGTACGCAACCTGCGCGTGAGCCGCCCGTGCGTGACATCGTGACCGCGCCGCCTGAGGGAGAAGACACCGAGAGGCGGCGGTCGTGGCGTACCGGCCGCCTCGGCCGCAACCTCACGGCGGCGATCGGTGTGGGTGCGCTGCTCGGAGCGCTTTTCCTCGGGTCGCTGTTCATCGTCAAAGCCGTCTTCGTGGCCTTCGTGGTGGTTGCCGTCGGCGTTGCCGTCATCGAGCTCTCCCTTGCTCTGCGCCCGGCTGGGGTGCGGCTCCCGCGTGTGCCGCTGTTGGCCGGCGTTGTCGGCATGCTGGTCGGTGCGTACGTCGGCCAGACGCCAGCGCTGGCGGGTGCCCTGGGGCTCACGACGCTCGCGATCTGCTTCGGACGGTTGCCGGCCGGGCGGGAGGGCTTCGTCCGCGACGTGACGGCCGGGGTGTTCGTCGCGCTCTACGTTCCGTTCCTGGCCGGGTTCGCCCTGCTGCTTCTGCGACCGGACGACGGGCCCTTCCGCGTGTTGATCTTCGTGGCGGTGGCGGTGGCGAGCGATGTCGGCGGCTACGTGGCCGGGGTGTTGTTCGGGCGGCACAAGCTGGCGCCGGAGATCAGCCCAGGCAAGACCGTGGAAGGGCTTATCGGATCGGCGCTGTTCTGCCTGGCCGTCGGCGTGGCAGGGGTGGTGATCCTGCTCGGCGGTTCATGGTGGGCAGGGCTGGTGCTCGGTGTGGCCGCGACCGTCACCGCGACACTCGGCGACCTGGTGGAGTCGATGCTCAAGCGCGATCTCGGGATCAAGGACATGGGCAGTCTGCTGCCCGGACACGGCGGTGTGATGGACCGGTTGGACTCGCTCCTGCCTACCGCGTTGGTGAGTTGGCTGGTGCTGACCCTGCTCGTCCCCCCGGGCTGAGCATGGTCGCCCTCCATCTCGTACGCCATGGAGACGTGGTGCCCGATGCCGGTCCGGCGTCGGGCTGGGCGCTGCATCCGGACGCGGCGGACGGCATCGCCGACCTGCGCGGTTCGGCTGCTCTTCCGGTGTCGGCGAGGTGGTTCTCCTCGCCGGAGCCCAAGGCGTTCCAGACCGCGCGGGCGCTCACCGACGTGACGATCGGGCGAGTGGACGGTCTTCGCGAGATGTCCCGCCCGGCCGAGCGGTGGCGTGGCGGGGACGAGTGGCGCCAGATCGTTCGCCGGTCGATGGAGCAACCGGACCGGCCCGCACTGCCAGACTGGGAGACCGGCCGGGCAACGACGGACCGGGTGGTCGGCGCCGTGGGTCGGATCCGGGAGGGCTGCCCTGACGACGATGTGGTCCTGGTCGGGCACGGAACCGCATGGACGCTCCTCGTCTCGGCACTGACCGGACGACCGCCGGACTTCGACGCATGGACCCGACTCCGGATGCCGGACCACTGCGTACTCACACTCGACGATCGCACCGCTGGCACCGGCACTCTCGTTGCTGGGTGGGGCCAGTGGGCGCTGGGCAGCGGGTGAGGGTCGGCCGGAAAGCCACTCGGTTGGCCGACGTCGCGCCCCCGCGGGCGGCGGTCACGCCTGGACGACGGGGACGAATCCGGTGCCAGGGCGGTAGTGCGGAGACTGGTGCCGGAAGTAGGTGTTGTAGACCTCGCAGTACCGGCCGCCGCGCCGCATGAGGGTGGGGTGGTCGCCCTCCTCGACGATCCGCCCGCCGGAGAGGACGACGATCCGGTCGGCGTGCTGGATGGTCGAGAGCCGGTGCGCGATGACGATGGATGTACGCCCGTGCAGGACGACGTCCAGGCCTTCCTGGATCTGGGCCTCGGTGAGCGGGTCGACGCTCGCCGTTGCCTCGTCGAGGATGATGATCGCTGGGTCCTGGATGAGCAGTCGGGCAAGGGCGACCAGCTGGCGTTGCCCCATCGACAGGGCCTGGCCGTGCTCGCCGACCTCCGTCTCCAGCCCGTTCGGGAGGGCCGCGAGCCAGTCGCCGTTGCCGACCTGCTCGGCCGCCAACCGCACCTCGTCGTCGGTCGCCTCCGGACGTGGATAGCGGATGTTGTCGGCCACCGTGCCGGAGAAGAGGAACGGCACCTGCGGCACGACACCCAGCTGCCGGCGGTAGTCCTGGAGGTCGAAGGACCGGATGTCGCGCCCGTCGAGGTAGATGTGCCCGCCCTGGAACTCGTAGAACCGGGTGATCAGCTTGCCCAGGGTGGACTTGCCGGCGCCGGTGTGACCGACGAGCGCGACCATCTCGCCCGCCTGGATCGTCATGGTGAAGTCGGACAGGACCGGCTGAGTGGGGTGGTAACCGAAGGTCACGTCGCGGAACTCGATCTGTCCGGTCAGCCGACCGGCCGGCTGGGAGTCGTTCTGCAGGACTCTCGGTGTCGCGTCGACCAGGGCGAAGACCCGTTCGGCGGCCGACAGCCCTTGCTGGAACTGTGACCAGAACGAAGCGATGCTCGTCAGCGGGAACCAGAACAGCGCGACCGCCTGCAGGAAGAGGTACCAGTCGCCGGGTGAGACCGACCCGCCCAGCACGCCGCGCCCGCCGACCAGCACCAGGAGCACCGTGCCGAACCCGGCGACGAGGAACAGCAGCGGGAAGATCGCTCCGAAGACCATGCCTTGCCGGACCGTGACCTGGTAGTTCTGCTCGTTGATCGGGAGGAACTCGTCATAGATCGTCTGTTCCTGGCGGAAGTTCTTGGCGACCGCGATTCCGCCCATCGTCTCCTGCACGGTGGAGTTGACCCTGGCGAGAGAGCGCTGGGCGCGGCGGGTGGTGTCGCGGGCGATCCGCCGGAACGCCAGGGCCATGGCGATGACGATCGGGGTGATCGCCAGCGTCAACAGGGCGAGTCCCACATCGCGGACGAAGAGCAGCGCCGTGACGAAGCCGACCAGGAGCACCTGGCTCAGGAGGTTCATCGTGAGCGTCACGGTGTTGGCGAAGTCGTCGGTGTCGGAGGTGACCCGGCTGACGATCTTGCCGGACGGATTCTCGTCGTAGAAGGACAGGTCGCGCTTGAGGACCGCGGCGAACGCGTCCTGGCGGATGGTGAGCACGACGTCGCCGGTGACGCGGGCGCTGAGCGCCTGCCGGACATAGTTCGTCGCCCACGCCAGAACGCCGGAGAGGAGGATGAGTGCCACGAGAATGGCCAGGAATGAGTTGGACTGGTCGCCCACGAGTTGGTCGATGCCCCAGCTGATCACCAGCGGCAGCACGGCCTGCAGCGCCGACGTGGCGACGATCATCACCGCGACCACCGTCATGGCCGGGAGCTTGGGCCGGAAGTAGCGCAGGATCCGCCGGACCAGGTCGCGGTCGGCGTAGCGCCGGTCGTAGTCCTCGGCGTCGAGGCCCTCCATGATGAAGCCCATCAGACCTCCTCACCGTCGTAGGCCGGAACGGCCGTCGCCACGCGCCCGTCGCCTGCGGCCGGCAGCTGTCCCCACTCCTCGTCCGCGTGGCCGTCCGGGCTGGGGTGCGTGACCTCGTCGTAGTGGGCGAAGATCCGGCGGTAGAGCGGGCACCGCTCGAGGAGTTCGTCGTGGGTGCCCTGGTCGATGAGCTCGCCCCGCTGGATCAACAACACCTTGTCGGCCCAGCGGATCTGGGAGAGCCGGTGGGTGATGAGCAGGGTGGTACGCCCCTGCAGGATCCGTCGGATCGCGCGCTGGATCCCGTCCTCGGTGGCGCTGTCGATCGCGCTGGTGGAGTCGTCGAGGACGAGGATGCTCGGGTCGGTGAGCAGGGCGCGGGCGATCGCCAGGCGCTGCCGCTGCCCGCCGGACAGCGTGACCCCGCGCTCGCCGATGACCGTGTCGTAGCCCTCGTCGAGCTCCTCGATGAAGCCATGTGCCTGCGCGTCCTTCGCGGCGCGAACCACCTCGTCCCGGTCCGCGCGTTGGCCGAGACTGAACGCGATGTTCTCGGCGACGGGCCGGGAGAACAGCACGATGTCCTGTTCGATGGTGGAGATCTGCGAACGCAGGGAGTCGAGCGTCCAGTCGCGGACGTCGGTCCCGTCGATCAGGATCCGGCCCTTGTCGGGGTCGTAGATCCGGTTGACGAGCTTGGTCATCGTGCTCTTGCCCGACCCCGTCTCGCCGACGATCGCGACGGTCTGTCCCGGCTCGGCCCGGAACGACAGGTTGCGCAGCACCGGGTCGTCACCGTAACCGAACGACACGTCCTCGAACACGAGCTCGCCGCGCATCCTGCCCTGGTGGCCCTGTGGGTTCTGGTCGAGCTCTGCTTCGTCGTCCATCAGCGTGATGATCCGGCGGGCGCTCACGATCCCGAGCTGGACGAGGGAGAACGTGAAGATCGAGATCATCGTGGGGAACTGCAGCAACCCCATCAGCCCTAGATAGGCCACGAGGTCCCCGAGCGTCAGTTCGCCGCCGCGGTAGAGGACGAGGCCGTGGAGAAGCGCGCCCGCGGTGCCGACCGCGAGCAGGAGCGGCGGAAGGTAGCGGGCCTGCACGAGCCCCTGCTCGACGAAGGAGTCGCGGTAGGCCCGGGCGTTGGTCTCGAACTGGCGGCGCTCCTGTGCCTCCTGCGCGGTCACCTTGACGACCTCGATGCCGCGGACGGCTTCGTTGAGACCGGCGTTGAGGGTGCCGAACTGCTCGCGCATGCGGATGGAGACCGGGTTGAGTCGGCGCATGTAGTGCCGCAGCGACAGCCCGAACGCCACGCCGAACAGCAGGGGTGACAGCAGTAGCCGTGGATCGATCAGCGCGATGAAGACCAGGGGGACGAGTCCCTGCAGCATCGAGTCGACGATCAGGTCGAGACCGGGGGAGACCATCGCGGAGAGCTGGCGGACGTCGTTTGCCGCGCGGGCCATCAGGTCGCCCACCCGCTGGCGGGTGTGGAACGTCTGGCTCTTGCCGAGCAGGCTGGTGTAGAGCTCCTCGCGGGCGTTGCGTTCGAGCCGCTTGGCCAGGATCTCGGTGCACATGCGGGCGGCCAGGTCGAAGACGCCACGCAACAGGACGATGGCGATCAGCGCGACCACGATCAGGACCAGCCGGGACCGCCCTGACTCGCCCCCGGTGAGGACGGCGTCGAAGGCCGCCCCGGTGAGGCCGGGGATCGCGGAGTTGAGAATGACCATGACGAGCGATCCGCCCAGAAGGCCCACGAGGTAGCGCCGGTAACGCCACTGGTGGGACAGGATCCAGCGGATCGGGCTGCGACGGTCGGTGCGGTGCTGGTCGACGACGGTGAACTCTGAGGTGAGGGTGGCCACGAGACGCTGCCTCCGGAAGGGACACGAGGTGGTGGTCGCACGTCGCTTCCGGTGCCGGCGCAGCAAGCGTGAGACGAAGACTGTTCTAGCACGAAGACGGCCGGAATTACCAACCGAATTTCGCCGAAATCAGGTTGTCGGTGGCCGGTGATAAAGTCTCGGCCGAGCAAAGTGCGTAGGCGAATTGACCGCCGAAGAATGTGCGGCGGACGCCATCCGCCGGCCTCCCGCCAAAGGCCCTGTCGCGCGGTGCCGCTCCCCGGAGCGCGGTCCGTCAGGGGCGTGCCCTCACCCGGTGTACGCCCATCCGGACCACCGTGCGACCTCGATCCGGATGACCGGTCCGGCCGGCGGTTCGGCGGCGTACTGAGCGTACTTCGCGGCCAGCCACGACCGCGCTTCGGCAGACTCCTCGGGGGTGTCGAGGATGTGGGCGACACCGTCGCCACGCACCCACCACAGCCGGGTCCAGTCGGCGTCGTCGTACTGGTCGACGAGGATGCTCACCTGCGGATTCGCGGCGATCAGTCGCAGCCGGTGGAGCCGTGGCGTCGTCTTCGGCTTGCTGTCGACTGCGGTGACGACGACCGACCCGACGGCGGCGAACGTCACCACCACGACGTGGGGTCGAGCACTCTCGTCGGCCATCGCCAGGTGGGCCGTACGGCCGCCGGCGAAGCGTGCGCGGGCGTCGGCTTCAGTGAGTCGCATCGTGGCGAACCTGCGGCTTGTGTCGGCGTACCGCGCGGGAGATTCCGGCGTGCAGGCGAACGGCTCCGATGAGCATGCAGCGAGCCTATAGCGCCGTCACGCGGACCCTTTTCGGGCCTCGCGGAATTCCCGCTCGCGGCGTCGTTCGCAATTCATCGGCGAAACCAATTCCGGCGCGTCAATTGTCCGTACTGGACGCCGCAGGAGGTGGGTATTCCGCCATCGAATTTCGGGCCGGCAATTGCGGCGGGCGCGCCAACTGCGAGCCGTCCCGGTCCGACCCGATCCGGTATCGGCGATCCTGACATGGCGCGGACGGATCACCGGAGGCGTACGCATGCGAGGATGGCCGACGCCATGTCTGCGCATCCAGATCTCGTCTTCGCGGCGCCCCGGAGGGCGAAGCCGCCACGTCACCTCGCCGACCTCGACCTCGCCGCACGCAAGGATCTCCTGGTGGAGCTGGGTGAGCCGGCCTATCGCGCCCGCCAGCTCTCGACCCACTATTTCGGTCGATTCACCGACAACCCGGGCGAGATGACCGATCTGCCGGCCGGGCGGCGTGAGAAGATCGCCGCCGCCGCGCTGCCGGTCCTGTTGACCCCCGTCCGCACGCTGGCCTGCGACGGCGGCAGCACCGTCAAGTCGGTGTGGCGGCTGTTCGACGGCGCACTGGTCGAGAGCGTGCTGATGCGCTATCCCGGTTCGGGGGCGCAGGCGGCCAGGGTGACGATGTGCGTGTCCAGCCAGGCCGGCTGTGGCATGGCCTGCCCGTTCTGCGCGACCGGCCAGGCAGGACTCACCCGCAACCTGTCGGCGGCGGAGATCGTCGCCCAGGTGGTGGCCGGGGCGAGGATGCTCGCTGACGGTGAGGTTCCTGGAGGTCCCGCCAGGGTCTCGAACGTCGTCTTCATGGGCATGGGCGAGCCGCTCGCGAGCTACGCGACCGTGCTTTCCGCCGTGCGCCGGCTCACCGACCCGGTTCCTGCCGGGCTCGGCCTGTCCCAGCGGGGCATCACGGTCTCCACCGTCGGCCTCGTGCCGCGGATCCGGCAGCTCACGCAGGAAGGCCTCGCCGTCACCCTGGCCGTGTCCCTGCACGCGCCGGACGACGAGCTCCGCGACGAGCTCGTACCGATCAACACCCGCTGGCCGGTCGCCGAGGTCCTGGACGCCGCCTGGGACTACGCCGCGCAGACCGGCCGCCGCGTGTCGATCGAGTACGCCATGATCCGCGACATCAACGACCAGGCGTGGCGGGCGGATCTGCTTGGCCGCCTGCTGCGCGGCCGGCTGGCGCACGTCAACCTCATCCCGCTCAATCCCACGCCTGGTTCGAAATGGACCGCCTCCGAGCCCGAGGACGAGCGGGAGTTCGTACGGCGGCTGGAGGCGCACGGCGTGCCGGTGACCATTCGCGACACCCGCGGCCGGGAGATCGACGGCGCCTGTGGGCAGCTCGCGGCCAAGGAGGCGTGAGCCGGTGGTGCGGCCCGCGTTCCGGCGCTGATGCTCGACTACGACGTCGAGGCGGCCCGCTACGACGACACGAGGGGCGGGGTGGCGCGGGCGGAGGCCGCGGCCGATGCCATCGCCTCCCTCCTTCGGGCCGTGCGGGCTCGGACCGTGCTCGACGTGGCGGGCGGTACCGGTCTCGTCGCTTCCAGGCTGGCCCGCCGCGGCTACGACGCCGTCGTGTGTGACCGGTCGGCGGGAATGCTGGCGCTCGCGACCGGACGGTGTCCCGGTCGTACGCTCCGGGGCGACGCGACCCGGCTTCCGTTCGCGACCGGTCGCGTCGACGCGGTTGTCGTGGTGTGGTTGCTGCACCTGTTGGCATCACCGGCCGAGGTGGCCGCGGTGGTGTCCGAGGCGGCCCGGGTGCTCCGGCCGGGCGGGATGCTCGTGTCGACCGTGGACAAGGACGCGGGCCATCCGCCCGACACCGACGTGGAACGGTTGCTCGTGTCGTACGGACGTACGCAGGGCGGCGCCGCGCCCACGGACGCCCGCGGGCAGGTGGAGGTCCTCGCCCGCAAGGCGGGGTTGACACTCCAGGCGGAGGGCGGGTTCGTCGGTCATGGACAGGGCCGGGTGCCTGCCGCGCTGGCCGACGTCCTCGAGTCGTCGTCGCGGTCGTACCAGCACGTCGAACCGCACCGGAAGGAAGCGCTGATCCGCGACCTGCGCGCTCTTCCTGACCCCGACCTGGCGCGGACGCCGCCGACCTACCGGCTGCTGGCCTGGCAGAACGCCGGGTAGGCCCGCGGGTAGAGTCGGCGCCCGTGTCTGTCGACGACCCCGCTCTCGCGCCGGTCCGGCGGCTCGAACCCGACCGGCTCGTCGCGCTCGTCAACGCGCACACCGACGCCCGGCTGACGCTGGTCGGACCCGCGCCGGGCGGCCAGGTGGGCGCGGCGTACGTCCGATGGTCCGACGGGCGCGAGGGAGTCCTGACCTGGTTGCCTGACGGACCGGTGGGCCAGGTACGCCGCACCGCGGAGATCCTCGCGCTGGCGAGGGAGCGTGGTCTGCCGGTTCCGGCGTACGACATGATCGCGGAGGTGCCAGGAGCGCTCGCGATCGTGCAGGAACGCCTGCCGGGCGCACCGCCCACGCACCCCGACCGCGCTCTGGTCGAGCAGCTGGTGGAGCTCGTGGAAGGGTTCGCCGGGCTGCTCGCCGAGCGGCCTGACGTCGAGGTGCCGGACATGTGGCTGCGGGGGAGCGGTCCGGGGTTCTGCCTGCACCGTCCGTTGGAGCTGCACAACGTCCGGACCCGCCGGCTCCTGGAATGGGTACGCACGGTCGGGGCGTCCGAGCCGTCGGCGATGGCCGGTGACGACCTCGTCCACCTCGACTACCACCCGGGCAACGTTCTCGTCGCCGAGTCGATGCCGGCCGATGGCGGCGCGATCACCGGCATCGTCGACTGGGACGGCATCGGGCGGGGCGACCGGCGGTTCTGCCTGGTGACGCTCCGGTTCGCGATGCTGTCGGACCCGGCCCTCGGGCGCTGGCTCGACGGGTTGCTGGACGACCTCCTCGACCCGGCGACGCTCCGCCTCTACTGGGCGCACATGAGCCTGCGCCAGGTCGACTGGGCGATCCGGCACTTCTCACCGGGCGACGTGGAGGACTGGCTCGACCTCGCCGAGACGCGGATGGACTCCTGACGAGGTGGGGCGACGGTGTCTCCGGCGCGGCCCGGTCTGGATGGTGGGTTCCCTCATCCAGACACCGGGTACCGGGAGCGCTTCACCTATGCGGGCAGGTCGATGCCGCGGACCAGGCCGTCCTGGTCAGCGGTGACGAGAAGGTTGTCGACCAGTGCGGGCGTACTGAAGGTGTTGCTCGGACCCAGCTGGCGCCGGTGTCGGACCTCACCTCCGTACGGATGGGCAGATCGCGATCGGCGTCCGGAGGCTAGTCGGTACCGGGAACCCTTGAATCCGAAAACTGTGAACAGGCCCGAACCGGTCGGTGAAACTACGTTTCGGTGCGCTGCGGAGCCAGTTCGGCCGCCTGGCGGAGGGCTTCGAGCATGCTGCGCTCGTCGGCGGTGCCGGTGCCGGCGATGTCGAACGCGGTGCCATGGTCGACCGACGTACGCACGACCGGCAGCCCGACCGTGATGTTGACGCCGGATTCCAGGCCGAGGACCTTCACCGGGCAGTGGCCCTGGTCGTGGTACATCGCGACGACGAGGTCGAAGTCGCCGCGGACCGCCCTGAAGAACACGGTGTCCGCGGGCAGTGGCCCGGTCGCGTCGATGCCGTCGGCCCTGGCTGCGGCGACGCCCGGAGCGACCTTCGCTTCCTCCTCGCCCCGGCCGAAGAGGCCGTTCTCGCCGGCATGCGGGTTGATGCCGCATACCGCGATGCGCGGGCTCGCGATGCCTGACCGGACGAGGGTCTCGTGGCCGCGCCGGATCGTGCGTTCGACCAGGGCGGGATCGATCCGCTCGACCGCGTCGACCAGACCGATGTGCGTTGTGCAGTGCACCACCCGCAGGGTGGGCGCGCTGAGCATCATCGAGACCTCCGGGGTGCCGGTGAGGTCGGCGAGGATCTCGGTGTGGCCTGGAAAGCGGTGGCCGGCGGCGTGGAGCGCCTCCTTGTTGAGCGGTGCCGTGCAGATCGCGTCGACCTCGCCGGCGGTCGCGAGTGCGACGGCGCGTTCGATGCAGCGGTAGGCCGCCTCACCGGCCACGGGTGACAGTTCGCCGAACGGCAGGTCGGCGGGTATCAGTGCGAGGTCGATGCAGTCGATGGTGCCGGGGGTGTACGCGGCGTCCGACGGTTGGGTGACCGGGCGGACTGCGACGTCGAGGCGGCAGATATCGGCCGCTCTGGTGAGCCGGGCCACGTCGCCGATGACGAGGGGGCGAAGCAGGTCGTGGACGTCCGCCCTGGTCAGGGCCTTGACGATGACCTCGGGACCCACCCCGGCGGCGTCGCCCATGGTGATGGCGATGACAGGACGGTTCATCGTTCTCCTTCGGCTCGGGTGAGGACTGCTTCGAGCCTTGCACGGGCGGCGGCCAGAGTGCCCGTGCGCCCGAACGCGCCGGCCTTCGTCACGACCGGGATCGGCCGCGGCCCGATGCTGCGGGACAGGGGGACACCGGGTTCGACCTCGCCGACGAGGTGGAGCGCGGTCGTGCCCCAGGCGCGGAGGACGCCGGTCGCGGTGTCGCCGCCGGTTGCCACCAGGCCGCCCACCAGTGGTGCGCAGGGACGAAGGAGCTGGCCTAGACCGGTGGTGAGACCCGCATCGTCGGTGGCGTCCGGTCGTCCCGCGTCGGCGCCGAGGGTGACGATGACATCGTGTCCCGCGTGCAGGCACGCCATCACCTCCGCGACAGGTGACCCGCCCGGAACGCCTTGCCGACCGCTCGGTTCGTGCGTACTCCCCAGCGTGGCGACCGGAATCGTGACGTGTGCGACGCCGGCCGCGGCGAGGTGGTCGACCTGTGCGCGGGCGATGACCGCCGTGCTGCCGACGACGAGGAGGACCGGTCCGCTGGCCGCGGGTGTGACGTGCCCGCCCCAAGCGGCGGGTAGGACCGGGTTGGTGGTCGCGAGGGCTCTCCCGGTGAGGTCCGCCGGGAGACCGGTCCCGGTGAGGTCGGCGAGAGCGGTCCCGTCGGTGGTGCCGGTGGAGAGGCCAGTGGAGAGGGTGGCGGCGAGGGTGGCGGCGAGGCCGCCGGAACCCACCCACACCACGCAGGAGCCCAGGTCCGCACCGGCTGCGGCGATCGAGCGCAGGTCCGCGTCGGTCTCGGCGTCGCACACGATCGCCTGGCTCCCGGTGCCGCGATGGGCAGAGAACGTGGCCGCCAGCGCACCGCTGCGTACGTCCGCCAGGTCTGCCCGCGCTACGGCGAGGCCGGCGTCGGTGAGCAGGCGGCTGATCGACGGACGGTCCAGTGGTACGCCCTCGACGAGGACCTGCCCGCGGACTGTCGTACGCCCGGTCGCAGGGAAGGCGGGTGCGACTATCGCCACCGCGTCCGGCTCCCACGCTGTCAATGCGGCCTTGACCTCGACCCCGACATGTCCGCGTAGTAGGGAGTCGACCTTCTTGTAGAGGGTTCGCACTCTTGACGCGCGGAGTTCGCCGACGATCCGCAGGGTGGTCGCCTCAGCGCGTGGAGGACCGAGCGCCCGCGTGCCGGAGTCGATAGCCAGGACGTCGACCTCCATGGGCGTGCCGGCGTGCTCCTGGTCTGCCCAGGTGACGAGCGCCGAGAATCCCGAACGTATGAACCCCACCGCCGTGTCAGCGGCTCCGGTCAGATCATCGGCGACGACACCGATCCGGGCCTTCGGGTGAGGCACCGAGGTCACATCCGCCCGGACTGGCGGAGCCGGCGCAGCGGCAGGAGATACCAGAGCAGAACGAACAGCACGCCGACGCAGCTGGCGAACACGATCGCGAGCGTGAGACCGAGGACGAGGTTGATGACCAGCAGGACTGCGCTGACGATCGCGAGGAGCAGGGTGGTCATGCCGCAGCGGGCGAACCGGTTGGAGGCGCGGACCACCTCGGGCTTGAGACCCTTGGCGAACAGCATGCGGTGGTAGGCGACCGGGGCCATCAGCAGCGCGGTCGCGGCACAGCAGAGGATCAGCGTGACGAGGTAGGTCACTCGCGAGAACGCCGAGGCCTCGGCGAACCGCGGCTGGACCGCCAGGATGAGCAGGAAGCCGAACAGGATCTGCACACCGGTCTGGAGCACCCGTAGCTCGGCGATCAGCTCCTGGAAGTTGCGGTCCGCCCGCTCCAGCGGGGTCTCCCGCCGGTCCGCGCTGGTCGGGTGCTCGTCGCTCGCCACTCCTGAATGATGCCCGCCATGGTGGGGGGAGCCAAGGACCGGCAGGCTCAGGTCACGCAGAACTCGTTGTCCTCGGGATCGCCCAGGACGACCAGGCCGCCGTCGCTGGGGAACGCCTCGACAGGCGTGGCACCGAGGGCAGTCAGCTCGGCCACCTTCGCCGTGTCCATGGCGCGACGGTCGTCGTCCGGGAGACCCTGGCCGACCTTGATGTCGAGATGTAGGCGGTTCTTGACGACCTTCGGCTCGGGCACTTGAGCTCAAGTCGAAGTAATGACCGGTACGAGATCACGTGGCGGGCCGGACGACCAACCGCCGTCACCCGGAAGGACGTCCGGGCGTTCGGCGTGCGACGTGCTGGAGGTCGAGATGTGACAGCTCGGTTCCTTTGCCGGTCGTCCGGCACCATGCGCCGGTCTCAGCGCCGCAGTGCGGACACGGCCGCGACAGCACCCGCGCGATCGTCGAGAGGTCCGATTCTGTGTAGCCGTCGGCGAGTAGGCGGCCGTCCCAAATCCAGTCGAGAGAGCCGCTCTCGAGAGTGTCTCCCCAGCTCATCGACCGATCGCCGCCGTCCAGAGCCGGCAGAGCACTTCACCGACGAAGAAAATGCCAATGCGCCATCGCACTGTGTCGTTCCTTCCGTGGAGAGGGGTGCGACGGCCCGCCTCCTGAAGGGGTGGCCTTCCTCGGCCGCCGCACCGGCCTTGGGTGTGGCGCAGCGGTCGGGACCGCTTCGGGTCGACCGGTCGCCGTGCCACGGGAGCCACCTTGACGGTGCGTGGCCGCTTGACCTACACCTCGGCGCATAGAAGTCTCATGTGCCTATACATCGATGCATGAGCGGATGGGGCGGAGGTCGCCGATGATGGGGGCGGCGAGTCTCGACGAGGCCTACGCACGCCCGGACGTCCGCCGTGCGCTTGCGGCCGGAGATTGGGCGACAACGCTCCGCGCGGTTCTCGATACGGGCATGACTCAGACTGAGATCGCGAGCCGGACTGGGATCTCGCAGGCGCAGGTCTCGCGGCTCGCACGCGGACAGAGCCGAGATCCGGGCATCGCAACGGTGCGAGCCCTCTGCGACGGTCTCGGGATACCGCGCAGGCTCGCCGGTCTCGTCGATGATCAACCTTGGAGGAAGCCACGGACCGTAGGCAACTCCTCGCGGGCGCGCTCGCCGCTGCCGCCGCGCCCGTGCTACCGGCGCGTGGGCAGGTCGGCGACGAGGAGTGGTTGATGTTCACGTCGCTGTCGTATCGGCGGCTTGAGCAGCACACGCCGACACGGATGCTGGTCGGCGCCGTGCATGCCCATCTGGCTCTCGCACAGCAGCTCACGAAGGCGTGCCGAGACGGGCAGCGAGCTCGGTTGCTGGGTGCGATCAGTGAGATCGCGGGTCTTGCCGGGTGGCTGCATGCCGATCTTGTCGAGGCGGCGCAGGCTCGCCGCTTCTACCGGATGTCGATCTTTGCTGCCGGTCGCGCCGGTCATCAGTTGCTGCCGATCTACATGCAGGGCAGTCTCGGGCAGTACGCGACGAACGCGGGTGATCCGGTCGAAGGTCTGCGGTTGATCCGTGGGGCCGCTGCACGGTTGCCGAGATCGGCTCCGCGTATCGCGCGTGCGTGGCTGTGCGCGCTCGAAGGTGTCGCTCTCGCGTGCGCGGGTGACCGGGTCGGGCTCACCGTGCTCGATCAGGCCGACCGGCATGCCGACGCGGCACAAGATGACGAGCCCGTCTGGCCGTGGGTGTTCGCCTTCGACGCGCGCAAGATCGCCGTGCAACGTGCGGTCGCTGCCGCGCGTCTGCGGTTGCCGGCCGTAGCGCTGGAAGCCTTCGCGCAGGCAGGGGAATCCCGCAGTCCGAAGCAGGCGGCCGTGGCCGCTGTTGACTTCGCGCGTGCGCTGGCTGCCGCAGGCAATGTCGACGAGGCGTGCCGCGTCGCTGCAGCCGCCTATGACACCGGCCGCACGTACGGCTCGGAGCGTGCCTGTCAGGCAGCGCGCGATTTCCGCAGCAGGCTCCGAGCACCGGCACGCGCACTTCGTGATCTCGACGACCGGATCCACGCAAGCTATCTGGAGGACGGGTGAGGCTCGCCATCTCCGGCCATCGCGGCCTGTCTGCTGCGACTGAACGGCTCATCGACGAAGGCATCCGCGCCGAGCTAGCCCGTCTCGATGCTGCCGAGCTGGTCGGTGTCACGTGTCTCGCGGACGGAGCCGACCATATCTTCGCGCGTGCCGTGCTCGACGCGGGCGGCCGGGTGGAAGTCATCGTCCCGGCCGCGAAGTACCGGGATGGGTTGCCGGTCGAATCTCACGCGACCTATGACGAGCTGCTCGCCCAAGCGAGCGCCGTGCACGAGCAGCCGCACGTCGAGTCGACCGAGCAAGCCCACATGGACGCCAGTGCACACATGCTCAAGCGTGCTGACGGGCTGCTCGCCGTCTGGGACGGTAAGCCGGCTCGCGGATACGGCGGAACCGCCGACGTGGTGCAACTTGCCCGCGAGTCCGGCGTCGGCGTCACCGTAATCTGGCCGGACGGAGCAACCCGCGACTAGCCTCGGCGGGCTCTCGTTTTGCCCGCCACCGGGACAGCACGTCATCAACCGAACCTTGTCCACCAGGGTGCGCCAGGTGCTGGACTGGTCCTCGCGTATGCCCTGCCTGGCAGCATGCGTACTCCCCTCACCGTCGTTGTCTATGGTGAAGGCACGGTACGTGGGAGCGGGGATAGCGGGCTGTCACCCCGTCCGTCCGTACTTCGCCCCCGCCGGGGCCGTCGATGCGTCTGTCGGGTTCAGGGCTCGCCGGGCTTGTGTACGGCATCTCCGCAGATGTACGGCCAAACTCCCCGCCTACCGCGGGGATGATCATGCCTGCCTGATCCTTCTCGGCGCCGCAGGGGCCAGGGGCCCACGGGAGGGTACGAGAGGTGCGGGGCGGGGCGCGCGAGACAATGGC
Organism: Actinopolymorpha sp. B11F2; assembly: GCF_040195635.1. Classification (NCBI taxonomy): domain Bacteria; kingdom Bacillati; phylum Actinomycetota; class Actinomycetes; order Propionibacteriales; family Actinopolymorphaceae; genus Actinopolymorpha; species Actinopolymorpha sp. B11F2. Next base: position 76,302 of record NZ_JBEFTX010000004.1, on the reverse strand, counting down.
GCGGCCCGGGACCCACTGCCTGCCGAGTCCCGATGCGACCCAGAACGACGAGGTTTTCATGAGCACCACCGATTCAGCCGCGGACAGGGCTCCGGCAAGCGCCCCGGGGCTCAGCCCAGTCGGCCCGCTCGGTCCACCGGTCGCAGCCGGCGTCGGCGAGGCCAGGGGGACCGGCGACACCGCCACTCCTCGCGAGTACGTCCTCACCCTCTCCTGCGCCGACCGGCTCGGGATCGTCCACGCCGTGTCCGGCTTCCTCGCCGAACACTCCTGCAACATCGTCGACAGCCAGCAGTTCAGCGACCGGCAGGGTGGCTGCTTCTTCATGCGCGTCCATGTCCAGGCCGAGTCGCCCGAGGTGACCCTCGACGATCTCCAGGTGGGGTTCTCTCCGGTGGGTGCCGAGTTCGGCATGGACTGGCAGGTGCGCGACCTCGCAGTGCGGCAACGCCTGCTGGTCCTCGTCTCCAAGCAGGACCACTGCCTCAACGACCTGCTCTACCGCTGCCGGGTGGGCGCGATCCCGGCCGACATCGCCGCGGTCGTCTCCAACCATCCCGACGCGGGTCCGATGGTGGAGTCGGTCGGGCTGCCGTTCCATCACCTCCCCGTCACCCCGGAGACGAAGCGGGAACAGGAGGAACGCATCCTCGACCTGGTGACCGAACACCAGGTCGACCTGGTGGTCCTGGCCCGCTACATGCAGGTCCTCTCCCACGAACTCTGCGAGAAGCTGGTCGGGCGGGCGATCAACATCCACCACTCGTTCCTGCCGAGCTTCGCCGGTGCCAAGCCCTATCACCAGGCGTACGAACGCGGTGTCAAACTGATCGGCGCCACCGCCCACTACGTGACGGAGGTCCTGGACGAGGGTCCGATCATCGAGCAGGAGGTGGCGCGGGTGGACCACTCGCTCACCCCGGCGAAGCTCGCGGCGGTGGGCCGCGACCTGGAGAGTCTCGCGCTCGCCAGGGCAGTGACCTGGCACCTGGAGCACCGGGTCATTCTCAACGGCGGGCGGACCGTGGTCTTTCGTTGAGTGGAGTTCAGTCGAGTGGGCTTGCGATGACAGGCCTTGCGATGACAGGCCTTGCGATGACAGGCCTTGCGATGACAGGCCTTGCGATGACAAACACCGGACAAGGAGCGGCATGACGGCACGGATTCTGGACGGCAAGGCGACGGCGGCGGCGATTCGTACCACCCTGACCGCTCGGGTCGAGGCACTGCGGGCGCGCGGTGTCACGCCGGGCCTGGGGACCGTGCTGGTCGGTGACGATCCGGGCAGCCATGCGTACGTCCGCGGTAAGCACCGCGACTGCGCCCAGGTCGGGATCGCGAGCATGCAGGTGGAGCTGCCGGCCACGGCGACCCAGGAGGAGGTCGAGGCGGAGGTGGAGCGGCTCAACGCCGACCCGGCGTGCACGGGCTTCATCGTTCAGCTGCCGCTGCCGAAGGGGCTCGACGCCAACCGCGTGCTGGCCCGGATGGATCCTGCCAAGGACGCCGACGGGCTGCACCCCGTCAACCTCGGCTGGCTGGTGCACGGCAAGCCGGCGCCCCTGCCGTGTACGCCCCGGGGGATCGTCGAGCTGCTCCGGACCTACGACGTCGAGCTCGCCGGCGCGGAGGTCTGCGTCATCGGGCGCGGCATCACCGTCGGCCGCCCGCTCGGTCTGATCCTCACCCGCCGGTCCGAGAACTCCACGGTGACGCTCTGCCACACCCGGACGAAGGATCTCAGCGCTCACGTCAGGGCTGCCGACATCGTGGTGGCGGCCGCGGGGGTGCCGGGGCTCGTCACCGCGGACATGGTGCGTCCGGGCGCCGCGGTCCTCGACGTCGGCATCACCCGGACCGACGCCGGCCTCGTGGGCGACGTCGACCCGGGTGTGCGCGAGGTGGCCGGCTGGCTGGCGCCGATGCCGGGCGGTGTGGGTCCGATGACGCGGGCGATGCTCCTCACCAACGTCGTCGACGCGGCCGAAGCCGCATCGGCAAGCGGTCAGCCGACCTAGGACGGGTCACCACAGCCGCACGGAGCTCTCCCGGTGCCGCGGCCGTGGAGGCGTCCCGCTAGCCGACGAGCGCGGGGGCGAGGTCGCGGAGTTGACCGAGGTCGAGTCCGCGGTCGGGGGCGAGCGGCTGGAGAAGTACGTGGTCGGCACCGGCGTCGAGGTGCTCCTTCACCCGATCGCGTACGGCGTCGACCGATCCCCACGCGACGACCGCGTCGACCAGCCGGTCACTCCCACCATTCGCGACGTCCTCCTCGGTGAACCCGAGTGCGCGCAGGCTGTTCACGTAGTTCGGCAGCCGCAGGTAGAACGCCGTGTGCTCGCGGCCGACCTCCCTCGCCCGGCCCGGATCGGTCTCGACCAGGACGGCCTGTTCGGGGATGAGCAGCGGTCCTTCGCCAAGAATCTCCCGGGCCCTCGCCGTGTGGGTGGTGGGGACGAAGTACGGATGAGCGCCGTCGGTACGGTCGCGCGACAGCTCCAACATCTTCGGGCGTAGGGCTGCCAGGACGCAGGGCACCGGCTCGGGCGGTTCCGCCGCCGCGTACGCCGCCGCCGCCATCTCGTCCAGATAGCCGCGCATCTTGGCGAGCGGACGTTCGTAGGTGTGGCCACGTGCGGCGACGGGCGGCTGGTGGCTCACGCCCAGGCCGAGCAGGAACCTGCCCGGGAACGCCTCGCCGAGGGTTTTCGCCCCGCTGTTCATCGCGGCGGCGTCGCGGCCCCACACGTTCGCGATCCCGGTGCCGAGCGAAAGGCGGTTCGTTGCCGCGAGCAGGATCGCGGCGTTGCTGAACGGCTCCTTCGTCGCCGGTGTGTCCGCAAGCCACAGCGAGCCGTACCCGAGTTCCTCGATCTCCGCCGCGGCCTCGCGAACCTGCCCTGCGGGTAGTCCGTTGAGGGCGGCGATCCAGGTGCCGACCTGGCCGAGGCGCTGCTTGACGGCTGCGGTGTCGATCCTGCTTGTCATCGATGACCTCTCGGGTGTGGGTTGTCCTGTGGAGGGCGGCAGTGCGGTCGTCCGGCGTCGTCAGTGGAGAACTTCTGCTGGGCGCGACGTATGCCCGAACCGCGTCGTCGGCCGCGCACCAGGCTCAGACCCGATGCCGCAGAGAGCTTACGTTTCTCTGGGCGATCATCCAGAAGGTCAATGAGTCTCTGGAGGTATCTCCATCGACTCTCGTGATTCAGCCATGGTGAAGTGATCCGCATGGAGGAGATCTTGCCCACCCACCCGCCACGTCAGCACACCGTTGTCCCTGCCGGTGCGGCGCGTGCTCTCGCCCTGGCGGCCGGTCAGACGCTGCGCGTGGTGGATCTCGAGGGCCAGCAGGTGGGCGACGTCTTCGCGTTCGTCCGTGACGACCCCCTCGAACACCACAGCGCCTCGCACACGCGTGCAGCCGTGGGACGGCTGTTCCCCGCCGTCGGCGAGGCGTTCTTCACCAATCGCCGGCGCCCGATGCTGAGGTTGCTGGACGACACGTCACGCGGCTCGCACGACATGTTGATCGCGGCGTGCGACCCCGCCCGCTACGCCGGGCTCGGCGCCTCGGCTGGGCATCCCTCGTGCGCGGAGAACCTCCACCGCGCCCTCGCCGACCTGAACACGCCGATCACCCACACCCCGCAGCCCATCAACCTGTTCATGCGGGTCACCGTCGACGCGGACGGTGGGCTGCGGTGGCTTCCGGCAGCGACCCGAGCGGGCGACAGCGTCAGCTTCGAGGCGCTTCTCGACTGTGTTGTCGTCGTGTCCGCCTGTCCTCAGGACATCGTCGGCATCAACGGCCCCGGTCCGACCGCGCTCGGCCTCGAGCTGACGTCCGTACGAAAGAGAGAAGGAAGAGCGTGAGCCAATCGAACGCAGTCCGGCTGGAGCACCCTGCCCTGGCGCCTACCCGCCTGGGTGGTCAGACGCTGGCCAACCGGTTGGCCGTGGCACCGATGACCCGGGTCTCCGCATCGCCTGCCGGAGTACCGACGCCGGCGATGGTCGACTACTACGCCCGCTTCGCGCGTGGCGGTTTCGGGCTGGTGATCACGGAGGGAACCTACACCGACGAGACGTTCAGCCAGGGCTATCTCCATCAGCCTGGCCTCGCGTCACCGGCTCAGGTGTCCGCATGGTCGGAGGTCACCGCCAAGGTTCACGCGGAGGGGGCCCGTATCGTCGCCCAACTCATGCACGCGGGGGCTCTGTCGCAGGGCAATCCGCATCGTGACGGGACAGTCGGCCCGTCGGCGATCCGCCCACGCGGGGAGATGATGCCGGAGTACCGCGGGAGCGGGCTCTGGCCGGTGCCCGCGGCGATGACGGCGTACGACATCGACGAGGCGGTGGAGGGATTCGTCGACGCGGCCGCGCACGCCTGTGCTGCTGGCTTCGACGGGATCGAGGTGCACGCGGCGAACGGCTACCTGCTCGACCAGTTCCTGACGACCTACACCAACCATCGCGACGACGAGTACGGCGGGTCGGTCGCCAACCGGGTGCGGCTCACGGCGCGGATCGTGACCGCGATCAGGGTGGCGCTCGGTCCCGACTTCTGGGTCGGCGTTCGGCTGTCGCAGACGAAGGTGAACGACTTCGAGTACCGCTGGCCGGGAGGAAGTGCCGACGCCCGGGTGATCTTCGCCGCTCTGGGCGAGGCGGGTGCGACCTACCTGCATGTCGCCAGCGAAGGGCGCAACTGGATCGAAACCGCCCGACTGGACGGTGACGGGGACGGCAACGGCGCGGGACCCGGCGGCACCATCACCGCACTTGCCCGCGACGTGAGCGGACTGCCGGTGATCGCCAACGGTGGCATGCACGATGTCGAACAGGCGGCACAGGTGTTGACCGGCGGCCACGCGGACCTGCTCGCGCTCGCCCGCGGCGCCCTCGCCAACCCGGACTTCCCGCAGCGGTTGGCCGCCGGCGAGCGTCTGCGTGAGTTCGACCACTCCATGCTGACGCCGATGGCGACCCTGGAGAACGCCGAACGCTGGCGGAGGGCCGTCGATCTCCCCTCGTCGGATGCGGCCGCAGCCGGATCCGAAGAGGCGCGGACCTGAGCAGGCGGACGTGAGCAGGCGGACGCGGGAAGGGACGGGTGCCGGGTGCCGGGTGACAGACTCCCGTATGCCCACGAACGCACGCTCCTGGCTCGGCGGTGCGGCTGCCGTGGCCACGTTGACCTTCGACGTGGACGCCGAAGCGGCCATCCTCGCCCAGGGCCGCCGCTACGCCCGGCACGCGTCGACCATGACCCACCAGGCGTACGGCCCGGACGTGGGAGTACCCCGGCTGCTGGACCTGCTCGACGAACTCGGCGTACCCGCGACGTTCTTCGTACCCGGCTGGGTCGCCGAGCAGCGGCCCGGCCTCGCGGCGAAGATCGCGGGCCGGGGTCACGAGGTGGCCCACCATTCCTACAGCCACCGGCCGCCGACCCAGCTGACTCCGGCACAGGAGCGGGCGGACTTCGAGCGTGCCTTGCGGGTCTTCGCCGACCAGGGCATCGACGTGGCAGGGCACCGTGCGGCCGGTTGGGAGGCGACCTGGCAGACCGCGGAACTGGTCGCCGAACACGGCCTGCGCTACGACTCGTCCTTGATGGGCGATGACCGGCCCTACCAGGTCAGGACCGGCGCCGGCGACGTTGTCGAGCTTCCCGTGCACTGGTCGCTCGACGACTGGGAGCAGTACGCCTTCCTGCCCGATCCGCCCATCGGTCAGGTGATCGAGTCACCGCGCAAGGTGCTCGCGATGTGGCAGGACGAGCTGGATGCCATGCGCCACTACCACTGCCTGTTCAACCTCACCTGCCACCCGTTCCTGTCCGGTCGGCCCGGGCGGGCGTTGGCGTTGCGGCGGCTGATCGAGTACGCGAAGGAGTGCGGCGACGTGCGGTTCGCACGGTGTCGGGAGGTGGCTGCCGCGACGCTCGATGATCCGGCTGTCCGAACCGTCGAGCAGCGTCCGGTCATCGCCGACCCGGAGGTGTACCCAGAGGTGGGCCCAGGAATGGGCCCAGGGGTTGGCCCAGCGGTTGGCACGGCGGTTGGCACGGGGAGGACGTAACGCAGTAGCGCCACGGATCGGGCCTCCCGGCGGGACTCAGCGGTGGGTGATCGCCGCGTCGGACTCGAGGGCGAGGAAGAGGTCCACCCGGTCCGCGGTGTGGTTGACGTCCTTGCCGGTGAGTTCGGTGATCTTGGTCAGCCGGTTCCGCAGGGTGTTGACGTGGATGAAGAGCGCCGCCGCGGTCGCCGCCCACTGGCCGTCGTGGGCGAGGAAGCTGCGGAGGGTCGCTTCCAGGTTCGCTCCGCGGCGGTCGTCGTACGTTCGCAGTGGACCGAGGACCCCTTCGGCGAACCTGCGGACGACTTCTGGATCCTGTAGTCCGAGCAGGATCCGGTGGGTGCCGAGTTCAGAAAGGCTGCCGACCTGCGGGCCGCCAGAACGCTGGCGCAGCAATCGGCAGGCGTCCCGTGACTCCACCAACGGACGCCGTAGCCCGGAAGCGTCCGGAACGACGTCGCCGATGCCGATCACCGGGCGCAGCTGTGCGTGGCGATCCTCGACGGCCGCCACGAGCGTGTGCGCGAACGCGGGCAGCTCTCGCCCGGGACCGCGCCAGGACAGCACGGCGATCACGTCGTCGCTGCCGCTGATCACCACGGCGGGAACGCCTTCGCCGACGAAGAACTCACGGACCGTCTCCGCGAGGGTGGGTGGCGCCGCCGCTCCACCGCCAGAGAACGCCAGTGCGCAGACCGCGAGCGGGCCGCCGGCGTCGATGCCGAAGGCCTGCAGCCGCTCGGCCACCGCGGCGGCCCGGCTACCGCCGGAGAGAATCATGTCGATCAGCTCGCCGGCGAAACGCATCTCGATGGCCTGCACCGCCTGTTGCTTGGCCAACTCGAGGCTCAGGAACCTGGCCGCCTGCTCGAGGGCTTGGCCGACCCGACCGCGGAGTGCGGAGGCTGGACGCAGGCAGAGCAGGGCGGCGTCGACGTCGGTGAGCGCCCCCACCAGGAACACCGTGGCAGGGCCTGACGGGCCGACGTCGAGTTCGAGCGGAGGCGGGCGCCGGTTCAGTCCTTCCACCACCGCGTGCAGGGCCGCTGCATCGAGGTCGGCGCCTGCGGCCGCGAGCAGCCGGCCGGAACGGTCGACGACCGCGAGTGGAAGCTCGTGGTCGCGGCGCAGGATGCCGAGCACGCCCGAAGCCCCGAACCCGCGCGAGATCGTCTCGGCCAGCGCGTTGCTCCGGCGGACGGCCCCCAGGATCGCGCTCTGGCGTTCGTCGGCGTACATGTCCGCTGCGGCCTGGGTGAGTGCGGTGAACGGCACCTCGGTGGAGATCTCCGCGAGGGGGAGCCGCGCCCCTCGGCATGCGTCGACGAGATCCTCGGGCGTGCGCGGTGTCGCTTCACGAAGGCCGAACACGATCCCTGCGGCGCCCGCTCGCACGACGTTGGCGACGAAGGTCGCGGACATGGCCGCGTCAGTACGCCACAGTCCGTTGGTGAGGACGAGTTCGCGGTTGCGGAGGTACGGCGACGGGTCGGGGAGCTCGGTGTTGTGCACCCAGAGCACTTCGCTGTCCAGGGCGCCTGACGCGCCTTCGGCGAGCACCCGCAGCTCGAGTGCGGGGTTGTCGACGAGGCCACGCAACGTCAGCACGCTGTGAGCTTATCCATGCTGCAAGGCGGTCCAGAGGAGGTTCGTCTACCGCCGCCCGGCCCCGACTGAGGACTCCGGGTCCGATCCGGAGCCGGCAGTTGATCTTCTCGAGTACCTGACCTGGTGAAGGCCACCCCATGCGGGACACCGGTCCATGGTCATGAGGGAGACTGGTCCACATGCGTGAGGTCATGATCCTCGGCTCGACCGGCTCGATCGGTACCCAGGCGATCGATGTCGTACGCCGCAATCCGGACAGGTTCCGGGTCGTCGGCCTGGCCGCGGGCGGCAGCCAGGTGGAGGTCCTCGCGCGGCAGGCGCTCGAGTTGGGCGTCGATGTCGTCGCCGTCGCGAAGGCCAGCGCCGTCCAGGACCTCCAGCTGGCGATCTACGCGGCGGCGCAGAAGCACGGCTACAGCGCGGGGGAGTTCGCGATCCCCAAGATCCTCGCCGGGCCGGACGCCGCCATCGAGGCGGCCCGGTGGCCCTGTGACGTCGTACTCAACGGCATGACGGGTTCGGTCGGGCTCGCACCCACGCTCGCGGCACTCGAGGCGGGCCGCACCCTCGCCCTCGCCAACAAGGAGTCGCTCATCGCCGGCGCACCGCTGGTCAAGGCGGCCGCGAAGCCGGGCCAGATCGTCCCGGTCGACTCCGAGCACACCGCCCTCGCGCAGTGTCTGCGTGGCGGCCGGCGGGAGGAGGTACGCCGGCTCGTCGTCACCGCCAGCGGCGGCCCGTTCCGTGGTCGCAAGCGGGCCGACCTCACCGACGTGACACCTGAGCAGGCGCTCGCGCACCCCACGTGGAACATGGGCCCGGTCATCACGATCAACTCCGCCACCCTGGTCAACAAGGGCCTCGAGGTCATCGAGGCGCACGAGCTCTTCGACATCCCGTACGACCGGATCGAGGTCGTGGTCCACCCGCAGTCGATCGTGCACTCGATGGTGGAGTTCCACGACGGCTCGACGCTCGCCCAGGCCAGCCCGCCGGACATGCGGCTGCCGATCGCCCTCGCGCTCGGCTGGCCCGACCGGGTGCCCGACGCCGCCCCGGCCTGTGACTGGTCGAAGGCGTCCACCTGGGAGTTCCAGCCTCTCGACGACGAGGCGTTTCCCGCGATCCGCCTGGCCCGTGCGGCCGGTGAGCGGGGTGGCGCGGCGCCCGCGGTCTACAACGCTGCCAACGAGGAGTGCGTCTCCGCGTTCGTCGACGGCCGGCTGTCCTTCCTCGGCATCGTCGACACCGTGGCTCACATCCTCGACGAATACACTCGCGGCGACACTCCGGTATCCCCGGGCGGCGTCTCGACTCTTGCCGACGTGCTCGCCGGCGAGACGTGGGCCCGGTCCCGCGCCACCCAGCTCATTGCGTCACCTGCCGCAACCCCCGACGAAAAGGATCTGTCCGCATGGACCTGATCGCGATCTTCGGCGCCGTCGTCTTCTTCGCCGGCGTCCTCGCGTCCATCGCGCTCCACGAGGTGGGGCACATGGTGCCCGCGAAGCTGTTCGACGTGCGGGTGACGCAGTACATGGTCGGATTCGGCAAGACGCTCTGGTCGCGCAAGCGGGGCGAGACGGAGTACGGCATCAAGTGGATCCCGTTCGGCGGCTACGTACGCATGATCGGGATGTTCCCGCCCGCCCGCGACGGTCGACTCCGGCGGTCGAGCACGGGTCCGTTCCAGACGCTGGTCGAGGAGGCGCGGAGCGCATCGGCCGAGGAGACCGCGCCCGGCCAGGAGCACCGGCTCTTCTACACCAAGAAGTGGTGGCAGAAGCTGATCATCATGAGCGGTGGTCCGCTCATGAACGTCTTCCTGGCGATCATCCTCTTCGGCGTCGTCCTCATGGGCTTCGGCACCTTCGTCCCGAAACCTGTCGTCAGCATGGTGCCGGACTGTGTGATCCCCGCGAGCGAGGGCCAGCGCAAGTGCACCGACCGGGATCCGGTCTCACCCGCCAAGCAGGCCGGCTTCAAGCAGGGCGACGAGATCGTGGCGTTCAACGGCAGCCCCGTGGCGTCGTGGGCCGCGATCTCCGCGCACATCCGTGACTCCGACGCCGGTGCCGTGACCATCACGGTCGAGCGTGACGGCACGCGGCGCGACCTGCGGGCCGACCTGATCGCCACGGACCGGCCGAACCCCGACAACCCCACCCGGACCGAGCGGGTCGGGTACCTCGGCATCTCACCGAAGATGGTGCACGAACGCCAAGGCCCGATAGCGGTCTTCGGCGAGATGGGTCGCATCACTGCCCTGACCGTGCAGGCGATGGCGCACATCCCGGACCGCATGGTCGGCGTGGCACAGGCCGCGTTCGGCGGAGAGCGCGCGCAGGACAGTCCCATGAGCATCATCGGCGCCAGCCGGGTCGCCGGCGAAATCGCGACGCTCGAGATCCCCGTGTCCAGCCGGATCGCCGGCTTCATCCAGTGGTTGGCCGCCCTCAACCTGTTCGTCGCGCTGTTCAACTTCATCCCGCTGCTCCCGCTGGACGGCGGTCACATCGCCGGCGCCCTGTACGAAGGCCTCCGCCGGGCGATCGCCCGGCTGCTCAAGCGCCCCGATCCCGGTTATGTCGACGTGGCGCGGGCGCTGCCGATCGCCTACGCCGTGGCGAGCGTTCTCGTCGTGATGGGCGTCCTGCTGATCTACGCCGACATCGTCAATCCCGTGCGATTGCCGGGCTGAGGCGGGGTTGGCAGAGCGTGTGACGGAGAATTGAGAGACGGTAGAGGGACACGAGACGCCGGGAAGCAACGAAGGACTGCCGCGAAGCAACGAAGGACTGCCGCGAAGCAACGAAGGACTGCCGCGAAGCAACGAAGGACTGATGGTGACAAGCGTTGATCTAGGCATGCCAGCCGCTCCGCCGCCGACCCTTGCCGAGCGCCGCAAGACCCGCCAGATCCGGGTCGGCAAGGTGCTCGTCGGCGGCGACGCTCCTGTGTCGGTGCAGTCGATGACGACGACCCCCACGACCGACATCAACGCCACTCTGCAGCAGATCGCGGAACTCACCGCGAGTGGTTGTGACATCGTGCGGGTCGCCGTCCCAAGCCAGGACGACGCCGAAGCGTTGCCGGCCATCGCGCGGAAGTCGCAGATCCCGGTGATCGCCGACATCCACTTCCAGCCGAAGTACGTCTTCGCCGCGATCGACGCAGGATGCGCCGCGGTGCGCGTCAACCCCGGCAACATCAGGAAGTTCGACGACAAGGTGGCCGAGATCGCCAGGGCGGCCACAGATGCGGGCGTCTCGATCCGGATCGGCGTCAACGCCGGTTCGCTCGACCCGCGGCTGTTGGAGAAGTACGGCAAGCCGAGCGCCGAGGCGCTGGTCGAGTCGGCGCTGTGGGAGGCGAGCCTGTTCGAGGAGCACGGGTTCGGCGACTTCAAGATCTCCGTCAAGCACCACGACCCGGTGGTCATGGTCAAGGCGTACGAACTGCTGTCCGAGCAGTGCGACTACCCCCTGCACCTCGGCGTGACAGAAGCCGGTCCGGCGTTCCAGGGCACGATCAAGTCGGCGGTGGCGTTCGGCGCCCTGCTGGCCAAGGGGATCGGCGACACCATCCGGGTGTCTTTGTCCGCGCCGCCGGTCGAAGAGGTCAAGGTCGGCATCAAGATCCTCGAGTCGCTCAACCTGCGTCCGCGCAAGCTCGAGATCGTGTCCTGCCCATCGTGCGGTCGTGCCCAGGTCGACGTCTACAAACTCGCCGAGGAGGTGACGGCCGGCCTGGAGGGCATGGAGGTGCCCCTGCGCGTGGCCGTCATGGGCTGCGTCGTCAACGGCCCGGGGGAGGCGCGCGAAGCCGATCTCGGTGTCGCCTCGGGCAATGGCAAGGGCCAGATCTTCGTCAAGGGCGAGGTCGTGAAGACTGTGCCGGAGAGCGAGATCGTCGAGACGTTGATCGACGAGGCGATGCGGATCTCGGAAGAGATGTCCCGATCCGGGGTACCGTCGGGACCACCTGAGGTCGAAGTGCGCTGAGGCCCGGTGCCGCGGAAGGAGGGCGGATGCTCGAGACCACCGAGCGGGTCCGACTTCTGCATGCGGGAGACCTGCGTGCCGTCCGCCGGGTGCTCGACGCCGACCCGGTGACGAACGTCTTCGTCGACGCGCGGGTCGAGGCCGCGGGATCCGATCTTCGCCGGATGGGTGGCCAGTTGTGGGGGTTCGCCCACCGCGGCCGGCTCGTGTCGTTGTGCTACTCCGGTGCCAATCTCGTCCCTGTGGCGGCCACGTCGGCCGCCGCTTCCGCCTTCGCCGAACGCGCGCTGCGCGTAGGGCGCCACTGCTCGTCGGTGTGGGGCCCCCGTGACGCCGTCGCGGCCCTGTGGGAGGTGCTGGAACCCTCCTGGGGTGCCGCCCGCGGCGTCCGCGCCGACCAGCCGTTCCTCACGCTGCGGCGCGAGCCGGCCATCCGCCCGGATCCGTTGGTACGCCGGGTCACGATCTCAGACCTGGGCCTCGTCTACGACGCGAGCGTGGCGTTCTTCCGCGAGGAGCTGGGCGTTTCTCCCGAGGCGAGGGACGGTGGGGCCTACTACCGTTCCCGGGTCGCCGAGTTGGTGCGGCAGGGCCGGGCGTTCGCCCGGATCGAGGACGGCGAGGTCGTCTTCAAGGCGGAGATCGGGGTGGCCACGCGGCGTACGTTCCAGGTCCAGGGGGTCTGGGTGCGGCCCGACCGGCGCGGGGAAGGGCTGGCGGCACCGGGAGTCGCCGCGGTGGTCGCGGCGGGGCTGCGTGATGTCGCGCCGGTGGCGACGTTGTACGTCAACGACTTCAACCTCGCAGCCCGCCGCGCCTACGCCCGGGTCGGCTTCACCCAGGCCAGCACCTTCATGACCGTGCTGTTCTGACAGTCGCCGGGCGATCCCCGGTTCCCGGTTCCTGGTTCCCGGTTCCCGGCTCGAGGTGGACGCCGAGGCCGTCGCGACCGGCCGGGTGGCGATCCGGACCGCTGTCAGGCGCCGGGATGCGCGATGGGGAGTCCGATGGACTTGGCCGCGGCGAGCAGCCACTTGTCGTAGGTGACGAATGCTGTCAGCTCGTCGCCGAAGACGGCGGAAGCGGTTGCCAGATGGATGGTGTCGAGTGACCGGAGGGCGGGGTCCTGATATGCCGCCGCGGTGGCGCGTACGAGGTCGTCGAGGTCGTACAGCGCGATGCGCGAAAGCACGGCCGGTGCCGCGCTGAGGAGCTCCGGTTCGCTCCGGCGTAAGGCCCTCGGCACCTCGACCTCGACAAGAGCCGATGCCACGAGCGGTTCAGGTCGCCGTTGTTCCAGCCAGTCCACCAGGGCATTGCTTTCCTGCTCCGGCCGGATGAGTTTGATCAGTGCTGCGGTGTCGAGGTAGATCATCAGTAACGTTCGTCGTCGCGCATCTCGCTGACCAGCCGGCCACTTTCGTGATCGCTCCTGACCGGGCCCCGCGGGTGGGGTATCGGCCCGGTCGCGGTGGGGAGCCGTGGTCAGGTGTAGCGGTAGGCGGTGTCGGGAATGTCGGTCACGAACATGTGGCCCGGTGCATGGGTGATCGCGAAGGGCGTACACGAGGACATGACTGCCGCCTGGGGTGTCGTTCCGCAGGCCCAGAACACCGGCACCTCGTCCTCCCGGATCGTCACGGCGTCACCGAAGTCCGGCCGTCCGAGGTCGGCGATGCCGAGTGCCTCCGGGTTGCCGACCGCGACCGGCGCGCCGTGAGCATCCGGCATCGCGGCCGTGACCCGCACCGCCGTGGCGACCAGATCCGACGGGATCGGCCGCATGGTCACGACAAGCGGCCCACGCAGCCGACCCGCCGGCCGGCAGGGGCGAGTCGTGACGTACATCGGGACGTTGCGACCCTCCTCGACGTGGCGCAGGGGCAGTCCTGCCGTGCGTAGCGCCGCCTCGAAGGTGAAGCTCGAGCCGATGAGGAAAGCCACGAGATCCGGTCGCCAGTAGCGCCCTACCTCGCCTGGTTCGTCGACGAGGGAGCCGTCACGCCAGATGCGGTACGCCGGCAGGTCGGTACGCAGGTCTGCGCCGGGTGCCAGCTCGGTCCGGGCCAACCCCGGATCGGTGACGTCGAGCACGGGGCACGCCCGCTCGTTGCGCTGCGCGAAGAGGAGGACGTCGTACGCCCAGTCCGACGGCACGGCGATCAGGTTGGCCTGGGCGAAGCCGGCCGACCATCCTGCGGTCGGCGCGATGGTTCCCTTCCGGAACAGCGCCCTCGCCCGGGCCGGCGGGATGTAGGCCATCCCTGTCGTGTCGGGGCTGAGCTCGGCGAGGGCGGCGCCCGCGGCAGGGGCGTTTCCGGCGCTCGCCGGTGTGGAAGCCATGGTGGACATGGCGGCCCCTTTCCGATCTGTTGGAGAAGGTGGGCCTGTCAGAGGAGGTTGGCCTGTCAGCTGAGCCTGGCCCCGTCAGGTGAGTTCGCGGCCTCGGGTTTCGGGCAGGCCGAGCAGCGCGAGCACGGCGATGGCGTACGCCGCCGCCCCGAAGGTCATCGCGCCTCCGAGGCCGACGCTCGCCGCCAGGAACCCGACCGCCGCCGGGAAGAACGCGCCCATCGCGCGGCCGAAGTTGTAGGTGAAGCCCTGTCCGGTGCCGCGGAGTTGTGTGGGGTAGAGCTCTGCGAGGAACGCACCGAACCCGCTGAAGATGGCTGACGCACTGAACCCCAACGGGAATCCGAGGACCAGCACGAGAGTGTTCGCACCAGTCGGGATCTGGGTGTAGGCCAGCAGCAGCACCCCGGACAGCGCCGCGAACAACGTGAACGTGCGCTTCCGGCCGAGCCGGTCGGTGAGGTACCCGCCAGTGAGATAACCGGCGAACGCGCCGGAGATGAGAAACGCCATGTAGCCGCCGGTGCCGACCACCGTGAGCTCCCGTTCGTTCTTCAGGTAGGTCGGCAGCCAGGTGGCGAGGGTGTAGTAGCCGCCCTGCACACCGGTCGCGAGGAGTGCGGCGAAGAACGTCGTGGAGGCCAACCTGCCGCGGAAGATCGCGGAGAACGAACCGGCGGTCGTGCCGCGCCGCCGCTCTGTCGCGACAGGTGCGTCGGTGACGCTGCGCCGGAGGTAGAGGATCAGCAGCGCCGGCATCGCGCCGGTCCAGAAGAGCACCCGCCAGGCGAGGTCTTCTGACACCAGGGAGAACACCACGGTGTAGGCGATGACGGCGAGGCCCCAGCCGACCGCCCAGGCACTCTGGATCCAGCCCAGGACCTGGCCGCGGTGAGGGGACCGGGCGTACTCAGCGACCAGGATGGCACCGGTCGCCCATTCACCCCCGAAGCCGAACCCCTGCAGGGCGCGGAACACCAACAGGGTCTCGTAGTTCGGTGCGAACCCGCACAGGACGGTGAAGAAGGCGTACGTCGCGACGGTGATGACGAGCATGCGGGTGCGCCCGATGCGGTCGGCGAGAACGCCGGCCACCGCGCCGCCCACGGCCGACACGACGAGGGTGACCGTGGCGAGCAGACCCGCCTGTCCGGTGGTCAGTCCCAGGGCGGCGGTCATGGCGGCGAGCGCGAGCGGGAGGATCTGGAAGTCGTAGGAGTCGAGTCCCCAGCCGCCGAACGCGCCGACGAACGCGCGCCGTCCGCGCGGGCCGAGTGTGCGGAACCACGCGAAGGCGCGGTCGTCTTCGGGAACGAGAGTCTGTGCTGATGGCGACGTCATGGGTGACCTCACAATGAGGATGAGGTGAGCAGGAGTCCCCGCGTCGGTGGGCCACGTTGCGACGCCGGCGCGAGGTGGATTGCTGCGTGACGTATCGCTCGATGCTATGGTTCACCGTAAGGATTGTTGAACGATTCCACAAGATCCATGGCGGAGGATGTTCATGGCGGCGAGGGTCGCGGTCCGGTCCGGACTCGAAGGCGATCGGGCTCTGCTGGGACGGACCAGCACCGCGGGCCGGGTTGCCGACATCCTCCGCGACCGGATCGCGGAGGGCTTCTTCCCGCCCGGCGACCGTCTGCCCGAAGACGAGATCGGCCGCGCGCTCGGTGTCTCCCGCAACACCCTGCGCGAGGCGTTCAGGCTGCTGACGCACGAACGCCTGCTGGTGCACGAGATGAACCGAGGCGTGTTCGTCCGCCGGCTGTCGGTCGAGGACGTGGTCGACCTGTTCCAGCTACGCCGGCTGTTGGAGTGCGCGGCGGTCCGCACGGTCGGCTCGCCATCGCCGGACCTCGGCGCGCTGCGGGACGCGGTCAAGGCGGGACGTGGGGCCGCGCGCCGTCGCGGATGGCAGGACCTCGGGACGGCGAACATCCGCTTCCACCAGGCGATCGGCGCGCTTGCCGGCAGCGCCCGCATCGACGAGATCATGCGCGGGCTCCTTGCCGAGCTTCGTCTCGTCTTCCACGCGATGGCCGACCCGCGCCGGTTCCACGAGCCCTACCTCGCCCGCAACGTCGAGATCCTCGGCGCTTTGGAAGCCGGCAAGGGCAAGGTGGCCGAACGGCTGCTCGGGCGCTATCTCGACGACGCGCTGGCCCAGCTGCTCGACGCCTACTCCGAACGCACGAAGGGGGCCTGACATGGAGCGCGGCGCCTGGCAGTTCTGGATCGACCGGGGCGGCACGTTCACCGACGTGGTCGCACGCCGTCCGGACGGTTCGTTGCGTACCCACAAACTCCTTTCGGACAACCCGGCGCGCTACACCGACGCCGCGGTCGAGGGGGTTCGCCGGCTGCTGGACCTAGGCCCGGGCGAACAGGTGCCCGCGGAGCTCGTCGAGTCGGTCCGCATGGGGACGACGGTCGCGACGAACTCCCTGCTCGAGCGCACCGGAGAGCGCACCGTTCTCGTCATCACCAAGGGATTCGCCGACGCGCTGCGGATCGGCTACCAGAACCGCCCGCGCATCTTCGACCGGCACATCGAGCTGCCGGACCTGCTCTACGAACGCGTGATCGAGGTCGACGAGCGGATCGCCGCCGACGGAGCCGTCCTGCGTCAACCTGACCTTGACGATCTCGCTGAGCTGCTGCGACAGGCGTACGACGATGGCATCGGCGCCGTCGCGATCGTCTGCCTGCACAGCCATCTCTACCCCCAGCACGAGCAGGAGATCGCCAAGCTGGCCGAGCGGATCGGCTTCGGTCAGGTGTCGTCGTCGGCCGAGGTGAGCCCGCTGATGCGGGTGGTGCCGCGCGGTGACACGACTGTGGTCGACGCGTACCTCTCGCCAGGGCTGCGGACCTACGTCGACGAGACCGCACGCCAGCTCGCGGGCGTACGCCTGATGTTCATGCAGTCCAACGGCGGCCTGGCAGAGGCGGGGCACTTCCGCGGCAAGGACGCGATCCTGTCCGGCCCGGCAGGCGGCATCGTCGGCATGGTGCGGATGTCGCGGCTCGCTGGCTATGAGAAGGTGATCGGCTTCGACATGGGCGGCACGTCGACCGACGTGTCGCACTACGCCGGCACCTACGAACGCGTCTCCACCACGATGATCGCCGGTGTCCGGCTGCGTTCGCCGATGCTCGACATCCACACCGTCGCAGCCGGCGGTGGGTCGATCCTGCACTTCGACGGCGCCCGTTACCGGGTGGGGCCCGACTCCGCCGGCGCCGATCCCGGTCCGGCGTCCTACCGCGCCGGTGGCCCGCTCACCGTCACCGACGCCAACGTCATGCTCGGCCGGATCCAGCCGGCGTACTTCCCCCAGGTCTTCGGCCCGAACGGCGACCAGCCGCTCGACGTCGCCGTCGTGCAGCGGCGGTTCGCCGAACTCGCCAAGCAGATCTCGACCCAGACCGGCGACGACCGCAGCCCCGAGCAGGTCGCCGAGGGCTACCTGCGGATCGCCGTCGCCAACATGGCCAACGCGGTCAAGAAGATCTCGGTCCAGAAAGGCCACGACGTCACCGAGTACGTGCTGACGACGTTCGGCGGGGCGGGCGCGCAGCACGCGTGCGCGGTAGCGGACTCACTCGGCATCCACACCGTGCTCGTACCTCCGATGGCGGGAGTCCTGTCGGCGTTGGGGATCGGCCTTGCCGACACGACAACGATGCGGGAACAGTCGGTCGAGTCCCGGCTCGACCACGCCGTGCTGCCGCGCCTCGCGGAAGTCGCCGACAGTTTGGCCGACGCCGCCAGCGACGAACTGCTGGACGAAGGCGTACGACCGGACCGGCTGCGGCTCATCCGCCGGGCCCACCTGCGCTACGAGGGCACCGACACCGCACTACCGGTGACGCTCGCCAACCTGGACGAGATGGTGGCGGAGTTCGAAGCCAGCTACCGGCGTACCTACACCTATCTCATGGACCAACCGCTCACCGTGGAGGCGGTGTCGGTCGAGGCCGTCGGTCTCACCGAGCAGCCCGATCTCTCGCACGTGCGCGACGACGACTCCGGGCCCGCGCAAGGCCAGGTTGACACCATCCGGATGTACGCAGGCGACCGCTGGCTCGACGCTCCGCTGCACCGCAGGGAGCATCTTCGTACGACCGACACGGTGACCGGGCCCGCGATCATCGCCGAGGCCAACGCGACCACGGTGGTCGACGAAGGCTGGGCCGCCACCGTCACCGACCACGGCCATCTGAAGGTGGAACGCGTCCGTGCGCCGGTCGAGGACGAGGAACTCGACACCGCCGTCGACCCGGTGCTGCTGGAGATCTTCAACAACCTCTTCATGAACATCGCCGAACAGATGGGCGCTCGCCTGGAGTCGACCGCGCAGTCGGTCAACATCAAGGAACGCCTCGACTTCTCCTGCGCACTCTTCGACCCCGACGGCAACCTCATCGCCAACGCGCCGCACATGCCGGTCCACCTGGGCTCGATGGGCGCGAGCGTGCAGGAGGTCATCGCCCGTCGTGGCGAGAGGATGAAGCCGGGCGACATCTACGCCGTCAACGATCCGTACCACGGTGGCACCCACCTGCCCGACGTCACGGTCGTGACGCCGGTCTACGACACGGCGGCCTCTCCTGGGGGCAGTCGCGTGCTGTTCTATGTCGCCTCACGCGGCCACCACGCCGAGATCGGTGGGCTGACACCCGGTTCGATGCCGGCGTTGAGTCGCACGGTCGACGAGGAGGGTGTGCTCTTCGACAACTGGCTGCTGGTCGACGGTGAGGGTGACAACGGACGGCCGCGGTTCCGTGAGGAGGAGACGCGCCGGCTGCTCACCGAGGCGCCCTATCCCTCGCGTAGTCCCGACACCAACATCGCCGACCTCCGTGCCCAGATCGCCGCCAGCGAGAAGGGTGTCCAGGAGGTGCGCGCGATGATCGACCACGTGGGGCTGGACGTCGTACAGGCGTACATGCGACACGTGCAGGACAACGCGGAGGAGTCGGTCCGGAAGGTCATCGACACCCTCGACGGCGGCGAGTACGCCTACGAGATGGACTCGGGCGCACTGATCAGGGTGAAGGTCTCCGTCGACCGGGCGAACCGGGAGGCGACCATCGACTTCGCCGGGACGACGGCCCAACTCGACACGAACTTCAACGCGCCCGCGTCGGTGGCGAAGGCGGCGGTCCTCTACGTCTTCCGTACTCTCGTCGACGACGACATCCCGCTCAACGACGGCTGCCTGCGGCCGCTGCGCATCGTCGTGCCGGACGGTTCGATGCTCGCTCCGGAGTTCCCGGCCGCGGTCGTCGCCGGCAATGTCGAGACGTCCCAGGCGGTCACCGGCGCGCTCTACGCAGCGCTCGGCATCCAGGCGGAGGGCTCGGGAACGATGAACAACGTGACCTTCGGCAACGAGCGGCACCAGTACTACGAGACGGTCGCGTCCGGGTCGGGCGCGGGCGACGGCTTCGACGGGGCGCCGGTCGTGCAGACGCACATGACCAACTCGCGCCTTACCGATCCCGAGGTGCTCGAGTGGCGGTTCCCCGTGCTGGTGGAGAGCTTCGCGATCCGCCGGGGAAGCGGCGGTGACGGTCGCTGGCGCGGCGGCGACGGGGCGGTCAGGCGACTGCGGTTCACCGAGGCGGTCACGGTGAGCACCTTGTCGAGCCACCGTCGGGTTGCTCCGTACGGTCTGAAGGGCGGAGAGCCAGGCGCCCTCGGACGCAACCGGCTCGAGCGGGCGGACGGGACCGTGGTGGAGATGGCCGGAGCGGACTCCGTCGACGCGGGCCCTGGCGACGTTCTCGTCGTCGAGACCCCCGCCGGCGGGGGCTACGGGCCGCCGATCGGCAATTAGCTTGCTGGCATCTCTCGGCACCGGACGGCGGCAAGGCGGCCCGCTGAGGCTGGGATCGTCGCCCTACGATGGCCCGCGTGCTACATCTGCGGGTGACGTCGCCGCCGGCGCTCACCACTGAGGTCGTGAGGTTGCTGGACAGCTGCGCCGGTGTCGCGAGCCTGTCCGTGGTTCCGGCGGCCTCGCTGCGGCCGGAGGGCGATCTGATCGCCGCCGACCTGGCGCGCGAGTCGGTCGAGGAGGTCCTCCAGGCGCTTCGGGGCATCGGCATCGACGTCTCCGGCGCGATCGCCCTCGAACCCATCGACACCATCGTGTCCGTTGCCGCCGACCGTGCCGAACGGGCCGCACCCGGCGAAGGCGCCGACGCGGTGATCTGGGACGAGGTGGTCGAACGCACCGAGTCCGATGCCGCTCTGTCGAAGACCTTCGTGTGGTTCCTCTCCATCGCGGCGACCCTCGCGGCGATCGCGGTCATCCTCGACTCGGCCATCCTCGTCGTGGGCGCGATGGTCGTCGGGCCGGAGTTCGGGCCGCTCGCCGGTATCGCCGTGGGCATCGTCCATCGGCGGTTCGCGCTGATCCGTACGTCCCTGGTCACGCTCGTCGTTGGCCTCGTCACGGCCGTCCTCGTCACGGCTTTTGCCTGTCTGCTCGCGGCGTGGTTCGGGTGGATCGACAGCTCGGTCCTCGCCCAGCCACGCCCGTTCACCGGGTTCATCTGGACGCCTGACCGGTGGTCGTTCGTCGTGGCGTTCATCGCCGGCACCGCGGGCATCCTGTCGCTCACGTCGGCGAAGTCCGGTGCGCTGGTCGGCGTTTTCATCTCGGTCACGACGGTGCCCGCGGTCGGCAACTTCGCGCTGGCGCTGGCGTTCGCCGACGGCGCGGAGATGGCCGGCTCGGCGACCCAGCTGGCGATCAACATGAGCGCCATCGTGCTGGCCGGTGTTCTCACCCTGCTTGTGCAGAAGCACGGAGGGCGGAGGGTGCGCCGGCTGGTCGCTGCTCGCCGCCCGACCAGCTGACCGGACTCAGCCGATGACCTGCCAGATCGCCGACTCGAGCAGGGTCTCGATGATCGTCTTGGTGATCTGGCGGAAGATCGGGATCTGCACAAGCGAGGCGCCGAATGTCGCCACGGCGGTGGCGATCGCCTGGGCGATCGCGATGGCGAGGATCACCAGCTGGATCATGGCGTTGATCTTCAGCAGCAGCACGATCGCCGCGTAGAGGAAGAGCCCGAGACCGAACCCCATGCCGGCGTTCGACGCGATGTCGAGATTCCTGGTGCCACCGTGCTCGTCCCACATCTGCTTGAACGCCTCGACGGCCGGACCCTCGTGGCCAGTCCACACCTGGAGGGCGGCCTTCTCGGCGTCGGTGGAGATGCCGCCGAGGTTGCCTGAGAACTCGAGCCAGGTCTGGCCCATCTTGAACAGCTTCTCCTCATCGGCCTCGGGCCAGTTGATGCCGATCACGCCCAGCACGCCGACCAGCTCACCCGGAAGCTGGAGTCCCACTTGTGCCTACCCCCTTGTCAAATCGCCGGGCGCCCGATCAGACGGCGTCCAGGCCGTTGCCCACCTGGTTGAACATTTCCTGCCCGGCCGTCTCGTTGTCGCGGTAGGTCGCCGCCACACCGTCGAGCGCCTCGGCGTGCGAAACGAGGTCCTCCTGGAGCTCGCCGAGCTTCTCGAACGCGAGCTCCGACACCGCGTCGTGCGTCGCACCTATCAGCATGCCGAGCTCGTCGCCGCCCCAGGGTTGGCCGTAGCCGGCGATCTCATCCTGGGTGGCCCGTAGTTCGCGGCCGAGTCGCTGTGCCACCTCGTCGACGTCGCCAGCCGCGCGGTTGAGTTGCGTCCAGCCGACGTCGACCTTTTCTCCTGCCATGGCTAGCCCCTGTCATCCCGGTCGAGCCGGTCCTGCACGTCGGCGATGGCGGTCAGGTAACGCTGCATCTGGGCCACTGACTGGTTCTGGAACTCCTGCAGACGTTCCATCAGCTGTTGCTGGTCGGGTACGTCAGGCAGTGCGGCGGAAAGGCGCTGTTGGAGATCTTCCAGCGCGGCGTTTGCGGCGGTCAGGAAGGCCTCGGCAAGCGACTCGGAGTCCGAGCGCAGCACCCGCGGGTTCAACTCGACCGACTCGAGCTGTCCACCTGGCTTCGCTGTGACCCGGACGTGGCCGTCGAGCGCTTCACCGACTCCGCGGACCTGTTCTGTTCGTTCGTCACTCTCGTCGTCCTGCTCGACAATCGGTCGCAGGGCGGCGAGTGACTCGCTGAAGA
Source organism: Actinopolymorpha sp. B11F2 (assembly GCF_040195635.1). Taxonomy (NCBI): domain Bacteria; kingdom Bacillati; phylum Actinomycetota; class Actinomycetes; order Propionibacteriales; family Actinopolymorphaceae; genus Actinopolymorpha; species Actinopolymorpha sp. B11F2. Next base: position 54,112 of record NZ_JBEFTX010000004.1, on the reverse strand, counting down.
GCCGGTCGAAATCGCTTGCGCTGACGTCCGCCATCGCAGTACCCCCGATCGTGTGCGACACCAGCCATGTCGGCCTCGTCATGGCTTCTACGAGGGTAACCAAGGCGTGATCGTTTCGGTACCGCAACCCTGTGAACAAGTTTCACGTGATCGTCTCCTTAGCATAAATTGTCCGCAGACCCGATGACGGGAGGGCCTGTTGTGGCACGGGTGCGAGGCGGGGCGCGCGGATCTACCAAGATCGCACGCGCGATCGTGCGGAAGCTGGAGAAGATGTCTGGGCATCGGCCCAGAGTGCATGTGGAGGGCGCGGGGCGCTCCCGCAACTGGAATCCGAACATCATGCGCTACCGGCAGCACAGGAGAATCCACAACCGGTGGAAGCCCAACGAGATCCATCACGTCTACAACCCGCGTGCGGGCAGCAACTACGTCTACATGACCGACGGGCGCGGGCGAGTCAGCCGTGCCGAAGGGCGGTTGGTCTTGAACAAGGGCTCGCGGCACCGGCGCCAGCAGCAGATGGCGGGAACCGGCGTGGGGCGCCCTGGTGACCACGGTGGTCACCTGTTCGGAACCCGGTTCGGTGGCGCCGGTGAAGGCATCAACATGGTCCCGATGACCGGACGACTCAACAGTGGCGGTCGCTGGCAGGCTATGGAGGACCAATGGGAACGCGAGCTGCTCGCCGGCAACCAGGTGGACGTTAAGATCGTCCCGAAGTACCAGGGCGACGGGGAACGGCCTGATTGGTTCAAAGTGACCCATACCGTCACCGAGCCAAACGGAGGTTCGCGTACGGTGACGCAAGTGTTCGCGAACCGCTGAGAGGATGAGCCTGGTGGCGGACCACAACGATCACGGCGAGCTCTTTCAGGCAATCGGCCAGGCGCTCGTCGATGAACTCCCGGACGAGTGGGAGTCTGTGGACGTCGAGTGCGAGATGATCGACTTCTCGTCCCGCTTCGCCTGCGCCTACACGGCAGCGGGTGGGGACTTGGTTGCCTTCGAGGTGCCCGACGAGCTCTATCCCCTCTTCACGGAGCTTCGCGGCGAGATGTACGAACCCGGCAAGGGAGCTTGGTACAAGGCCCGGTTCCAGATGGACAGCAGCGGGAAGTTCGGCGTCGACTTCGACTACGACTCCAAGCCCAACCTCACCGGTGTCCTCGATGAGGACTATCTGGAGGATCTCGAGAAGTTCCCCCGTGATCGGGAGCTCATCCCAGCCTGGATGCCGAGACCCGCCGACACGCCCTAGCCCGGTGTCAACGAGCTGCCAGCGCAGTCCTCTGGGTGCGGCGCGAGGGAAACCCGTGGCGTGCTGCCGCCATGGTGTCGGTATCCTCGGCAGGATCTGTCACATGGCGATGACGCCATGAGCCCACTGAGGGGAAAATGCCGTGATCCTGCGGATGTCGACGCTGTTCCTTCGCACGCTACGCGAGGATCCGGCGGACGCCGAGGTACCGAGCCACCGACTGCTGGTGCGCGCAGGCTACATCCGCCGGACCGCGCCGGGCATCTACTCCTGGCTGCCGCTCGGCTGGCGTACCTACCTCAACGTCGAGCGGATCGTGCGGGAGGAGATGGACGCCGCTGGCTTTCAGGAGATCCACCTGCCGGCGCTGCTGCCACGTGAGCCGTACGAACGGACCGGCCGCTGGACCGAGTACGGCGACCTCCTCTTTCGGCTGCGTGACCGCAAGGGCAACGACATGCTGCTCGGCCCGACCCATGAAGAGATCTTCACCCTGCTGGTGAAGGACCTTTACTCGTCCTACAAAGACCTTCCGCTGTCGATCTACCAGGTCCAGTGGAAGTTCCGCGACGAGGCGCGGCCCCGGGCCGGGATCCTGCGCGGGCGGGAGTTCTCGATGAAGGACTCCTATTCGTTCGACATCGACGACGCCGGGCTGCAGAGGTCCTACGACAAGCATCGTGTGGCCTACCAGCAGACCTTCGACCGGCTCGGCCTCGACTACGTCATCGTCTCGGCTATGTCGGGGGCGATGGGTGGCTCGCTCAGCGAGGAGTTCCTGTCGCCGTGCGAGGTGGGCGAGGACACCTACGTCCGGTGCACCTCGTGCGACTACGCGAGCAACACCGAGGCCGTCGACGTCCCGGTGCCTGAGGCCCTCGCCTACGCCGACGCGCCCGCCGCCCACGTCGAGGACACTCCCGACACGCCGACGATCGACTCGCTCGTCGACTACCTCAACTCCCAGCCGCACCTGAGGCGGGAGGACCGGCCGTGGCAGGCTTCTGACACGTTGAAGAACGTCATCGTCAAGGTCGTCCACCCCGGCGGTGACTCCGAGCTGCTCGCGGTCGGCGTCCCGGGCGACCGAGACGTCGACGAGAAGCGGCTCGGCGCCCAGGTCTATCCCTCCGCCCTCGCCGCGGCGACGGACGAGGACTTCGCCGCCTACCCTGGGCTGGTCCGGGGCTACATCGGACCGGAGGCGCTGGGCGAGACCAAGACCGCCAAGGTGCGCTACCTGCTCGACCCACGCGTGGTCCCGGGCACCCGCTGGGTCACCGGCGCCAACGAACCCGACAAGCACGTGGTCGATCTCGTTGCCGGTCGCGACTTCGACGGCGACGGCACCGTCCTCGCCGCCGAGGTCCGCGCGGGCGATCCGTGTCCACGGTGCGGCAGGCCGCTGGCGATGGCCCGCGGGATCGAGATCGGGCACATCTTCGCGCTCGGGACCAAGTACGCCGAGGCGCTCGACCTCAAAGTCCTCGACGAGCACGGCAAGCAGGTCGTCGTCACGATGGGGTGCTACGGCCTCGGCGTCAGCCGGGCGCTCGCGGCGATCGCGGAGAACAACCACGATGCCAAGGGGCTCATCTGGCCGCGCGAGATCAGCCCGGCCGACGTGCACATCGTGGCGACCGGCAAGACCGACGCACCGTTCGAGGTGGCCGAACGACTTGCCGCCGACCTGGATGCGAAGGGCATCCGGGTGCTGCTCGACGACCGGCGCGCGGCCAGCCCGGGAGAGAAGTTCAACGACGCCGACCTGATCGGCATACCCACGATCGTGACCTGCGGTCGCAGGATCGTCGACGGCAAGGTCGAGATCAAGGACCGGCGAACCAGCGAGCGGATCGACCTGCCGATCGACGATGTGGTCGACCACCTGGTCGAGGTCTGTGCAGAGTCCTGATCCTCTGCAACCGGACGGAAAATCGATCGGCGATCGGTGCGATCCCGGTTAGCGTCGGGCCGATGGGACCCAACTCCGAGGAAGTCGTCGAAGCCGGCTATGACGAGATCGCTGCACGGTATCTGGACTGGATCAACCAGGTCGAGGACGACCCGCGCCTGCGCTACCTCAACGAGGTCCTGACGCTCTTTCCCACTCGGCCTGCCGCTCTCGATCTCGGTTGCGGAGCCGGCGTGCCCTGCACGGCCCTGCTCGCCGAACGCGGTGAAGCAGTAGGAGTCGACATCTCCGCCGCCCAGCTCGACCTGGCCCGCCGCAAGGTTCCCAAGGCCCGGTTCATCAAGGCCAGCATGTCCACGGTCACATTCGCGCCCGCCAGCTTCGACCTGGTGACCGCCTTCTACTCGATTCCCCACGTCCCGCGCACCCAGCACGCAGACCTGCTCCAGCGCATCGCGGAGTGGCTGCGACCCGGCGGCCACCTCCTTGCCAGCCTCGGCCACCGAGACCATGACGTCATCCATGACATGCTTGGCGCACCGATGGTCAGCAGCAGCTACGGGGCAGCAACCAACCGTCGCATGCTCCTCGACACCGGACTCACCCTCCTGACCGACGAGATCGTCACCTGGCATGGCGGCCATGTGACCTACCAGTGGGTGATCGCCAGCAAACCCCACCGCTGAACCCCACACGGAGCCCTGCTTATGTACCCAGAGCTCGACGCCGATGAGCGCACGACGCTCGGCCAGTTCCTCGATCAGTATCGTCGCCGGGCACTCTCGCGACTCGAACGGCTCTCGGACGCGCAGGCGCGAACGAAGAGTTTGCCGGCTACAGACCTGACGCCCGGTGGGGTCGTGAAGCATCTCGCGCACATGGAGGATCACTGGTTCATTGCGCGGATCGGAGGAGGCGAACTTCCTGAGCCGTGGGCGTCTGCGCCGATTGACACCCAGCCGCGGTGGGCCTTCGAGTCGGCGGACAGCGACACAGTCGAGGAGCTTTCCGCGCTGTACCGGGCGGCCTGCGCCCGTAGTCGTCAGGTCGCCAGCCGACTTCCCACACTCGACACCACCGCGCCCCGCCCCTCGTTCGGTAAGGGCCCCGTGACACTTCGCTGGGTCATGGTGCACATGCTCGAGGAGACGGCGTGCCACACGGGCCATCTCGACCTGCTCACCGATGCCATCCCCGCGCAGGCTCCGTGAACACTCGCGATCCGTTGGCTACGCAACGTGACTTTCGACGTATTCTCCTACAGTCTGTCGAATCCACGTCAGTCGTCCGACGTAGAGGCGTACGGACCAAGCGCACCTGCCGGAAGGAGAGCCGCCATGGCTCAGTACGCGGTTCTGATCTACGCGAATGACTCCGCCCACGCTCCGGAGGCCACGCCTGCTGACACCGAGTCCTGTGACCAGCACGCACAGGAGTTGGTGGCTGCGAACTCGATGCTGGTGGCCTACGCCTTGACCCCTCGGGACATGGCGACCTCGATTCGTGCCGACTCGATCACCGATGGCCCGTTCATCGATTCCAAGGAAATCGTTGCCGGCTTCTACATCATCGAGGCGCCGGATCTGGACGCGGCCCTGGCAATCGCCGGCACCAACCCAGCGATTCGCGAGGGTGGCGGGGTGGAGGTACGGCCCGTTCACAGCGGTGGCGTCGTGGAGCGTACGACCGAATGACGGACCGTGCAGCGGTCGAATCGGCGATCGTCGACGCGCACCGTCGTGAGTGGGCCCTTGTGGTCGCCGCGACGGTGCGCGTTGCACGAGATCTGGACCTCGCCGAGGAGTGCGTGCAGGAGGCGTACGCGGCCGCGTTGGAGAGCTGGACTCGCGAGGGCATTCCGAACAACCCGGCGGCCTGGCTCACGACTGCGGCGAAACGGCGTGCGATGGACGCCGTCCGGCGGGACCGGACGTTCCGCTCGAAGTTGCCGTTGCTGGTCGAACCCGACGTCTCGGTCGAGGACACTGCCATGGACGAGCTGCAAAGGGAAAGCGAAGATCCAGAAGACGTCGTAGCGGATGAACGGCTGCGTCTGATCTTCACGTGTTGCCATCCGGCACTTGCGCAGGAGGCACAGGTTGCCCTCACCCTGCGATTGGTGTGCGGGATGACGACGCCGGAAATCGCGCGCGCATTTCTCGTTTCCGAGCCGACTATGGCCGCTCGAATCACCCGAGCCAAGAAGAAGATCAGTGGAGCCCGAATCCCTTATCGCGTGCCGCGGTCAGCCGAGCTGCCTGACAGATTGGGGGCGGTGCTCGGCGTGATCCATCTGCTGTTCACGACCGGACACACCGCGCCGTCCGGAGCGGCGTTGGTGAAGGCCGATCTGGTTGACCTCGCGCTGCACCTGACGCGGATGCTGCGCGAGCTGATGCCCGACGAGCCGGAGGTGCGAGGACTGCTCGCGCTGTTGTTGGTCATCGATGCGCGACGCTTCACCCGGGTTTCCGGGAACGGACGGCTGTTGCGGTTGGAGGAGCAGGACCGATCGCGGTGGGATCGAGCGGCTATCGCCGAAGCCCACGATCTGATCGTCGGTGCACTACGCAGCGGCCAGCCGGGGCGCTATGTCCTGCAGGCCGCGATTGCCTCCCTCTACGCCGAGGCGCCGTCGTACGACGAAACCGACTGGTCGCAGATCGTTGCCCTCTATGACAAGCTGCTCGACGTGTGGCCCTCACCCGTTGTCGGGTTGAATCGGGCCGTCCCCCTGTCCAAGGTCTCCGGTCCGGAGGCTGCGCTGGCAGAGGTCGAAGCGTTGGAGAGCGCCGGGCAACTCGCCGGATACCAGTACCTACCAGCTGTCAAGGCAGACCTGCTCGTACGACTCGGTCGTCAGCCACAGGCCGCTGAGGCATACCAACGTGCGCTGGAACTGACCGAGAACAACGCCGAGCGCGAGTTTTTGTCGGAGCGACTGAGGTCTGTCCAGTGACGTGATCGACCCGCTTCGAGTGGCCGATGGAGCAAGCGCCATCCTCGAGTCAAAGCTGGGACAGGAGAATCTCCCGGCGTTCGTCGTAGCGCCAGGCGGTCTCGGCGTCGGTCAGGTGGACGCCACCGATCCAACGGTCGATGCCGTTGTACGCAAGCTGGTCGGCACGCCCGGCGAGGACCTCGTTCCCGGCGTCGGTCAGCTCGACCGTACGCCTGGCAAAGTCCGCACCCTCACCAAGCGCAAGGAGAGGTTGACGCCCCGATGCGAGGCCGCGCATGATCGCGAAACAGGGCCAGTCGCCGAGGAACGGTCGGCGTTCCCGGCGCCCCACCTCGGCGAATGCGGCGCCGGCGTTCTCGGCGCCGTCCTCGACGGCGAGCAGGATCCGCCGCTGCGTAAGGGAAAGCCCATCCGAAAGAGCCGGGTACTCCTGCATGAGTCGGCCGAACGCCTCGCCCAGGTAGCGCAGGACCGGCGACTCGATGCGCGCGACGCGCTGGAGCCCTGACGGATTCGGCGAGGTGAACGCATCCCACGCCGCGGCGGCGATGTCCAGCGCCTCCTGCGTGACGGTGATCTCGTCCTCGCGGAGCCGAAGAAGATCGGCGGCCTGAAGCTGCCCGAGACCGCCGAAATGCGCGATCCCGGGAAACTCGCCCGCTGAGACGAGTGAGATCCGCTCAGGTGCGACGCCGAGCCGGCGCAGCCGGGCGAGGACCTCGATGAGCTGCAGCTGGTCGTACAGATCGGCCTCGAACCACAACACCAGCTGATCGTTTGCATGGTCGGCGAGCTGCTGGTCGCGGTCCTCGAAGCCACGGAGGATGTCCGGGAGGTTGCCCCAGTCCTCGCCGGCGATGAACTCCGCCCGTACCCTGCGCAGCTCGGCGTCGGCGAGCCCGCTCGGCACCGGGCCTTCGTGGAGGACGTCGCGCCACGGCAGGATCGGTTCCACGATCCCGGCAGCGCGCAGGGGCGCCACCGTCGCGTCGCCATTGGTGACGTGCAGGACGCCCGAGCGGTTGTCAACCTGGGCTTGCGCCTGGTGAGTGTGGAGGTGGGCCCGGGCGGTGGCATAACTCTCGCCGGTCTTCGCCATCCGGGCGCGAACACGTTGTTTGAAGGCAGATTCTCTGGTCATGTCGCCTGTCTCCTCCGATGACCCTGCACCGAGCTTCCCCCAGCGAAGTCGGGCACGGTCGCGGTGACAGGTGACCATGATCCACACCGAGGTCGGTTCCCCTTTGCCCCCTGAGGCGATCCCGCTGGGGAGGATCTGAGGAGGTTCGGCGTGGGTGGCTCGCCAGAGGTCAGCATAGACGAAGTCGCGCGAGGGGATCCTCGGGCGTACGACCTCATTCGTCCGTCACTCGTCCGTCGGTCGATGTCGAGGGTCGGGCCGCGGAACCGACCTCCTGGTGAAGGACCACCTGGTCCCCACCGAGCGAGCCTGGGTTCACCGCACCGGGTTTGCCGCTCGTTGATTCACCGCACACTGGTGCACTGCACAGAGGAGGAGACGATGACCACAGTCACCGCGGACCTGGCGATGTCGCTGGACGGGTTCATCGCCGGACCGAACGCCGGGGTGGGCAACCCGGCGGGCGACAGCGGCGAATGGCTGCACGCGTGGTTCGCCGGACTGGCGAGCTGGCAGGAGCGGCAGGGTCTCACCGGCGGGGCCCACAATCGAGACTCGGAGATCATCGGCGAGTGGTTCGACGCGACGGGCGCGGTGGTCATGGGCCGGACGATGTTCGACACGGGTGAGGTGCCGTGGGGTGAGGACCCGCCGTTCAAGGCACCGGTGTTCGTCCTCACGCACCGGCCGCGCCCCGTCCTCGTCAGACAAGGCGGTACGACCTTCACCTTCGTCACCGACGGCATCGAGTGTGCCCTCGATCAGGCCCGTGCCGCTGCCGGTAACCGGAACGTCGACATCGCCGGTGGCGCCGCCACCGTGCAGCAGTTCCTCGAGGCCGGTCTGCTCGACGAGCTGCAGGTGCACGTGGTGCCGGTGCTGTTCGGCCAGGGTGTCCGACTGTTCGACCGACTGCAACCCAGCCTGGTGGAGCTCGAGAAGGTACGGGTCGTCGACACCGCCGACGTCACCCACCTGAAGTACCGCCTCCGCAGGTGAGCCGACAACCGGTGCCGGCAACTGCCGGCAACTGGCGCCGGCGGTGCGGGCGGGGCGTCAGCGGCCGACGGCGTAGTTCTGCATCGACCGCGGGTTGGCGCCTGCCGCCACCACACCTGTGTCCGGGTCGCGCGTCACCGCGCACAGCCTGCCGAGACTCCACGGGCCGGAGCGGGTGACGACGTGGCCGCGGCGTTCGAGTCCGGCGATCACGGAGTCGCCGAGCCTGTCTTCGACGACGAGGCTCCGCGGTTCCATCGTGCGCGGGTAGAACGAACCGAGGAAGCTCGCCGTGTGCCACGCCGGCGCGTCGATCGCCTCCTGCAACGACATCCCGCCCGCGAGGTGGCGCAGCAGGAACAACAGTTGCCACTGGTCCTGCTGGTCACCGCCGGGAGAGCCGCAGGCGAGGACCGGACGGCCTTCCCGCATGACCAGCGTGGGGGAGAGCGTGGTCCGCGGGCGCTTGCCGGGCGCGAGCGACGACGGCAGCCCCTCTTCCAGCCAGAACATCTGCGCGCGCGTACCAAGACAGAAGCCGAGTTCGGGAATCGTCGGCGAGCTCTGCAGCCAGCCACCGCTCGGCGTCGCCGAGATCATGTTGCCCCACCGGTCGACGACATCGACGTGGCAGGTGTCACCGCGGGTACGTCCGGTCGCACCGACGGTCGGTTCGCCAATGGTGCCGCTGAGGTCCTGGCCAGAACCACGTCGTCCCGCGTACGCCTGCGGCAGGCGAGGCGTGCGGCCCTGCGGCGTGCCGGGGCGGAGCTCGTCGGAGGCGAGGGCCCCGACCAGGCTCGCCCGCCGCCGGGCGTACGGCTTCGTCAGCAGGGCAGGGAGCGCGGAGTCGAGCACGTCGCCGTACCACGCCTCCCGGTCGGCCATCGCGAGCTTCATCACCTCGGTGACGAAGTGGACGCCGCGTTCGGTACCGAGGTCGAGCTCGCCGGGTTCACCCAGCGCATCGAGAATCGCCAACGCCTGAAGGAGAACCGGCCCCTGGCCCCAGGCCGGCGTCTTCGCGACGGTCAGGTCGTTCCACTCCATGGTGGTGGCGAGCTCCCAGTTGGCCGACCAGGTGGCGAGGTCGTGGCCGGTCACGAGGCCGCTGTGGTCACGTCCGCTGGAGTCCCGGAACGGCCGCTGTGAGAACGCGTCGATCGCCTCCGCCACGAAGCCCTGCCGCCACGCGTCGCGGGCGCCCTCGATCTGCGCCTCCCGGCTCGTACCCGCCGCCTCCGCTTCGCCGACCAGGCGTTCGAGAGTGGAGGCGTACGCCGGATTGGCGAACAGCGCGTGCGCCTGCGGCAGCTCGCCGCCCTGGAGCCACAGCTCCGCCGACGTCTGCCAGTGGTCGCGGAACAGTTCCTCGACGGACCCGACCGTCGCGGCGGCCCCGGCGGCGAGCGGATGTCCGGCCTTCGCATAGCCGATCGCCGGCTCCAGGACGTCGCGCAGCTGCCAGGTGCCGTGGTCGCGCAGGAGTAGCAGCCACGCGTCGACAGCGCCCGGGATCGTCGCCGCAAGCGGCCCGGAACCCGGCACGAGGTCGAGCCCGAGGTCGTGGAAGTGCGCGATCGTTGCGCCGGCCGGAGCGACACCCTGCCCGCACAACACCTTCGGAATGTGGTCGTCCGCGGTCGCGACGATGGCCGGCACCTCGCCGCCGGGGCCGTTGAGGTGCGGCTCGACGACATGCAGGACGAAACCGGCACAGGTCGCCGCGTCGAAGGCGTTGCCGCCACGTTCGAGTACGCCCATCGCCGACTGGGAGGCGAGCCAGTGCGTCGCGGCCACCATGCCGAACGTGCCGCGCAGCGTCGGTCGGGTCGTGAACGTCATGGGGACTCCTCCTGGCGTAGGGATTAGGCGTTCTCGGATCCGGCGCTGGAGCCGGTGTTGGTGCCTACGGCGTCGCGGATGTCCGGGCCGCTCCCGTCGTCGCCGACAAGATGGCAGGCGACCTGGCGGCCCGTGACCTCGCGGAGTGGCGGCACGTCCACCGAGCACCGCGCGACGGCGACCGGGCACCGCGTATGGAACCTGCACCCCGGCGGCGGATCCACCGCGGACGGGATGTCACCGGACAGGACGACGCGGGTACGGCTGCGTTGGCGCCCCGGGTCTGGCACGGGCGCCGCCGAGAGCAACGCCTGGGTGTACGGATGTCTGGGCGTGGCGAAGATCGCCGCACTCGGACCGTGTTCGACGAGCTTGCCGAGGTACATCACGGCCACGTCGTCAGCGAGGTACTCAACGGCTGCGAGGTTGTGGGTGATGAACAGGCACGCGAACCCGAGGTCGCGTTGCAGGTCCGTGAGCAGGTTGAGCACGGACGCCTGGACCGACACGTCGAGTGCACTCGTGGGTTCGTCGGCGACGAGCAGCGACGGTGAGGACGCCAGAGCCCTGGCGATGCTCACGCGTTGCCGCTGGCCGCCGGACAATTCGTGTGGATAACGGTGTGCCAGCTCCGGCCGCAGCCCGACCCGGCGGAGCGCCTCGGCGGTGATCTCCTCACGCTCGGCTTTCGACCGCGCGAGCCGCAGGAGACGCAACGGTTCACCCACGATGGCGCCCACCGGCAGCCGTGGGTCCAGGGAGCTGGCGGGATCCTGGAAGACGATCGCGACGTCGCGCCGGTGGGGGCGCAGACCACGCCGGCTGAGGCCGGTGATGTCGGTCCCGTGCAGCCGGACCGTGCCGGAGGTGGGTTCGAGCAGGCGTACGACGCACCGCCCGACGGTGGACTTGCCCGACCCGGACTCACCGACGAGCGCGACGACCGAGCCGCGGCGGATGGTGAGGGACACGCCGTCGACGGCACGGACCGGGCCGAAGTGCATGACCAGGTCCTCGAGTTCGAGGACGAACTCGCCGTCGGCCGAACCGGCACTGCCGGCTGGAATCGCGTTGCCCACTTGGCCCTTCTCGCTCGTGGCCCGGTTCATGTCGTCGCCTCCGCCTGGTCGTGGCCGGGGACCGTCACAGGAACGGGATGCCAGCAGGCGACCTGGTGATCGCGCCGGGCGCCGGGTGACTCCGCGAGCGTGGGCTGGCTGGACAGGCAGAGGGAGTCGGCACCTGGGCACCGGTCGGCGAACGTGCACCGGTCGGGCGGCGCCTCCAGGACCGGGACGAGCCCGGGGATCTCCTGGAGCCGATGGTCTCCGTCGCCCCGGCGGGCGGTCGGGATCGCACCGAGCAGCGCCGTCGTGTAGTGGTGTCGTGGCCGGGCGAAGAGTTCCTCGACCCGCGCCTGTTCGACGACTCGTCCGGCGTACATCACGACCACGCGGTCAGCGATGTCGGCCACCACCCCGAGGTCGTGGGTGATGAGCAGGACGGAGGTGCCGAGCCGGTCGCGCAGGTCGCGGATCACGTCGAGGATCCCGGCCTGGACGGTGACGTCCAGCGCGGTCGTCGGTTCGTCGGCGACCAGCAGGGTCGGGTCGCAGGCCACCGCCATCGCGATCACCACCCGCTGCCGCATGCCGCCGGAGAGCTGGTGTGGATACTCGTCGACCCGGCGTTCGGGGGAAGGAATCCCCACCAGGGCGAGGAGTTCGACCGCCCGCGCCCGCGCCGCGGCGCGGCTGAGCTTCTGGTGTACGTGCAGGACTTCGGTGATCTGTCGGCCGACGGTGAGCACCGGGTTGAGCGAGGTCATCGGCTCCTGGAAGACGTAGGTGATGTCGCGCCCCCGCAGCGGGCGTAGCAACCGCTCGGGCGCGCCCACCAGCTCCTGGTCGCGGAGCCGGACCGACCCCTCGATCTCGGCGGTGCCGGGCAGCAGGCCTGCGAGGCCGAGCGCGGTGACGCTCTTGCCACAGCCCGACTCACCCACCACGGCGACGATCTCGCCCGCGCCGACGTCGAGGTCCACCCGGTCGACGGCCGACACCACACTGTCTTCGGTGCTGAAGCGTACGGAGAAATCGCGGACGGCCAGCACCTTGCTCGCCTCCGCCGGCGAGGCGGGCGGCGACGGGGGAACGGATGGCAACGCGTTCACCGGCGGTTAGCCCTCCTGGCAGACGTCTGCGGGTCGAGGGCGTCGCGAAGACCGTCTCCGAAGAGATTGAACGCCAGCGCCACGACCATGATCGCCACCCCGGGGATGATGGCCGTCCACGGTGCCCGCGCGGCGTACTGCTGGGCGTCGGCCAGCATCGTCCCCAGGCTCGGCTGCGGCGGCCGGATGCCCAGGCCGAGGAAGGACAGCACCGCCTCGCCGAGGATCGCGACCGGGATCGCGACGGTCGCCTGCACGATGATCGCCGAGGTCGCGTTGGGCAGGATGTGCCGGACCAGCACCCACGCGTCGCTCGCGGACGACACCACCGCCGCCGCCACGAAGTCGAGCGACTTGAGCCGGAGCGTCTCGCTGCGCACGACTCTCACCATGCCAGGAATCTGCGCGATCCCGATGGACACGGCGGCGTTCGTGAGACTCGGCCCGCGAATGGCCGCCAGGCCGACCGCGAGGATGAGGAACGGGAACGCCAGCACGAGGTCGGTGAACCGCGAGATGACCGCGTCGAGGGTGGGGGAGTACCCGGCGGCCAGGCCGAACGGCACCCCGGCCGCGAGCGCGACGGCGACGGCGAGCACGCTCGCCTGCAGCGAGGACTGAAGGCCGAAGAGGATGCGGGAGAAGATGTCCCGGCCGAGGTCGTCGGTCCCGAGCAGGTAGCCGGCCGAGCCAGGTGGGGTGAACGCCGCGTCGAAATGCGTCTCGTCGGGGGCATAGGGCGCGAGCAGTCCGGCGAGCAACGCACCCAGCAGAGCCACCGTGAGCACGGCGAACCCGGTGAGCGCCAGTGGGTTGCGCACCAGCCGCCGCACCAGGCGCCGCCCCCGCGGCGGCCGGGGTCCCGCCTGCTGGACGTCCGGGGTGAGCGCCACGTCGCCGCCGCTCATCCTTCCCGCCCCCGGACCCGGATCCGCGGGTCGATCACCGAGTAGAGCAGGTCGACCAGGAGGTTGATCACGATGTACGCCGTCGCGGTGACGAGCACGACCGCCTGGATGACGGGATAGTCGCGCTGGAACACGGCATCGATGGTGAGCTTGCCGAAACCCGGCAGTCCGAAGATCCGTTCGGTGACGACGGCGCCGGAGATGAGGGCGCCCAACTGGAGCCCGACGATCGTGACGACCACGATCAGGCTGTTCCGCAACGCGTGCCGGATGATGACCGTGTGCGTGGGCAACCCCTTCGCCCGTGCGGTGCGTACGTAGTCCGTCGACAGCGCCTCCAGCATCGAGGACCTCGTCTGACGCATGATGACCGCCGCCAGACCGGTGCCGATGACGAACGCCGGCAGGACGAGATGGTGGAGGTTCGCCACCGGATCCTCGGTGAAGGGAACGAATCCCGAGGCGGGGAACAGCCGGACGGCCACCGCGAGATACAGGATCGCGATCAGCCCGAGCCAGAAGTTCGGGATCGACAGGCCGGCAAGGGCCGCGCCGTTCGCGACCCATTCGGTGAACCTTCCCCGGCGGACCGCGGCCGCGACCCCGGCGGCGATGCCCACCAGTGCCGCGATCGCGAGAGCGAACATCGACAGCTCCAGCGTGACCGGCAACGCCGTGGCGAGCATGTCGGTGACCGGAGTGTCGGTACGAATGGACGTACCGAGATCACCCCGGACACTGTTGGCGACGAATCGCCAGTACTGCACGGGAAGCGCGTCGTCGAGGCCGTACTTCGCCCGGATCGCCGCCAGGGAAGCGGGATCGCGTTCCTCGCCGGCGAGGGCGAGGGCCGGATCACCAGGCAGGGCGCGCATCCCGACGAACACGACGACTGTGGCGAGAACCAGCGTCACCGCCGACTGCCACAACCGGTGCAGGAGATAGGCGCCCATCGGTTCCTGACGTCGCTCCCTTCTCGGCTGCCGGTGCGGATCGGTCCGCTCGTCTTCCTCGCCTCGTTCGCTCCTACTTCGTGAGTCCCGCCCTGGCGACCCGGATCACGCCGTCAGGAAACACCTGGACCCCCTTCACGTCGTCGGAGACGCCGGTCAGGTTGCGCGCGCGGTAGAGGTAGATGAGCGGTTCCTGCTCCCGCAGTTTGGTCGCCACCTGGCCGTAGAGCTCCGCACGCTCGGCGGTGTCCTGGGACTGCCGCGCCTGCGTCAGCAGGTCGTCCAGCTCGGGGTCGGAGAAGCCCGAGACGTTCTGGCTGGCCTGCGTACCCACGAAGTTCGTGATGTTGGCGTCCGGGTCCACCCGGCCGGACCATCCGAGCTGCAGCAGTTCGAAGTCGCCGCGGTCCTGCTGGTCGAGCAGAGTGGAGAACTCCGTCGGCGTGATGACGATCTCGAAGCCGCTCGACTTCACCATCGCCTGTAGTGCTTGAGCGATCCGCAACGCATCCGGTGTGTTGGTGGCCAGCATCTCGATCTTGTACGGCGTCTGCACACCCGCCTGCTCCAGGAGTTCCTTGGCCTTGGCGGGGTCGTGGGCGCGACATTCCTGGGCGGCGTCGCTGGTGAACTCGGTCGCCGGGGAGATCGGTGAGCAGGCCACCGAGTAGAGGTCGGCGAAGACCGTCTTCACCAGCGCCTCGCGGTCGATCGCGTGGTCGAACGCCTGGCGCACCTTCGCGTCCTTCGCGTGCGGTTTGTCGATCGGCTTCGCCGGCTCGGTGACTCCGTCGGCGTTGCCGACGTTGAACGTCACGCCCTGGTATCCGAGGCTCTCGGACTCCAGCAGCGTGATTGCCTGCTCCTTCTCGAGCGCGGCGACGTCCTGCGTCGAGACGCTGTCGGCGACCTGCGCGTCACCGGAACGCAGGTTGGCCGCGCGGATGCTCGCGTCGGTGATGACGCGGTAGACGATCCGGTCGAGGTGGACCTCCTCGGCGTCGTAGTAGTTCGGGTCCTTCTCCAACTCGATGGAGTTCTGCGGCACCCGCTTCACGACCTTGAACGCGCCGACACAGATCGGTGCGGTGGCGAACTTGTCGCCCAGCTTGTCCAGCTGCGCCGGGCTCATCACCATGCCCGCGCGGTCGGCGAGCGCCGCGGTGAGGGGCGCGAAGGGGGCCGACAGGTGGATGACGACAGTCTCGTCGTCAGGCGCCTCGACCTTCGTGATCGGGCCAAGCTCGCTCACCCGGGCCGATTCGGGCAGGGTGAGGTTGCGGTCGAGGGACGTCTTCACCGCAGCGGCGTTGAACGGCGTGCCGTCGCCGAACTTGATGCCCGTACGCACCTTGATGGTCACGGTCTTGCCGTCGGCACTGACCTCCGGAAGGTCCGTGGCGAGTTGCGGGACGACCTTGGCCTCCGCATCGGTGTCATAGAGCTTTTCGCACGTGGCGTTGAAGATGTACCGGCTGTAGAGCGAGCGCGCGAGGCTCGGGTCCAGCAGGTCGGGGTCGGCCGAGAGGGCGAGGGTGAGTTCGCCGCCTTCCTTGACCGCGGCCGGGTCTGCCGGCTCACCGACGTTCGTGGTCCGGGCCGCGCCGGTCTCGTCGGGCTTGGCGGAGTTGTCGCCAGCGCCCGAGTCGGTCTCCTGCCCGACCGGCGAGCAGGCCGCGGCGGCGAGCACCCCGACAGCGACCACTCCGAGGACGCGGGTCAGCAACCGTTCCCGCGACTTGGGACGCCTGCCTGAGAAATGCTTCACCGATGACATTCCGGCCACCCCGATCCCCTTCGTTGGTGATGCGCTGGTGATGCGTTGGTGATGCTGCGCGGAGAAACCACCCCAAGGTCGGCAGACACCGCGCCATTGGACAGTTCGGTGCAACTGTCTGACAAGTGGTGGAACGGTAGTTCTTACCAACCGGTTCGAAACTTCACCGGACTGATACATCCAGCCGGGCGTGAAGGGCGAGCGGGCCGTCGGGAGACCCGCTCCGACCTTCCGGATGTGGCCACGCGGGCGAGCGGGTGTCGGAGGCCGTTGGCAAGATGGTCGATATGACGGTGGATGCGGTGATCTTCGACTGGGGCGGCACCCTGACCCCATGGCACCCGATCGAGTGGGGCGACCAGTGGCGGGCGTACGCCCATGCCTATGACCCGCACCACGACGAGGCCATCGTCGCCGCGCTCACCGACGCGGAGGCGGAGGCCTGGCGGCTTGCCCGTGAGGAGCACAAGGCGACCAGCTTCGACGCCATCGTCGGCGCGGCGGGGCTGGTGCCGTCCGGACCGGCGCACGAGCGAGGGGTCGCGGCCTACCAGGCGTACTGGGATCCCCACACCTACACCGATCCCGACGTCGTGCCCCTGTTCACCGCGCTCCGCGAGCGTGGCGTGGCGGTCGGCGTGCTCTCCAACACCGTGTGGCCACGGGACTATCACGAGCTGGTGTTCCGCCGCGACGCCGTGCTGGACCTGATCGACGGGGCGGTCTACACCAGTGAGATCGCCTGGACCAAGCCGCACCGGGAGGCATTCCTCGCGGCGATGCGGGCCGTGGGGGTCAGCTCACCTGAGAGGTGCGTGTTCGTGGGCGACCGGCTCTTCGACGACATCCACGGCGCCCGCGAGGTGGGGATGCGTGCCGTCCACGTGCCGCACAGCGTCATCCCGGACGTCCAGCGTGGCCATGTCGACGGCGAGCCGCACGCGGTCGTGCAGCGGTTGTCCGACCTGCTGCCGCTCGTCGACCGCTGGCGGGGATGACGGTCCGGGCGGGACAGGTTCGTCATGAAGGTCTGGCTCAGCCGTCCTACCGCTTCTCCGGAAGGCCGGGGAACGCCACCGGCGTGCCTCCCCAGGCCAGCCGGCGTTCGGCGCACTCGTGCAGGATGCGCGCGGCGAACGCCTTGACTGCCGGGAGGTCGGCGTCGGCCACGAGGTCGGCGAACACCGCGGCGCACCCTTCCTCCAGATGCACGGCGAGCCGTTTCGCCGTCGTCACCCCGGAGACCTCGAACGGCAGCGCGTACGCCGCCTGCGCCGCCACCGGAACCGAGGACCGGTCCCGGATGAGGGCGGCCACCTGATCACGCAGGGCCCGGTACTCGGCGTAGGCAGCGCGACCCCGCGCGTCCTCGGCGCCGAGCCGTGGACCGAGGACGCCGTAGCCCCACACGGCGGCGTGGACTCCGGCCAGCGCCTGCTGAAGAGCCGCGATCTCCTGTTCGTCCGGCTTCATGCGTCCGCTCCGGCGAGTTGACCGGCGTGGGTGGCCTCGCAGGCGGCGATCGACGCCAGGAGCCGGGCGTGCTCCCCACCCCGGGAGGCCCGGAGGTCGGTGTTTCGGTCAGCTGCGGCGCCCTGCTCGGCGTCGATCAGCGCGGCAAGTGCGGCGCCCGGCGTGGCCGGTGCGGCCTTGCCGGCGTCGCCACCTGGGCGGGTGGACCCGGCGGGCGCCGCGGGTGCGGCGGTGGGACTGGCCGCGGTCCGCAGGGCGGCCAGATGCTGCTCATGCCGCCGGACGAAGGGCGCGAGCCGTTCCGCCAGGCCGTCGTGGCGCGCGACGACGGCGGCGTACGTCTCGAGAAGGCGTTCCTCGGCGTCCACCGCCGCCCGCAGGATCGGGAGGTCGGGATCGCGGGTCGGGCTCGGCCGCGGCGTCCGTGTGCCGGCGAGCGGCCCGCCGGCGCGTGGGCCTTCTTCGGTACAACCGGCCAGCAGTCCTGTTGCGAGACTGACGGGTACTCCCACGACACCAGTCGTCACCGCCATCCGGAGGACCCGCCGGCGGGTCGTGTCGCCCCCGGCGGGGACGGGCGTGTGGGAACGGACCTGGGGACGGTCGACGTACCCCTCGACACCCCCGCCAGAGGGCCCCTCGATGTGCGCTGTCACCCGCGTGACGTTACCGGAGGCCACTGGCCCCTACCCCGGTTTGTCCCCGTCGACAGGGCCTTGTCACGTGGCCGCTCGGCTCCTGTCAACCCGAGCTGGACGTGGTTTGATCGGCATTTCGACCGACGGGTACGCTGACTTCGCCGGAGTTGGCCGTCATGGTCCCACGGCACAGCGCAATGGGGGCTGATAACTGGAGAGGGGAGGCGACCGTCGGTGCACGGCTCTGCAGCTCGCGACCGGGTGGCCAACCTCCTCACGCCTGTCCTCGCTGACGCCGCCGTCGACCTCGAGGCTGTCGAGTTGATCCCGGCCGGGCGCCGCACTGTCGTACGGCTCGTGGTCGACGCCGATGGAGGGGTCGGGCTCGACCAGCTGGCCGACCTGTCCAGAACGGTGGGAAAGGTCCTCGACGCACACGACGTCATGGGCGAGCGTTCCTACACCCTCGAGGTGACCTCGCGGGGTGTCGACCGCCCGCTGACGGCGCCGCGACACTGGCGGCGCAACACCGGGCGGCTGGTCAAGGTCGTCCACTTCGACGGAAGCCAGCTCACCGGCCGGGTCGAGGCCGCCGACGACACCGGAGCACACCTCGCCACCGACGGCCGGACGCACCGCGTCGAATACGCCGACGTCGCCAAGGCGCGGGTAGAGGTCGAGTTCTCCCGTTCCACCGCCGGTGGCAGCGACGACGGGACCGATGCGGACGGGGAGGGGTGAGCGATGGACATCGACATGGCGGTCCTACGCGCCCTTGAACGTGAGAAGGACATTCCGCTCGATGCGGTGGTCGAAGCGATCGAGCAGGCGTTGCTCATCGCCTATCACCGCACCGAAGGCGCTCAGCCGCACGCCCGGGTCGAACTCGACCGGCGTACCGGTCATGTCACGGTCTGGGCGAAAGAGGCCAGCCCTGACGCGGACAGCGAGGGGGACGCCGGCGAGTCCCCGCGCGAATGGGATGACACGCCCACCGGCTTCGGACGGATCGCCGCCACCACGGCCAAGCAGGTCATCCTCCAGCGTCTTCGCGATGCTGAGGAAGACCACATGTTCGGCGAGTTCGCCGGTCGCGAGGGCGACATCGTCTCCGGGGTGATCCAGCAGGGCAAGGACGCCCGCCTGGTGCACGTCAGCCTTGGCAAGGTCGAAGGTGTCCTGCCACCACAGGAGCAGGTCCCCGGCGAGCGCTACGACCACGGCCAGCGGCTCCGGTGCTACGTCGTCGCCGTCCGCAAGGGGTTCCGTGGCCCGCAGATCACGCTCTCGCGTACCCACCCCAACCTGGTCAAGAAGCTTTTCGCCCTCGAAGTACCCGAAATCGCCGACGGGACCGTGGAGATCGCCGGGATCGCGCGCGAGGCCGGGCATAGAACCAAGGTGGCCGTGCGTTCTCACAACCCGTCGGTCAACGCGAAGGGCGCCTGCATCGGCCCGGTCGGTGCGCGGGTCCGCAACGTGATGAACGAACTGCACGGCGAGAAGATCGACATCGTCGACTGGTCCGAGGACCCCGCCGACTACGTCAAGCAGGCGTTGTCTCCGGCCCGGGTCACCGAGGTGAAGGTCGTCGACGCGGCAGCGAAGGCGGCGCGGGTGATCGTGCCCGACTACCAGCTGTCGCTGGCGATCGGCCGCGAGGGCCAGAACGCCCGCCTGGCAGCCAGGCTGACCGGCTGGCGGATCGACATCCGGCCCGACACCGAGGTGGCGGCGCCCGATGCCGGACAAGCGGTCACCAATCCTGGCGGATCCGGCGCCCCGGACACCGGGGAGTAGGAGCTAAGCGGCGGTCGAGCGCGGTGGTCGGGACTGTCCGCGCGGAGCGTCTGGGTACACTCTCCCAAGGTGGGTCGTACGGGTCGGGAACCGAAAACGCGTCCGCACGTGGTGCGAACGTGTGTCGGGTGTCGGCTTCGTACGGCGAAGTCCGAACTCCTCCGAGTCGTTCTCGAGCGTGACACCGAAACGGCCTGGCTCGTTCCAGACGTTTCCGGGCACGCACCGGGT
The DNA here is from genome assembly GCF_040195635.1 of Actinopolymorpha sp. B11F2. Taxonomy (NCBI): domain Bacteria; kingdom Bacillati; phylum Actinomycetota; class Actinomycetes; order Propionibacteriales; family Actinopolymorphaceae; genus Actinopolymorpha; species Actinopolymorpha sp. B11F2. The sequence goes on along the minus strand of NZ_JBEFTX010000004.1, from coordinate 34,036 downwards.
CGTGGAGCACATGTACATCCCACACCGGAGTGCGTCGGGCTGGCTGCGCGGAGACATGCGTTTCCGCGTGCACTGCGCATCCAGGGGCCGATCGACATCGAGAAGCTCCGCCGTCACGTCGAGGGTGCGGAGGACGGCAACACCGCCGAGAACAGCAACACACGCGAACAGAGGCAGGGTCTCAACCGGGGCCCCGCCCGAAGAAAAGAAAGTGGGTCGAGCGGCTCATGAGCACTCGATGAGAACCGAGCGATGAGCACGCGCAGGAACTAGCGCCTGGACCCGAGAAGAGGGCCCGGGCCGGCAAAGGAGAGCAGTGGCAAAGGTCCGGGTCTACGAACTCGCCAAGGAGTTCGGAATCGAAAGCAAGGCCGTCATGGCTAAGCTCCAGGAGCTCGGTGAATTCGTCCGATCGGCATCGTCGACGGTCGAGGCGCCGGTCGTACGCAGACTCAAGGAGTCGTTCGCGACCGAGGGCGCCGGTGGAGCGAGGGCCGACGGCAAGGCGTCAGCGAAGAAATCCACGAAGAAGTCAACGACGGCGAAGCCCGCCGCCCAGTCCCCGGCGGCTGAGTCCCCGGCTGCCGAGTCCCCGGCGGCTGAGGTCGCCGCTCGCCAGGAGTCCCCGGTCTCGGGTGCGAAGCCGGCACCGCCGCGGCCGGCACCGCCCTCCAGGCCGGCTGTCGCCCCGCCTGTTGAGCCGGTGACGCCGGAGGTACCGCAGACACCGGCGCCACGTCCTGCGGTGCCGCAACCCGCGGCGGAGCAGCCGAGCGAGACCAGGCCAGCGCCCCCGCGGCCGGCCGAACCCGGCTTCCGTGAACCAGGACGCCCGGCCCCCCGACCCGCCCCGACACCCCGTCCAGGCCCGGCTCCCTCCCGCCCACCGCGCCCCGGTCAGGGCGGCGGACCGGCCGGCGGCCGTACCCGTGGGCCGGGCCAGGGCAGCGACCAGGCACGGCCCAGGCCGTCCGGACCACGCCACGGCACGGGTCCGCGTCCAGGCAACAACCCCTTCACCTCGACGACCGGTATGCGCGGTCCTGGCGCGGAGCGCCCGGGTCCGGGTGGTCCGCGCCGCGAGGACGGTGGCGCCGGCACAGGCGCGGGATCCAGTCCCGCGGCGACGCCGGAGCGTCCCGAGCGTGGCGCTGACCGGCCAGGCGGTCCTCGCCCCAACCCGGGCATGATGCCGTCCCGGCCGGCTCCGGCGGGTCGCTCCGGCGGCCGCGGTGGCCCGGGCGGTGGTCCCGGAGGACCTGGCGGTCGTGGTGGCCCGGGTGCGCGGACCGGTGGTCCGGGTGGCCGGACCGGCGCGCCAGGCGGCGGTCGTGGCGGCCCTGGTGGTGGCCCCGGCGGCGGTCGTGGTGGCCCCGGCGGCGGTCGTGGTGGCCCCGGCGGCGGTGGCGGTCGGCCAGGAGCGCCGGCGGGCGCACCACCCCGCGGTGGTTTCGGCGGTGGCCGTCCGGGTGCCCGTGGACGTGGCGGCACGGCGGGAGCCTTCGGGCGTCCCGGAGGTCCGGTCCGCAGGGGCCGCAAGTCCAAGCGCCAGAAGCGCCAGGAATTCGACAACATGCAGGCCCCGGCGATCGGTGGTGTGCGGGTTCCACGCGGCGACGGGCAGGCCGTCCGGCTGCCCCGAGGTGCGAGTCTCACCGACTTCGCCGAGAAGATCGGTGCGGACGCCGCGTCGCTCGTCCAGGTGATGTTCCATCTCGGCGAGATGGTCACCGCCACGCAGTCGGTGAGCGACGAGACCCTGCAGCTGCTGGGCGCTGAGCTCCAGTACGACGTGCAGGTCGTCTCGCCTGAGGACGAGGACCGCGAGCTGCTCGAGTCGTTCTCCATCGAGTTCGGTGAGGACGAGGGCGAAGACGTCGACATGCAGGCGCGACCGCCGGTGGTCTCGGTGATGGGTCACGTCGACCACGGAAAGACCAAGCTGCTCGACGCGATCCGCAACGAGGACGTCGTGGCAGGCGAGGCGGGCGGCATCACCCAGCACATCGGCGCCTACCAGGTCTCGACCGAGGTCGACGACATCGAACGCAAGATCACCTTTATCGACACGCCTGGTCACGAGGCGTTCACGGCGATGCGTGCCCGTGGCGCCCAGTCGACCGACATCGCCGTTCTGGTGGTAGCGGCCGACGACGGAGTGATGCCACAGACCATCGAGGCGTTGAACCACGCCAAGGCGGCCGGAGTCCCGGTCGTCGTGGCGGTCAACAAGATCGACGTACCGGACGCCGACCCGGCGAAGGTACGTGGCCAGCTCACCGAATACGGCCTGGTGCCAGAGGAGTACGGCGGCGACACGATGTTCGTCGACATCTCCGCGCGGGCCCGGACCAACATCGACGGGCTGCTCGAGGCGATCGTCCTCACCGCCGACGCGGCGCTCGACCTGCGCGCCAACCCCGTGCAGGACGCGCAGGGCATCGCGATCGAGGCGCACCTCGACAAGGGCCGCGGTCCGGTCGTCACCGTCCTGGTCCAGCGGGGCACGCTCTCGGTCGGCGACTCGATCGTGTGCGGCCCGGCGTACGGCCGGGTGCGGGCGATGCTCGACGAGCACGGCGAGTCGGTCGACAAGGCCAGGCCGTCGCGACCGGTGATGGTGCTCGGTCTGTCCGCTGTTCCGCGCGCCGGCGACAACTTCCTGGTCGTCTCCGACGACCGGGTAGCTCGCCAGATCGCGGAGAAGCGGGAGGCGGCCGTGCGCAACGCGTCGTTCGCCCAGCGCACCAAGCGGGTCAGCCTCGATGACATCGGCAAGCTGCTCGAGGAGCGTCAGGCACTCAACCTCATCATCAAGGGCGACGTGTCCGGTTCGGTCGAGGCGTTGGAGGATGCCCTCGCCAAGATCGACGTGGGCGAAGAGATCGACCTTCGGATCCTGCACCGCGGCGTTGGTGCGGTGACGGAGAACGACATCAACCTGGCGACGATCGACAACGCGATCATCATCGGGTTCAACGTCCGGGCGCAGGGTCGGTCGGTCGAGCGCCTCGCCGAACGCGAAGGCGTGGAGATCAGGTTCTACTCCGTGATCTACCAGGCCATCGACGAGGTGGAGGCGGCCCTCAAGGGCATGCTCAAGCCGATCTACGAAGAGGTCAAGCTCGGCACGGCCGAGGTGCGCGAGGTCTTCCGGTCGAGCAAGTTCGGCACGATCGCCGGCTGTCTCGTCCAGGAGGGAACGATCCGGCGCAACTCCAAGGCCCGGCTGGTCCGCGACGGGACGGTCGTCCTCGAGAGCACCGACATCGCGTCGCTGCGCAGGTTCAAAGACGACGCCACCGAGGTCCGTGAGGGCTTCGAGTGCGGTCTCACCCTGCACAACTTCAACGACGTGAAGGTCGGCGATGTGGTGGAGACGTTCGAGATGCGGGAGAAGCCTCGAGGGTGAGGTGAGACCTCGCAACTGACGGCTGGTGGTGGGCCGGGCCCGGAAGCGTCCGGCCGCCTGGCTCGGGGTCGGCACTCCGATGGTTCGTCCGTGACGGACTGACACGGACGGTTGCCGGGTTCGTACGGAACGGGGAGCTCGCAAGCTCGCGGATTTTCGTCCCGTACGAACGCATGAGCACCGTCCGCGCTTGACGTCTCGACACGGACGCACCACTGGAACACCTTCCGGCTGGCCGGACCCTGCCGTGCTCGGCTGCCGGCAGGTGGCGGGCCCTGAGGGGCTATGGGCGCGGGGTTCGTCGTAAGGCGGGGCTCTGCGGTGGTGGGGGTTCTTCGGATGGGTGAGGTCTGAGGTGTTCACTGGGACTCTGCGGGTGGATCTGCGGCTGGGGGACGTGCGGTCGCTGAAGCAGAAGCGGTCGGTCGTACGGCCGATCATCGCCGAGGTCCAGCGACGGTTTCAGGTCTCGGTCGCCGAGACCGCACATCACGACCTCTATCGTCGGGCGGAGATAGGCGTCGCCGTGGTGAGCGGCGACGGCAGCCGGTGTCGGGACGTCCTGGACTCGATCGAGCGTGCGTTGGCCGCACGTCCAGAGGTTGAGCTGCTGGTGGCCCACCGGCAGCTGTTCGCCGCTGACGACGATCAGGAAGTTTCGTGACATCCACTGACAGACCGCCGAGGAGAGGATGGTCATGAACCAGACGCGGGTGAACCAGCTCGCCGACAGGATCCATGTCATTGTCGCGGCGATGCTCGAGCGCCGGGTCAAGGATCCGCGGCTCGGCTTCGTGACGGTGACCGAAGCCCGTCTCACCGGCGACCTTCGCGACGCGACCGTGTTCTACACGGTGTTCGGCGGCGACCAGGACCGGGCCGGGACGGCTGCGGCCCTCGCCAGCGCGACGGGGCTGATCCGCTCGGAGGTGGGACGCCAGCTCGGGCTCCGGCACACGCCGAGCCTGACATTCGTTCCTGATGCAGTGCCGGAGACGGCCTCGCACATCGAGGACCTGCTCCAACAGGCCAGGGAGTCCGACGCCGAGGTGGCGCGCCGGGCGGCCGGGGCGATGTACGCCGGGGATGCCGACCCGTACCGCTCACCGCCCGAGGAGGACGAGGAGTGACAGGGGAGTGACAGAGCAGTGACAGCGGCGGTCGATGGGATCGTCGTGGTGGACAAGCCAGCAGGCTGGACCTCCCACGACGTGGTGGGGAAGCTTCGCCGGCTTGCCCACACCCGACGGGTGGGCCACGCGGGCACGCTCGACCCGATGGCGACCGGTGTGCTGGTCCTCGGTATCGAGCGCGCCACCCGCCTGCTTGGCCACCTCGCGCTCACGGAGAAGACGTACGACGCGACCATGCGGCTGGGCCAGACGACCCACACCGACGACGCCGAGGGGACGGTCGTGGGCGGCGCGCCGGCCGGGGACCTCACCCGAGAACGGATCGAGCAGGCGATCGCCGACCTGACCGGCGAGATCCTCCAGGTGCCATCGTCGGTGTCAGCGGTGAAGGTCGCGGGGGAGCGGGCGTACCGAAAGGTACAGATGGGCGAATCGGTCGATCTCCCCGCGCGCAGCGTCGTCGTCCGACGCTTCGACGTCCACGACGTACGCCACGTCGGCGACGTGGTCGATCTCGACGTGACGGTGGAGTGCTCCAGCGGCACCTACATCCGGGCGCTGGCCCGTGACCTCGGGGCTGCACTGGGTGTGGGAGGGCATCTGACCGCCCTCAGGCGTACCCGCGTCGGTGTGTACGGCCTGGACATGGCTCGGACTCTCGACGAGTTGGAACGCGCCTTCGCGATCGTCCCGATCGGCGAGGTGGCGGCCCAGACATTTCCCCGCTTCGACGTCGACGACGCCACCGCCCGGCTGGTGACATTCGGGCAGAAGCTGCCGGGTGTCGAGGTCGGTGGCGGGCCGGTGGCGATCTTCGCGGCGGACGGTACCTTCCTCGCGTTGTACGAAGACACCGACGAAGGCGCCAAGCCGGTCGCCGTGTTCGCTGGTTGAGCACGCCGCCGCATCCGTTCATCACCCTCGATCGCCTTGACCTCGGCAGTGGTCAGCGACGTGAGTGCGGGTCGCGCTTCTGCATCATGCTCCCCTCGAGCTCACGGTTGCGCCTCTTCAGCTCACGGATCTCTGACGCAGCTTCGGTGCTGATCCCGTCATGCTGCCCCTCATCGACCTGCTGACGGATCCAGTTCCGCGGCGTCTCGGCGTTCATCCCCGACCGCCCCAAGACCGCTTCCTCCCGTCCGCGCCGGCTCAGCTGTCCCGTTCTGGCCTGCTTCTGTCCGACTCCTGCATGTGTGTTACAGGCGTCGCCCTGTCCCGTACGTTTCACCGTGATCACTGCGTACCTCGAGAAGGCAGGTCGAGTCGTGCCCACAGTGCCACCATGTCGCCGGGTCCGAACCGTCCTCATCGGACTCATCGCCCTGCTCATCGGCCTGGCGCCCGCCGCTGCCGCCGACACCAGGCCGGCCGACGCGACAGTTGCCGACGGGTCGACCGCGGTGGCGCGAGCACGCGTCGCGGCCGACGTCCTGATGTCGTCGTACGACCCGGTGAAGGCGTGGTTTCCCTCCAGCTGGTGGAACTCCGCCGTTTCCCTCCAGACCATCGGCGACTACATGCAGCGCACCGGTGACCGGCGCTACCTGCCGCAGCTGGACAGGACGTTCGAGCAGAACAAGGGCACGTTCCCGGCCGGCGAGTTGTCCAGCGACGAGCTGTGGGGCAACTTCACCAGTCGCGCCATCGACGACGGCGAATGGTGGGCTCTGAACTGGATCCAGGCCTATGACCTCACCGGTGACCGCAAGTACCTTCGGATGGCGGTCACGATCGCCGAGTTCACCTACGAGTACTGGGATTCGACCTGTGGCGGCGGTGTCTGGTGGGACGGGGAGAGGACGTACAAGAACGCCGTGACCAACGGCCAGTTCATCCGCCTGACCGCCGAACTGCACAACCGCATCCCCGGGGACAAGCTCTGGCTGGCCCGGTCTCAGTCCGCGTGGGACTGGTTCGTCGGTAGCGGCATGATCAACTCCTCGAACCTCGTCAACGACGGCTTGAACAACGACTGCCAGAACAACGGGCAGAACGTCTACACGTACAACCAAGGGTTGGCGATCGGTGCCGCGCTCGAGCTGTGGCGGGCGACCGGTGACCCGGAGCTGCTGAGCACGGCGCGCCGGCTCGCCGACGCCGCGATCGATGGCGGGCTGACCGTCGACGGCGTACTGACCGAGGTCTGTGACGCGCCCGATCGGAGCTGCAGCGACAACTCCAAGCAGTTCAAGGGAATCTTCCTGCGCTACCTGATGGATCTCGCCGACACCACAGGTGAGGCACGTTACCGAGCGTTCGTGGCCACGCAGGCGGAGACCATCTGGGAGCGCGACCGCGACGCCGCCGACCGACTCGGGGCGCGCTGGGCGGGTGGTACGAGCGTCGAGCACCCCAACGCGTTCGACTGGCGCACCCAGGCCAGCGCACTGAGCGCCTTGATCGCCGACATTCCGGTGCCGGCACCGAAGCACTCCCTGGCCGCGACCACGTCGCCCGCGCAGCCGGTCGTGATGCCCGCCAGCACGGGCACCACCAAGGTCCAGGCCACCATCGGGGTGTCGGTCACCGGACCGGCGTCGGAACCGGTGACCGCCCGGGTGACGGTCGAGGCGCCGGACGGCTGGACCGTCTCGCCCAGTAGGGGGGAAATCACCCTGAACCCGCGGGGCAGCGCGCACCCGGTGAGCGGCACGTTCCCGGTGGAGGTGACGGTCCCGGCGACCGCCGAGGGCGGTCACCACGACGTGTCGGCGACGGTCACCGCCGCGCCCGGGCTGTCCTTCAGCACTCGGTCGGACGTGCTGGTCGCGCACCAAGTCGACTTCGACACCGGCACGGTCGACGAACGGCCGTGGCTGTGGGATGCCGACGGCTCCCAGAGCAACGGCGTCCAGAACCGCTTCGCCGACGGCAACCGCTACTTTGTCTACAAGTTCCCCTTCCCGAACGACACCACCACGGCTCGGGCCGTTGTCACCATCGACAACGAGTACGTCGTCGACGTCAGCCCGGACGGCGAGCATTGGACCACCGTGCTGAGGGAGGAACGGCGTATCACCGACGGCAGCAACAAGGCCGACCAGGTGATCGACCTGACGCCGTACCTCGGTCCAGACAAGGCGACCTACCTGCGGGTGTCGGACTCGTATCCCGATGACGGCTGGGGCGGCCGCGTCTACCACGTCACCGCCACCGCCGACTAAGTACCTCCGCGACCTCGGACAAGGCTGCCCGGAGGTATCCAGGCAGGGCGTGACCTCGCGACAGCCTGTGGGCAGTGGTCCGGTTCGCCCGAGTGGTCGCACATGCCATCTGGCACCCTTGACCCCGGGGGGCAGACGCTCCTGGTGTCCGGCACCCGACGATGATCCGGGCGACAACGATGGAGACGTGCATGCAGCGCTGGCGAGACCTCACCGACGTGCCGCAGGACACCGGACCGACGGTGGTCACCATCGGTGTCTTCGACGGCGTACACCGGGGTCACCAGCGCGTGATCGGGCGCACCGTCGAGCGGGCCCGGGATCTGGGTGCGCTGGCCGTCGTGGTGACCTTCGACCCGCACCCGATGGCGGTGGTCCGTCCCGATGCCGTACCCCCGTTGCTGGCGACGATCGAACGCCGGATCGAACTGTTCGAGGAGTACTCCGCCGACGCCGTGCTCGTCGTCCCGTTCGACCAGCAGCGGTCCCACCAGCCCGCCGAGGAGTTCGTCCGCGAGATCGTCGGCGCGCTGCGCCCGGTGGCGATCGTCGTCGGCGACGACTTCCGGTTCGGGTTCAAGGCCGCCGGAGATGTCGCGCTCCTGCGCCGGCTCGGCGCAGAGTTGGGCTTCGAGGTCGAAGGCCTCATCCGGCAGGATCCCGGCGCTTCCGAGGAAGGCGACGGTGGCCCGCCGATCGACACCAGGGCGGTCTCGTCCACCAGCGTTCGACGCTGCCTCGAGCGCGGCGACGTCGCCCAGGCGCTGGCCCTGCTCGGCCATGCGTTCCGGGTCGACGGCACGGTCGTCGAGGGCGCCCACCGGGGGCGTGAGCTCGGCTTCCCGACGGCGAACGTCCCGGCCGCCGCGGGGATGGCACTGCCGTCCGACGGGGTCTACGCCGGCTGGCTGCGGGTACGGACCGATGACGACGCGGGATGGCACGAGCCTCTGCCGGCCGCGATCTCGGTGGGCACGAATCCGCAGTTCGGCGAGGAGCCGCGCCGGGTTGAGTCCTACGTACTGGATCGTGACGATCTGGAGCTCTACGGCCGCACGGTCGCGGTGTCCTTCGTCGACCGCGTACGAGGTCAGGCCCGCTTCGGCTCCGTCGACGCCCTGGTGGAGCAGATGACCCGCGACGTCGAAATGGTGCGCGAGATCCTCGCCGCCGAGCCCCCGGAATGATCACGCATGCGTGGCAAATACCAACGATGCACGGCCAATTTCCGCGCATCGCACAAGAATGATCACGCCGGCGTGATCATTCCTCGGAACGCGTGGAGCCGCACCGATTCCAGTCGGTCAGGTTACGGCTGGTAACCTGACCGGTGCCGTAGACCGGCCGCGGATCAAGAGTGCCCAGGTGAACCCGCCCTGGCGCGCCGCGCAACGGAATCCCGGAAGGAGCATCGTGTCGCTCGACGCTGCGACGAAGAAGCAGATCATCACCGAGTACGCAACCAAAGAGGGCGACACCGGCTCGCCCGAGGTCCAGGTCGCGATTCTCACTCATCGGATCAACCACCTGACCGAGCACTTCAAGACCCACAAGCACGACCACCACAGCCGGCGGGGCCTGTTGCTCCTCGTGGGGCAGCGGCGCCGGTTGCTCAACTACGTCATGAAGGAAGACATCTCGCGTTACCGCTCCCTGATCGAGCGGCTCGGCCTGCGACGGTAACGTGACAGGCGGGAGCGGCCCGGCCAGGCCCGGCCGCTCCCTACGCACAACACAGCAATCGGAGCGGTCCACGAGATCCGGCGGCAAAGGTCGCCGGTCCTCGGTAGTGGCCCCCGGGCACTCCCACACCAGGGATGGATGACCCGGGAGCCTCGATCGAAGACCGGCACTCCGCGCCCGCGACCTCGTTCCGAGCACCGCTCCCTGGCCTCACAAGGAGGGAGCCCCAGTGGAGGGTCCCGGTATTCACACCGCCGAAGCAGTTCTCGACAACGGCAGCTTCGGAACCCGCAAGATCCGGTTCGAGACCGGACGTCTCGCCCGCCAGGCCGCCGGTTCGGTGGCCGCCTATCTCGATGACGACACGATGGTCCTGTCGGCGACATCGGCGAGCAAACAGCCCAGGGAACAGTTCGACTTCTTCCCGTTGACCGTCGACGTCGAGGAGCGTGCGTACGCCGCGGGGAAGATCCCCGGCTCGGTGTTCCGCCGCGAGGGCCGGCCGAGCGAGGACGCAATCCTCACCTGCCGGCTGATCGACCGTCCGCTGCGGCCGACGTTCGTCAAGGGCCTCCGCAACGAGGTCCAGGTCGTCATCACCGTGCTCGCACTCGATCCCGACACGATCTACGACGTGCTCGCGATCAACGCCGCGTCCGCGTCCACCCAGATCGCCGGCCTGCCCTTCTCCGGCCCGATCGGCGGCGTACGGGTCGCGTTGATCAACGGCCAGTGGGTGGCGTTCCCACGCGTGAGCGAACTCGAGAACGCCGTCTTCGACATGGTGGTCGCCGGACGGGTCCTCGAGGACGGGGACGTCGCGATCATGATGGTCGAGGCGGAGTCGACCGATCAGACCTGGGGTCTGGTCCAGGACGGCACCCCGGCACCGACCGAGGATGTCGTCGCGGAGGGTCTCGAAGCCGCGAAGGGTTTCATCAAGACCCTGTGCACCGCCCAGTCCAGGCTGGCCGACGTGGCCGCCAAGCCGACCGGTCAGTTCCCGGTCTTCCGCGACTACGAGGACGACGTGCTCGAGGCGCTCTCCGGAGCCGTCCGCACCGAGCTCGCCGAAGCCCTCACGATCGCCCACAAGTCCGACCGCGAGGCGCGCCTCGAAGAGATCAAGGCACTCGCCGTCGAGCGGATCGGGGCCGACTTCGAGGGCCGCGAGAAGGAGATCAGCGCCGCCTTCCGTTCGCTCACCAAGACGCTGGTCCGTGAGCGCGTGATCGCCGACAAGGTACGCATCGACGGGCGTGGGCTCACCGACATCCGACCGCTGACGGCCGAGATCGGTGTCGTACCCCGCGTGCACGGTTCGGCGATCTTCGAGCGTGGCGAGACGCAGATCCTTGGTGTCACCACGCTCAACATGTTGGCGCTGGAGCGGCGGATCGGCCTCACCCTCGCCGAGGACACGACGAAGCGCTACATGCACAACTACAACTTCCCGCCGTACTCCACCGGTGAGACCGGTCGGGTCGGTTCGCCGAAGCGGCGCGAGATCGGGCACGGTGCGCTCGCCGAGAGGGCCGTCGCGCCGGTGCTGCCGAGCCGCGAGGAGTTCCCCTACGCCATCCGTCAGGTATCGGAGGCGATCAGCTCCAACGGTTCGACGTCGATGGGTTCGGTGTGTGCGTCGACGCTGGCGTTGCTCAGCGCGGGCGTCCCCCTGCGCGCCCCGGTCGCGGGCATCGCGATGGGCCTGATCAGCGAGGAGAAGGACGGCAAGACCGAGTACGTCACGCTCACCGACATCCTGGGCGCGGAGGACGCGTTCGGCGACATGGACTTCAAGGTCGCCGGCACCCGGGAGTTCGTGACCGCGCTGCAGCTCGACACCAAGCTCGACGGCATTCCCGCGTCGGTGCTCGGTTCCGCACTCCAACAGGCGAGGGAGGCCCGGCTCACCATCCTCTCCGTCATGGAGAAGGCCATCTCCACGCCGGCGGACATGTCGCCCTACGCACCGCGGATCATCACGATGAAGATCCCGGTCGACAAGATCGGCGAGGTGATCGGGCCCAAGGGCAAGGTCATCAACCAGATCCAGGACGACACCGGTGCCGACATCAACATCGAGGACGACGGCACGATCTTCATCGGAGCGGTCGACGGTCCGTCCGCGGAGGCGGCGCGCAGCGTGATCGCGAGCATCGCGACACCGACCATGCCCGAGGTGGGCGAGCGCTACCTCGGCACGGTGGTCAAGACCACCAACTTCGGTGCGTTCGTGTCGCTGGTGCCCGGCCGCGACGGCCTGCTGCACATCTCGAAGCTGCGGGCGCTGGCCGGCGGCAAGCGGGTCGAGAACGTCGAGGACGTCGTCAAGGTCGGCGACAAGGTGCAGGTGGAGATCGGTGAGATCGACGACCGCGGCAAGCTCTCGCTCGTGCCGGTCATCGAGGAAGCCGAGAAGTCAGCCGCCCAGAAGTGAACGGGCGCGCGATGCGGTCCGCGACCCTGACGCAGCCGTCCGGATCCACCCGGACTCTGCTGAAGGAAGGCGACGGCGGAGTTGTCCGGCGTACAACTCCGCCGTCGCCCCTGGCGGCCTGCGGATCGTCACCGAGGCGATGCCGCAGGTCCGTTCGGTGACGTTCGGCGTGTGGGTCGGTGTCGGGTCGAGGGACGAAACGCCATCCCTCGCCGGCGCCAGCCACTACCTCGAACACCTGCTGTTCAAGGGAACGAAGCGTAGGGGAGCGTTGGAGATCTCCTCCGCGCTCGACGCGGTGGGCGGCGAGATGAACGCCTTCACCACCAAGGAGTACACCTGCTACTACGCGCGTGTCCTCGACATCGACCTGCCGCTGGCCGTCGACGTGGTGTGCGACATGGTGTCGTCCTCGCTGATCACGGCTGCCGACGTGGACAGTGAGCGCGGCGTCATCTGCGAAGAGATCGCCATGCACGACGACGATCCGACCGACTCCGTCCACGACGTGTTCGCCCAACAGATGTGGGGTGACTCGCCGCTCGGTCGGCCCGTCCTCGGCACTCTCGAGTCGATCCAGGCCCTGACCCGGCGTCAGGTCGCCGGCTACTACCGGCGCCGCTATCGCCCGAACTCCATGGTGGTCGCGGTCGCTGGCAACGTGGAGCACCGCACGGTCGTACGCCTGGTGACGAAGGCATTCCGGCAGGCGGGGTTTCTCGACGCAGAGGCGCCCCCGACGCCGCCGCGGATCGGCGGGGAGGGCCCGGAGCCGGCCAAGGGCGCTGTCCGGGTCGTCGAACGCACGACCGAGCAGGCCAACCTCGTGCTGGGCGTTCCCGGGCTGACGCGGACCGACGACCGGCGGTTCGTGCTCGGCGTGCTCAACGCCGCCCTGGGCGGTGGCATGTCGAGCCGGCTGTTCCAGGAGGTCCGGGAGAAGCGGGGGCTGGCGTACTCCGTCTATTCGTTCGCGTCCAACTACGCCGACGCCGGCATGGTCGGCGTCTACGCGGGGTGCCTGCCGGAAAAGATCGACGACGTGCTCGACATCTGTCGGGGCGAGCTGGCCAAGGTCGCCACCTACGGCATCACCGACGAGGAACTCCAGCGTGGCAAGGGCCAGTTGCGCGGCTCGCTGGTGCTCGGCCTCGAGGACACCGGTTCGCGGATGGGCCGGCTGGCCAAGGCGGAGCTCGTCTACGGTGAGCTGTTGAGCATGGACGAGATCCTCCGCCGGATCGACGCGGTGACCCTCGACGAGATCCGCGCGGTTGCGGGGGAGCTGCTGGAGGCGGCCCCGACGCTCGCGGTCGTCGGCCCGTTCGACGACCCTGACCGGTTCGCGCCAGTCGTCCGGTAGCCGACGACGGGCCAGCGCTTGGGGTAGGGACGCTGTCGGAAGGGGCGGACCACCCGACTCGGGCAGGAAGTGAGGGATGACCGGTGACGATCAGGGTCGGTGTACTGGGAGCCAGGGGGCGGATGGGCGCCGAGGTGTGTCGGGCGGTCGCCGCGGCCGACGACCTCGAACTTGTCGCCGAGGTCGACCTCGGCGACTCTCTCGATCTCCTGGTGGACAAGGGCGCGGAGGTGGTCGTCGACTTCACCCATCCGGACGCGGTGATGGACAACCTCCGTTTCTGTGTCAGTCAGGGCATCCACTCCGTCGTGGGGACGACCGGCTTCACCGGCGAACGGCTGGAGTCGCTGCGCGGGTGGATCGCCGACGCGCCTCCCGGCGTGGGCGTTCTGGTCGCGCCGAACTTCTCGATCGGCGCCGTCCTCATGATGCGGTTCGCCCAGGAGGCGGCGGCTCATTTCGACTCGGTGGAGATCATCGACCTGCACCATCCCGGCAAGGCCGACGCGCCGTCAGGCACTGCCGGGCGGACCGCCGAGCTCGTCAGCGCCGCCCGAGCGGCGGCCGGGCTGGGCGAGGTCCCCGACGCGACATCGCAGGAGGTCGACGGTGCGCGCGGTGCCCGGGTGGGAGGCGTCCGGGTGCACAGCGTCCGGCTTGCCGGCCTGGTCGCGCACCAGGAGGTCCTCTTCGGCGGCCATGACGAGACGCTCACCATCCGGCACGACTCCATGGCGCGGACGTCGTTCATGCCAGGCGTCCTTCTGGGGGTGCGCGAGGTGGTCGTCAACCCTGGCCTGACAGTCGGCCTCGAGCACTTCCTGCGTACGACCTGACCGGCCCGCCGGGGAACGTGATCATTCTCCGGGCGACCGGTGGCGGAGGGCAGCCTGGACGTCGGCCATCCGGACGAGGACGTAGCGCCCTTCGCGGGCCACCGGCTGGTCGGCGACGGACGCGGGAAGCCACTCGGGGATCCGGTCGAGATGCATGAGTGCGAGGTCGTCGGAGCGGGCCATGGACGCGTTCTCCGGCAGCACCTTGGCCGGGGCGAGGTCCCAGTAGTAGGCGAGCCATCGGACGGCACCGAACGAGATGTGCCAGGCGCGTACCTGCCCCGGCGCCGGACCGTGGTCGGCGACGAGAGTGCCCCCGCCGAGGGGCCGAACGATGTAGTCACGTGCCATCGGTCCCCGCACCATCGCGGCGAACGCCACCACCAGACCGAGCGCGACGAGCCCGGCGATGCAGCCGCGCAGGGTGCCGAGCCTCGCCGGAACCCGCGCCCACACCGCATCGAGAAGCGCCGCCATCCCCACGACGCCAGGGATGAGCACGATGTAGGGCCAGTAGTCGTGGATGAACGAACCGTTCGGCAACAGCACCACCCAACCGACGGCGAGTGCCGTCGCGAGCGCGGTGAAGGCGCGGGTCCTCCGGCGCAGCAGGCCGACGACGACACCAACGGGGAGCAGCGCGAGGTACCACGACGGCAGGAGCTGGCGGAACCACAGCCACTGCTGGACGACGAACTCGCGGACCGTGAAGTCGCCCCCTTCGGTACGGAACCGGGTCTGCGCGGACAGGTTGCTCACCCCCGCGACCCCCAGCATGAACGCCAGGCTGCCGAGGAGGCCCGCCACCATGCTCACCGCGACCGCCACGGTCACCCGGTCGACCCGCCGGCGCCCGGACAGGAGCCAGAGTCCGAGCAGCGCCGCGAGCGCGATGCCCGGCCACGAGCCGAGGGTGGCGAGGAAGCTCGTCACGCAGGCGACCACCAGCAGCCGGCGCGAGGGCTGGGCCTGCCGGCGGACGTGGGCGATCGCCGCCGCCATCGCCATCAGCAGTCCGAGGTCGAAGACGATCCGGGCGTACACCCAGAAGAAGCCGGTCACGACCATCATGCCGAGCGCCACCAGCACCGGTGGCCACCGCAGACCGAACGCACGTAGCAGGGCTGCCGCTGCCGGGATGGCCAGCAGACCGAGCAGGTAGGGCGCCAGCCGCATCTGGTACTCACCCTCGCCCGGCAATGCTGAGAAGAGCGCGTCGAGGATCGTGGCCAGCGGCGGGTGGTGGGCGTACGACCGGCCGTAGGGCGCCATGTCCGTGGCGAACTGCGAGCCGACCAGACCGTGTTCGGCGAGGTTGCGCACCTGGAGGGCGAAGCGGGAGAAGACCCTGCCCTCATGGTTGTCGCCGTAGGCGGCCGCGAGGGTCGTCGCCCACGTCGCCGCGACGACCGCGGTGATCCCGGCGACACCGATCCAACCCAGGACATTCGCCCGGTTTGTCGGGACCCGGTTTGTCAGGGACCACCGCGACGGCTGGGTCTGGGGACGCTCGATGGTTGCACTCGGCGATTCGACAGACACAGCCGGAAACGCTAACAAGTCAGCCGCCGGAGCGCCGCCGACACCGCCGAACCGCCGGTGAACTCCGAGCGAACGCACTGTTCCGTGCACGGTGTCGTGGTCGGACAGCTCCGGTCGGTACGGTGATCTTCCATGACCTGGACTGTGCGGGACAAGACGGTGCTGGTGACCGGGGCGACGAGTGGCATCGGTCTGGAGACGAGCGTCGAGCTGGCGCGCCATGGCGCGCGGGTGGTGCTCGTCGGCCGCGACCCGGAGCGTACGCAGGCAGCCGTGGAGACCGTCCGCGCCCGGTCGGGGGTCGAGCCGGTGCACCTGCTGTGTGACTTCTCCCGGCAGGCGTCGATCCGGGCGCTGGCCAAGGCGTACGCCGATCGCTTCGACCGGCTCGACGTCCTGGTCAACAACGCCGGCGCCGTGAACCTGCGGCGGCGGCTGACCGAGGACGGGATCGAGACGACGTTCGCGGTGAACCACCTCGGCTATTTCCTGCTCACCAACCTGCTGCTCGACCTCATCGTGGCCAGTACACCGGCGCGGGTGGTCGTGGTCGCCTCCATCAGCCACCGCTCGGGAACGCTCGACTTCGACGACCTGGGTTTCGCGCGGGGCTACAGCGCGATGAAGGCGTACGGCCGGTCGAAGCTCGCCAATGTGCTCTTCGCGACCGAGCTGGCGCGCCGCCTCGCCGGGACGGGCGTCACCGTCAACAGCGTCCATCCGGGCGCCGTCGACACCAACATCTGGTCGGCGGCGCCGGCGTTGCTGCGACCGGTGATCCGGCTCTTCATGCGACGCGAGTTCATCAGCATCGAGGAAGGTGCCGGTACGGTCGTCCAGCTCGCCGAGAGCCCTGACCTCGAGGGCGTGACCGGCTGCTACTTCGAGAAGCGCACGGCTGTGCCACCCGCACCGCTCGCCCAGGATCCCGTCGTCGCGGCCCGTCTCTGGGACGTGAGCGCCGAGCTCGTCGGCCTGGGCTGAGTGCCGGTCAGGAACGCGCGGCCAGCCGGCGCGCCTCGTCGGCCTTCATGCGTTCCTGCCGGCGGACGCGTTCCGGAACGACCTTCTCCCGTGGTGCGGTCGGTGTGAACTCGTAGCGCTCCACGCCGAGCCCTCGCAGGATCGCCTTCTCCACCAGGGAATGGTCGTCGTACCGTTCCCGGTCGAAGCGCATCGGCTCGGCCAGATGCACCGGAGGGTTGGTGATCAGTCGTGGTACGCGAAGGATGTTCTGCGCCTTCGCGTGCAGGATGAACGGATGGAGCAGGTAGACGTCACCGACCGAGCCCGTCGCCTCCACGAACTCCGAGCACTGCCCGATCAGATGCGCGATGTCGAAGTCCAGCGGGAGCACTCCAGCCGGCCGCTCGGCGAGGTAACGCGCGACCGGCCCCACCGAGTCCGCTGCCGCGAACGTCGCTCCGCCCTGATGGCGTACGTCCGACCAGAGCACCAGGGTCAGGAGGCCCTGTTCGGGTGAGTCGAGGAAGTGCCGGAAGAAGTCACCGTCCTTGTGCCATCCCGGCGAGGTGGGAGACGCCGGCTCCCACGGTCGGTCCGCGCCCTGCCAGAGGTTCACGATGAACCCGTCACCCCAGGCGAACGGCGGCCTGATCCGTTCCTCCCCGCCGAGCAGGTCGCACGCGGCGAGCCACGCCTTGGGTGCGAACTCCTTCACGTCCAGGTGGCGATGGGTGGGCATGTGCACCGACGGCTCCGCCCAGGACTTCGCGTCGTCGTGGTCGTAGCCCAGCCTCGTCCAGACCGTGTCGGTCAGCTCCGCGGCGGCCTCGACCGAGAAGCACTCGGGGATGACGACGAACCCCTTGGCCAGGAAGTGTTCGGCCTGTTCCTCGGTGAGGACCTGGTATCCGGAAGCCACGTGGCCCACCTCTCTCCGCCAGCGCCGACGGCTCACGGGATCGTGTTTCGACGCTATGCGCACGACTGGCCGGCTGGCGGTCTTTCCACCAACAAGGTCTCAGTCTCCGAGACGCGTGTCCGCCGCTGGTCAAACGGATCACGCAGCGCATCGGGGCGCCACCCGCATCCTGGGAGCGGCCGGTATCGGCCACCGGATGCCCGCCAACGAGCGGTTCAAGCCATATTGACTCGTTGTCCATCTTCGAGGCCGGGAGGGCAAACGGTGAGTGACCTGCTGCTTGCGGAACGGACTGTTCTGCTGCACATCGGTCCGTACAAGACAGGAACCACAGCCCTGCAGGGAGCGTTGAAGCAGGCGCGGGCGGCCATGGCAGAGCATGGAGTGGTCTATGCCGGGCGGGAGCGTCAGCACATGGGGGCGGCGCTATCCGTGAGGGGATCGAAAGGACTGCCCGGCGATCCGCCGCCGCCGATTTCGTACTGGAACCGTCTCGTCAGGCACGTGAAGGCCGCCAGCGACAAGCGGGTCATCGTCAGCAGCGAGTTCTTCTGTGAGTCCAGTCCAGAGCTCGCCAGGAAGGTCGTCGATGCCCTGGGTGGTGAGCGGGTACACATCCTGGTGACGTTGCGTCCGCTCACGAAGCTCCTGCCGTCGTCATGGCAGCAGTACGTACGCAACGGCCAGCGGGCGTCGTACGACGAGTGGCTGGACGGCATGCTCAACAAGCCGCCGTATAAGCGGCCGACTCCATCGTTCTGGAAACGTCACCACCACGAGGTTCTCGTCGAGCGCTGGGCCTCGATCGTCGGTCCGGACAACGTCACCGTCGTCATCGTGGACGATGCGGACCGGCTCGGGCTGATGCGTCGGGTCGAGGAACTGGTCGGGCTTCCGACCGGCCTGCTGGAGCCGGAGGAAGGGTGGACGAACCGGTCGCTCACGTGGGGCGAGGCGGAGCTGATCCGCCATCTGAACATCGAGTTCAAACGTCGAGGCTGGCCGGACACGCTCTACAAGAACGTCGTTCGCACCGGTGTCATCCAGCACATGCAGATGGAGCGGAGGCCTGGACCGGACGAGTTGCGCATCATCACTCCCGCCTGGGCACTGGAGCGTGCCGCACACATCGGTGCAGCGGCTGGGGAGAAGATCTCCGCGCTCGGCGTACGCGTCGTCGGCGACATCTCCCTGCTGGGCGCCGCACCGAAGGCACCTGTCGACGACCACCTCACCGCGGCCGACGCAGTGTTGCCGGTCAGTGCCGCGGCTGAGGCGGTGGCGGCGACGGTCGTGGCCACGGTGCCTCGCCGGGTACTCGAGTCGGACGCGTCCGCCCCGCCAGGAGACCAGGCACCAGCCGCGGAGGCGGAGGCAGCCACCGAGTCCGGAGCGGGGCGACCGGTGCCACTGGAGCAACGGCTCGTCCGGGTGCTCGGAAGAGTCCCGCTCGGGAGTTGGCTCCGCCGCAGTCGGCTGGCGCCGTGGCTGCGTAGCCGGCTCAGGTCCCTCCGCTGAGGCTGGCCGGCACCTCGTGAGCGTGAGCGGCTGGTGACTCAGCCGAGCAGGCGAACGAGGGCGGCGGTGAGGGCCGCCAGGGCGACGACCACGATGAACGGTGCCCGCAGGATCAGGGCGACCACTGCCACGGCCACCCCGGCCAGGCGCGCGTCGACCACGAGGCGTTCACCGGTGCTGAGGGTCTGGACGCCGACGAGCGCGGCGAGGAGCGCGACCGGAAGCAGCGCGGTGATGCGGTGAACGGCAGGGCGGTCGAGCACCCGACGTGGCACGGACAGGCCGACCAGCTTCGTGAGATAGCTGCCGGCGGAGGTCAGAAGGACTGCGAGCCACATCATCGCGAGTTGTCCCGCCCTTCGAGGGTGTGCTCGGCGTCATCGAGGCCCGGCTCGCGGGTGTCGCCGGGCTCGCGGGTGTCGCCGGGCTCGCTGGTGCCGTCGAGCTCGCGGGTGTCGCCGGGCCGGGCCGTACGCCGTAGGCCCACGGCGATCGCGACCGCACCGGAGAGGAGAACGGGCACCCCGACGGGTACGACGGGCACCAGCGCGACCGCCACGAGTGCGGCACCTGCGGCGACCGCCCGGGTGCGCCGGTCGGTGAGCTGCGGCCAGAGCAGGGCGATGAACGCGGCCGGCGCCGCCGCGTCCAGGCCGAACGTCCGCGGGTCGCCCAGCGCGACCCCGGCGAGTGCACCGATCAGGGTGCCGGCGTTCCACAGCGTGAACAGGATGATCGCCGTGGACCAGAAGCCCACCCGAGCGAGCTTCGGGCTGGACCGGGTCACCGACATCGCCGTCGTCTCGTCGATGACGAAGTGGGCGCCGACCAGGCGGCGGACGCCGCGGAACCGGAGCAGGTCTGCCAGGCGCAGGCCGTAGAACGCGTTGCGGGTGCCGAGCAGGAGGGCCGTCAGCGTCGCCGACACGAGTGTCCCGCCGCCTCCGACGATTCCCACGAACGCGAACTGGGAGGCCCCCGTGAAGGTGAACAACGACAGGGCGCTGGTCTGGACGACCGAGAGCCCGCTGGCCACACCGATCGCGCCGAAGGAGATCCCGTACGCACCGGTCGCGATTCCGATCGCCGCCGCGTCGCGAATGACCTCCCGTCTCGTCGTCCCGCGCTCTCGCATGCCAGGACTGTAGGTCAGGGCGAGGGCCAACCCCTGGAGAGGGTCGTGGTGAGCTCAGGCGAGAGCGCAGTGCAGGCGTACCTGCTTCATGCGTACGGTCCCGTCGCCGGTGAGGTCCAGCTCCCGGTGCGCACCATCGGGCGCCCAGCCGGCAGCTGCGAGGAACTGGCGAAGGATGTCGTCGGCGGTGAACACCCAGCTGACCGCGCGGGTGAACCCGTCCGCGACCAGCGTGTCGGCACACGCCTGGAGCAGCCGTGACCCGTGGCCGGCGCGGGTGTGGTCGGGGTCGACGTGGAACGTGGTGATCGCACCCTCGGTGAGCAGGTCGGAGTCGGGATCGTCTGCGGGCCCGGTGGCGGCGAAGCCGACGAGGGCACCCGCCTCCAGCGCGACGAGGAGCCGGTGACGCGCGTCGGGCGGGCTCGTGAGGGACCGCCGCCACTGTTCGGCGATCGCACCCTCGTCGAGGGCGTCCAGCACCCCCGCCGGGAAGATGCGCGCGTATCCGGACTGCCAGGCGCGTACCTGGACGCGGGCGACATCGGGGGCGTCAGCCGCCCAGGCGATGCGGACGCTGCGGTCGGCTGTCGGTTCGCTCACTGGCCCATCCTGACAGCCGGTCAGTCCTTCGCCCGCTGCCGGGCGCGGTAGGCACGCGTCTTCTGCCGGTTGCCGCAGACGCCCATCGAGCACCAGTGCCGGGACCTGTTCTTCGAAGTGTCGTAGAAGGCCCATGCACAGTCGGAGGCCGCGCAGACCTTCAGCCGCGCCCAGATGCCGTCGGCCTCCGCGTTCGCGACGGCTACGAGGAGCCGAGCGACGCCGGCGGAACCGCCTTCGACGGCGGGAACGAGTCGCGGGTGGGTGCCCACGAACTCGAGCCGCAGCGGAAGTCGTGCGGCGACCTCGTCGAGTCCCGCAAGGGCAGCGTCGGATCGGTCGTGGTGCTGGACCATCGCCTGCCGCAGGCCGGACCGGATGGCCGTGGCGAGTGCGAGGTCGGACGCCGACGCCCGGACGTCGCCGTCCACCAGTCCGCGAGCGGTGAGCCAGTCGGTCAGAGCGGCGGGGTCGCCGAGGTCGTCGGATCCGGCGTCGACGTCGAGCGTGTTGGCGAACGCACACAGCAGCTCACCGACCGGTGGGACCCCCCGGTCACGGTCAGCAGCTGCGGTCGTTGCGGTCGTCGTCAACAGATCACCTCTCGACACCACCATACCTCGAAAGGCGGTTGCCAGCAGTGCGACACCACCGTAGTATGTTTACTGGTGTCGATGAGGAGGTAGAGATGAACGGCTGGATCACGGAATCGATCGCCAGGCAGTGGACGCAGGACCGCATCGCCGAGGCTGAGGCGTGGCGTCGCGCCAGGCGGACGCCCTTGCTGGAGCAGGCGGTGTGGGCGGATGCGGCGGTCCGCGTGGAGGCGACGGCCCGACTAGGCGAGGTCGTGCAGCGACTGGCGGCTCTCGTGCTCCGAGGCGCGTCTGCGGGACTCGCCTGGGCTGCGGATCGACTGGACCCTCGGTCGGCCGGGCATCGGAAGGTGCGTGGCAAGGTCGAAGCGGTGTCGCCGGCCTGCCGGGCCGAGGTATGACAGTAAGCCGCACACTTTGCACATGACTGTCACAAGCGCTGCTACCCTGACTACGTGAGTGCGCGCGCAGCACGAGCGGATCAGTCCGCCGAACCAGCCGGCTCCACGAGCGGGTTCGAGGAACTGCTCGCCGCCGACGAGCGGATCGAGCCGCGCGACGAGATGCCGGACGGCTACCGCAGGACGCTGATCCGGCAGATCGCGCAGCATGCGCACTCGGAGATCATCGGCATGCAGCCGGAAGGCAACTGGATCAGCAGGGCGCCCAGCCTGCGCCGTAAGGCGATCCTGATGGCGAAGGTCCAGGACGAGGCCGGCCACGGGCTCTACCTCTACAGCGCGGCTGAGACGCTCGGCGTCGGCCGTGACGAGCTGCTCGACAAGCTGCATGCGGGCACGCAGAAGTACTCCTCGATCTTCAACTACCCGACCCTCACCTGGGCGGACATCGGCGCGATCGGCTGGCTCGTCGACGGCGCGGCCATTACCAACCAGGTGCCGTTGTGCCGATGCTCCTACGGCCCGTACGCACGGGCGATGGTCCGCATCTGCAAGGAGGAGTCGTTCCACCAGCGGCAGGGGTTCGAGATCCTGCTCGCACTGTCGCGAGGAACCCAGCGGCAACAGGCGATGGCGCAGGACGCGCTCGACCGGTGGTGGTATCCGAGCCTCGCGATGTTCGGGCCGCCGGACGCCGAGTCGACGCACGGCGCCCAGTCGGCGGCCTGGGGGATCAAGCGCTTCTCCAACGACGAACTCCGGCAACGCTTCGTCGACATGACCGTGCCGCAGGCGGACGTACTCGGGCTGCGTATCCCCGACGACGCCCTGGCGTGGAACCCCGAGCGGGCTCACTACGACTTCACCGAGCCCGACTACGACGAACTGTTCCGCGTGATCAAGGGCGACGGTCCCTGCAACGCCCAACGCATGGAGCACCGGATCCGCGCGCACGAGGAGGGCGCCTGGGTGCGCGAAGCGGCTCTCGCCTATTCCGCCAAGCGGGCCGCCCGTCGTGAGCGGCCGGAGCAGCCGGACCAGCCGGTGCCCCGGCGAGCGGGGCCGCGGGAAGGGTCCGTGGCATGAGCGACGTACGCAACGACTGGCCGCTGTGGGAAGTCTTCGTACGTGCCAGGCGGGGACTGTCCCACGTGCACGCAGGAAGCCTGCACGCACCTGACGCCACGATGGCACTGCGCAATGCCCGCGACATCTACACCCGCCGGAGCGAGGGCGTGTCGATCTGGGTCGTGCCGGCTACGGCGATCACGGCGTCGAGCCCCGAGGAGAAGGACGCGTTCTTCGATCCGGCGGCGGACAAGGTCTACCGGCACCCGACGTTCTACGAGGTGCCCGAGGAGGCTCCGCACCTGTGAACGCACGCACGGGGACGTCCACGTCGACGGTGGAGGCGAGCGGAGCCGTCACGTCGCCGGACGTCGCCGTGTACGCCTGCCGGCTGGGCGACGACGCACTCATCCTCGCGCAACGCCTCGGCGAGTGGATCACCAGAGCGCCGCAGCTCGAGGAGGACGTCGCGCTCGCCAACATCGGCCTCGACCTGCTCGGCCAGGCGCGGATGCTGCTGACCTACGCCGGCGAGCGCGAGGGGGAGGGGCGTGACGAGGACGCACTCGCCTACCTGCGGGATGAGCGCGCCTTCACCAACGTCGTCCTCGTCGAGCAACCACGTGGTGACTTCGCGGTGACGATGGCGCGGTTGCTGGTCTTCTCGGCCTACCAGTACGAGCTCTACCAGCGACTGGCCGCGACCTCCACCGATGACACACTCGCCGCGATCGCCGCCAAGGCCGTCAAGGAGGTCGCCTACCACCGCGACCATGCCACCCAGTGGGTGCTCCGCCTTGGCGACGGTACGCAGGAGAGCCACGCGCGTATGCAAGCCGGCCTCGACACGGTGTGGCCCTGCGTGGACGAGCTGTTCGAGTCCGACGCTGTCGAGCGCGGCCTCGTGGCCGACGGGCAGGCGGTCGACCGGGCGGCCATGCGTCCGAGCTTTGACGCCTATGTCGCCGGGGTCGTGACCGAGGCGACTCTACGGATGCCGGATGTGCGCGGCACTCCGGTGAGCGGCGGGCGGCGGGGCGTCCACACCGAGGCGATGGGCTACCTGCTGGCGGAGATGCAGTATCTGGTCCGTACGCATCCGGGGGCGCTCTGGTGACCGACATGGGCGGGATCCGTACGCCGGAAGAGGCCTACGACGTCGCGGCGTCGGTGGTCGATCCCGAGCTGCCGGTGCTGACGATCGACGAGCTCGGCATCCTGCGCGGCGTACGTGTCGAGGCTGGCGCCGTGGAGGTGGACATCACGCCCACCTACTCCGGATGCCCAGCCCTGGAAGCGATCCAGGCCGATGTCAAGGCGGCCTTGCGTACGGCTGGAGCGCGCGAGGTGCACGTGCGTACCGTCCTCAGCCCGGCGTGGACCACCGACCTGATCACGCCGGCGGGTCGGCGCAAGCTCGCCGACCACGGCATCGCGCCTCCCCATCCGCGAAGAGACACGCCGGACGGGAGCCCAGTCCTGGTGGAGCTTTCGGTGCGCTGCCCGCGCTGCGGATCGCCGGACACTGGTGAGGTGTCGCGGTTCGGGCCGACGCCGTGCATGGCCTTGCGGTCATGCCGATCCTGTCGCGAGCCTTTCGAACACATGAAGGCGCTGTGAGCGGGCCAGAACTATGAGCGGGCCAGAACTATGAGCGGGCCAGAACTATGAGCGGGCCAGAACTATGAGCGGGACAGAGCTGACCGGCCACCGGCACGCCGTCTTCCATGCGCTGCGGGTCGCGGACGTGCGGCGCGAGACCGATGACGCGGTGGTGGTGACCTTCGAGGTGCCCGCCGAACTCGCGGACGCCTACCGTTTCCTACCCGGGCAGCACGTGACGGTACGGACGCCCGAAGCCGGCGACGACCTCCGCCGCAACTACTCGATCTGCGCCGAAGGCGATCCGGCCGGTCCAGACGGGCCGCGGTGGTTGCGGATCGGAGTCAAACGGGTCGCGCATGGCGGGTTCTCGGCGTACGCACTGGAGCGGATGCGGGCCGGCGACCTTGTCGACGTGATGACGCCCACGGGCCGGTTCTGCGTCACGCCCGACCCGCTGGTTGGCCGGCACCTGTGCTTCGTCGCGGCCGGGAGTGGCATCACGCCGGTCCTGTCCATGTGCGCGAGCGTGCTGGCCTTCGAGCCCAAGAGCCAGATCACGCTGCTGTACGGCAACCGGACCAGCGCGTCGATCATGTTCGTCGAGGAACTCGCCGACCTGAAGGACCGGTATGCCGACCGGTTCCACCTCGTTCACGTCCTCTCCCGCGAACAGCCCGAGGTGTCGCTGTTCGGCGGACGGATCGACGGGGCGAAGCTGCGAACGTTCCTGGAGACCCTCGTCGACGCGGAGTCGGTGCACGGGTGGTACCTCTGCGGGCCGTACGCCATGGTGGACGACCTGCGGCGGGTCCTTCGCGCGCACGGCGTCGCTCGCGAGCGGGTGCATTCGGAACTCTTCCACGTCGGGCCGGCGACGAACTCGACCGCGCCGGCCGAGACGGTGTCGCCGGCTGGGAAGGTGTTGCCGGTCGAGGCGGGGTCGGCGGTTGCGGCTGGGGTATCCGGTTCAGCGGCCGCCTGCGAGGTGACGGCGATCATGGACGGTCGGCGCTCGACGTTTCTGCTCGACCGGGCCGGACCGCCGGTGCTGGAAGGCGTTCTCGGCGTACGCAGTGACGCGCCGTTCGCGTGCCGGGGCGGGGTGTGCGGCACCTGCCGGGCGAAGGTTCGCGAGGGAACGGTCACGATGGACCGGTGCTACGCCCTCGAACCGGATGAGGTGGAGCGAGGCTACGTCCTCACCTGCCAGTCGCATCCCACCAGCGACCGACTCGTCGTCGACTACGACGCCTGACTTCCCGCTGACCCCACGAGGCTCCGCTGACCCCCGACGCTCTCCCACTGATCCGGGCGATGCGCGTGCCGTTCCGTGATCATGATCGTGATCGTGATCATGAGGGTTTTTCGTACGCATAGGCCGCTTTCTCTTCATGATCACGATCATGATCACGGGAGCGACCGCCGCCGGGTGCGGTGCGGCTACGGTGGGGTGTCGTGACGTACGACGTGAGCAAGGTCCGCGCCGGCTATCCCGCGCTCGCCGACGGGTACGCCTATCTCGACGGAGCGGCCGGCACCCAGGTGCCCCAGTCGGTCATCGACGCCATCGTGGCGGCCTACCGTGCCGGGCTCGGCAACCAGGGCGGGACGTTCCCGGCCAGCGGACGGTCGGACGCGATCGTCGCGGAGTGCCGGAACGCGGTCGCGGATCTCGTGGGCGGCGATCCGGCGGGTGTCGTGCTCGGGCCGAACATGACGACGCTCACCTACCGCTTCGCGACGACTCTCGCGGCCGGCTGGGCCGCTGGCGACGAGATCGTCGTGTCGAGGCTGGACCACGACGCGAACGTCCGCCCCTGGGTCCAGGCCGCGCAGCGCGCGGGCGCCGTCGTGCGCTGGGCCGAAGTTGACCTCTCGACCGGCGAACTGCCGGTCCAGCAGTACGGCGACCTGCTCACCGCGCGCACGCGACTCGTCGCCGTGACCGCGGCGAGCAACATCCTCGGCACCAGGCCGGACGTCGCGGCGATCGCGGCGAAAGCCCATGCTGCCGGCGCACTGACCTACGTCGACGGCGTCCACGCGACCCCGCACGGACCAGTCGATGTCGCCGCGCTGGGGGCCGACTTCTACGCCACCAGTGCGTACAAGTGGTCAGGTCCGCACGTGGGAGCGGTCGTCGCCGATCCCGCGGTCCTGGAGACGCTGCGGCCGGACAAGCTTCTGCCCGCGCCGGACGAGATCCCGGTACGCATGGAGACCGGCACCGCTCCGTTCGCCGATCTGGCCGGTGTGACCGCCGCCGTCGAACACCTCGCGGACCTGGGCTCGGCCGCGGCCGGCAGTACCCGTCGCGCCCGGGTGCTCGCCTCGATGGCCGCCGTGGAGTCCGGTGAACAGGAACTCTTCACGACGCTGCTGGACGGACTCGACGCGATGCCCCACGTGACGACGTACGGCAGGCCGGCACGACGGACCGCGACCGTCTACTTCCGGGTCGAAGGCCATCACCCGCGCGACGTGGCCACACACCTCGCGGCGCACCGGATCAACGTGTGGAGCGGACACAGCTACGCCTGGGAGCTCACCGGAGCACTCGGCCTGCGCGACGATGGGGGAGCGGTCCGGGCGGGACTCGTCCACTACAACGACCGCTCCGACGTCGACCGCCTGCTGGACGTCGTCGCCGGGCTCGGGCCGTAACATCCGAATCCGCGTGCCGTGCCGGACGAAGGCCCTCAGCGCTCCCGGTTGACGCTGAGGGTGGTGGTCGCGGTCCGCGACCCGCCCGGCTCGACGTGCAGCTGAGTGCCGGTCTTGCGCCGGATCGCGTGCAGGCCCTGCCCGGGGTAGCTCGAGTGTGGCTCGATGCCGAGGACGTACACCGACTGGTACCACGGGAAACCCGCACCTGCGTGCATCTCATACCACATCCAGGTATGCGGCATCACCGACGTGTCCCACGTCAGGGCGGCCCGCACGCCGAGCCGCTGGTTGGTGAGCGACACCTCACCGCAAGCCAGGTCGATCAGGTAGTAGAGGCGTTCGACAGGCCGCGCCGGATCGGGGCCCGGGACATGGCGTAGGTCGACGACGCCGCCCGCGCGGTCGGGTCCCTCGGGCCAGACGAACCGCGATCCGATCACGAGGTCCGACGCCGGCTCGTCGCGTTCGTCGTCGACCACCACGGTCGCGCCCGGCGTGTCGAGGCGGCAACTCCCGTCGAGGAACGGCTGCCCGAACGCCACGTGATGCCCCCACGCCGCCTCGACCGGGACGCCGCCGGCGTTGCGTACCGTCTCGGTGACAGTGAGGTCGGCGCCGACGACGCCGATCCGACGCTCGATCTCGAACGGACTGCGGACCAGGCGCGTCCGCAGCGTCACCTCGGCGGGTCCGGTGGGCTCCCAGTCGTAAGCCGCCAGCCACGCCTCGCCGTGCATGCCCCAGAGGACTCCGTGTTCCTCGACCGCGTCGCCGGCGTTGGGAAAGACGGTCTGCCAGCCGCCCGGGTAGGCGTCCATCAGAGTCGCCTCGGTCTCACCGGGTACGAAGAGCGCTCCGCGGTGCCGCAGCCCCCACGGTGACTGCCACATCAGCTCGACGTCGCCTGCCAGCCAGCGGACCGACGTGATGTCGCCGCCCTTGCCGGGTACGACGTCGACGGCAAGCTCGGCACTCCCCAGGCGTACGACCTCCCACCCGCGAACATCGCGTACCTGCTGGCTCTCGGGCATGAGTTCCTCCTGGGTCGGCCGGCCGTCGGACCCGTCGGTGGTGTGGGGGCCGGACGGTCGCACTGATCGTGCCATCGATGCCCGCGTACGCGACCGGCCTCATCCGGCCAGCTCATCCGGCCAGTTCATCCGGTCAGGCAGGCGCATGCCGGCACCGCACCGGTCCTGTCGGGGGCCGGGTCTACGCTGGCGAATGGACGTGCCACGCGAGGATCGCGACATGCAACAAGCGGGAGGAATGTGATGGGTGGGCAGCAGCCGGCCGTGGGCGGTCAGCCTGATGAGCATGCGCTGGGCGAGGCGGCCGGGCCGGTCGAGTTCCGCACGGACGTCACGGTGGAGCTGGTGCGCTCGGCTGCGCGGGACGCCGATGTGCTCTTCGCCGCTCGGGTGTCGACCAAGGGCGAGCAGTCGATCGAGGACGTCGAAGCCGATGCCGAGCGGTCCAAGGGCCTGATCAACTACCTACTGCGGAGCCGACACGGGTCACCGTTCGAGCACAACTCGATGACCTTCCACGTCCACGCACCGATCTTCGTCTTCCGCGAGATGATGCGACACCGGATGGCGTCCTACAACGAGGAGTCCGGGCGCTACCGGGAGCTGCGGCCCGTGTTCTATGTGCCCGGGCCTGACCGCAAGCTCGTGCAGGAGGGCAAGCCCGGGCGTTACTACTTCGTCGACGGTACGCCTGACCAGCACAAGCTCGTCGAGGAAGAGACGCGGCGGCAGTGCACCGAGGCCTACGCGAGTTACCATCGGATGCTCGACGCCGGAATCGCCCGCGAGGTCGCTCGGATCGTTCTGCCGCTCACGATCTACTCCACGGCCTACGTCACGGTCAACGCGCGGTCGTTGATGAATTTCCT
The DNA here is from genome assembly GCF_040195635.1 of Actinopolymorpha sp. B11F2. Lineage (NCBI taxonomy): Bacteria > Bacillati > Actinomycetota > Actinomycetes > Propionibacteriales > Actinopolymorphaceae > Actinopolymorpha > Actinopolymorpha sp. B11F2. The sequence goes on along the minus strand of NZ_JBEFTX010000004.1, from coordinate 5,082 downwards.
CTCCCTCCGGGTGAGGCGGGACGACTCCACCTTCCCGTCGTTCCCGCAGCGGGAGATCGAGATGGTCGCGGAGAAGATGGAAGCCGCCTGGGCCGAACTCATGCCGATCAGCCACGCCGCCTTCGAACGCAACGGCCGAGTCGCGCCCTGAGTCCCTGAGCCGTCGCGGGTGATCACTTCGGCAGGGTTAGGTCGCTGGTACGTGACTCGACGGCATGCCTTACGCCGCTGACGAAGCGTTCGACCGCCACCACCCCTGCCTGCTGCCCGTCGCGCAGGCGGACGGCGACCGACTCGCCCGCCGCCTCGCGCGCACCCACCACCGCCACGTACGGCACCTTGCGCAGCTGCGCGTTGCGGACACGTGCGCCGAGGCTCTCGTCCCGGTCGTCGACGTCCACCCGAAGGCCAGCCTCGAGGCCGAGCTGCGCGACCTTCCGGGCTGCGTCGCGCTCGTCGGGTCCGACGGGAAGGACCCTCACCTGGAGCGGCGACAGCCACGCCGGGAGGGCTCCGCCGTAGGCCTCCAGCAGGTAGGCGACCATACGTTCCATCGAGGCGAGAACGCTCCGGTGCACGATCACCGGTCGCTGCCGGCTGCCGTCTGGCGCGACGTACTCCAGGTCGAACCGTTCAGGTTGGTACAGATCCACCTGGACGGTCGACAGGGTGAACTCCCGGCCCTGTGCGTCGTAGACCTGGACGTCGATCTTCGGCCCGTAGAACGCGGCCTCGCCGGGCTGCTCGCGGTACTCCACTCCACGGAGGTCGAGTGCCTGGCGAAGCACCACCTCGGCCTGCCGCCACATCTCCTCGCTGCCCGCGTACGACTTGCCGGCCTCGGCCGGTCCGCGTAGCGAGAGACTGTGGTAAGCGGCCTGGATCCCGAGGACGTCGTACGCCTGGTCGATCATCTGCAGGACCGCGGCGACCTCTTCCGCAGCCCGGTCCAACGGGCAGAAGACGTGGGCGTCGTTGAGGATCATGCCGCGCACGCGGGTCAGTCCGCTCACGACGCCTGAACGCTCCATCCGGAACTGCGGGCCGACCTCGCCGATCCGCAGCGGCAGTTCGCGATGGCTGCGCAGCCGCGACCGGAAGACAAGTGCGTGGTGGGGGCAGAGCACGGGACGCAGCACGAGTTCGTCCCGGCCGGCCTTGGCATCGGCGTCGGCGTCGGCGTCGGCGTCGTTGTCCCCACGGCCCAGCGGCATCGGGGGGAACATGTCCGGCCCGAAGTGCTGCCAGTGCCCCGACCGCTCGTAGAGCTCCCGCTTGCCCACCGGAGGGGTACGCACGTGCTGGTAGCCCGACCGGCGCTCGACCTCGACGATGTACCGCTCCAGTTCGGCCACGATCGCCGCACCGTTCGGGAGCCAGAGCGGGAAGCCCGCTCCGGCGAGCTCGTCGGAGGTGAAGATGTCGAGGTCGCGTCCGAGACGGCGATGGTCATGCGGACTCTCCGCCGGACTGGACCGGTCGACTGCCTGGGACCGGTCGACTGCCTGGGACCGGTCGACTGCCTGGGACCGGTCGACTGCCTGGGACCGGTCGATCGCTGGGGACTGGTCTGAGGGTGGGGACTGGTCTGCGGGCTGGGCCAAAACGGACATCGGGTGTGCTCCTTCGAAAGAGGGAGGAGCGAGCCCAGGCGCAGAAATGCCCCGGGATCGCTCCCGGGGCCATCGCGCGTACGGCCGGGTCAGGTCATCGACGAGGCAGGCCGCTCGCGTCGCCGGAAGCGACGTGCGGCGTCGTCGTGTGCCAAAGCCTGGCCTGCGCAAGAATCACGTCTCCCACTCTAACCGGTCCTCCTCGCCGACCTCCCGGCCATTTCCCGTCCAGCCACCCACCAAGCCCGGGCCGGGCCAGGAACGTTCGGCCGAGGCATCGCGATGCGACGTCACGATCGGAGCTCAGACCGGTACCGTGAGGTCCCATGGGTCCAAGTTCAACGCCCGACGACCGGGCACGCGCCCCGTTCGGGCGCAACCTCATCGCCATGGTCACGCCTTTCACACCGGCGGGTGACCTCGATCTCGACGCCGCTCAGCGGGTGGCCAGCCACCTCGTCGACGCAGGCGCAGACGGCGTGGTGATCAGCGGGACGACTGGTGAGTCGCCGACCACCACCGACGCCGAGAAGGAGGCCCTGCTGCGCGCCGTCCTCGAGGCGGTCGGTGACCGGGCCACCGTCATGGCCGGCACGGGCACCAACGACACGAAGCATGCGATCGAGCTGTCGCAGCAGGCGGAGAAGGCAGGTGTGCACGGCCTTCTGGTCGTGACCCCCTACTACAACAAGCCTCCGCAGGCTGGCCTCCTCGCCCACTTCCGTGCGGTGGCCGACTCCACTGGGCTGCCGGTGATGCTGTACGACATCCCCGGGCGCACCGGCACCCCGATCGCGACCGACACGCTGGTCCGACTTGCCGAGCACGGCCGCATCGTCGCCCTCAAGGAGGCCAAGGGCGACATGGCCGCCACGACCGAGGTGCTGGCCCGCACCGACCTCGCGATCTACAGCGGCGCCGACGAATGGAACCTCGCCCTGCTGGCCATGGGTGGAGTCGGCGTCGTCAGCGTGGTCGGTCACGTGGCGGCGGCTGAGTACGCCGCGCTGATCCGAGCCGTCGACGTAGGTGACCTCGCGGCCGCGCGGGAGATCGACCGGCGGCTCATTCCTGCGTACCAGGCGATCATGACCCGCACCCAGGGTGCGATCATGGCGAAGGCCGCGTTGGAGCTGCGGGGATTGGTGCCGAGCCGCGCCGTCCGTCTCCCGCTCATCCCGGCCACCGAAGATCAGATACGGCAACTACGGACAGATCTGCAGGAGGCCGGTCTCGCCCCATGAGCGAGCGAAGCGAGCGACTCAGTCAGTACAGCGAGCGACTCAGTCAGTACGGCCCGCGTGGTGGCTCCTGCGGGTTCGCAGCGAAGCGAGAACGCGCAGTGAGCGAGCGAAGCGAGCGACTCAGTCAGTACAGCCCGCGTGGTGGCTCCTGCGGGTTCGCAGCGAAGCGAGAACGCGCATGAGCCACCCTCACCCCGAGCTCGGACCAGCCGCCGCCCTCCCGCCCGGCGCCCTCCGCGTCATCCCCCTCGGCGGCCTCGGCGAGATCGGTCGCAACATGACCGTGTTCGAACACGAGGGCAGGTTGCTCATCGTCGACTGCGGTGTCCTGTTCCCCGAGGACCACCATCCGGGCGTCGACCTGATCCTGCCCGACTTCGAGCCGATCCGGGACCGCCTGGACGACATCGAGGCCGTCGTGCTCACCCACGGGCACGAGGACCACATCGGCGCGGTGCCGTACCTTCTCCGCGAGCGGCGTGACCTCCCGCTCGTCGGGTCGCAGCTCACGCTCGCGCTCGTGGAGGCCAAGCTGCGCGAGCACCGGCTGAAGGACGTTCCCCGGCATGTGGTCCGGGAACGCCAGCGGATGCAGTTCGGTCCGTTCGACCTGGAGTTCATCGCGGTCAACCACTCGATCCCCGACGCTCTCGCGGTCGCCATCCGCACTGCCGCCGGTGTCGTCCTGCACACCGGTGACTTCAAGATGGACCAGCTCCCGCTGGACCGCCGGCTCACCGACCTGCGGGCGTTCGCCCGGCTCGGCGAGGAGGGTGTCGACCTCTTCCTGGTCGACTCGACCAATGCGGAGATGCCGGGCTTCACCGTCTCAGAACGCGACATCACCCCGGTGATCGACCGGATCTTCGCGCGGGCGGAGCGGCGGGTGATCGTGGCCTGCTTCGCCTCGCACATCCACCGGGTGCAGCAGGTGATGGACGCCGCCGTCGAGCACGGCCGCAAGGTTGCCTACGTCGGCCGGTCGATGGTCCGCAACATGGGGGTCGCCGGAGACCTCGGCTTTCTCCGGGTACCGCCCAACACTCTGGTCGACCTCAAGGCACTCGACAACTTCGCGCCGAACGAGGTCGTTCTCATCTCGACCGGATCCCAGGGTGAGCCCCTGTCGGCCCTGTCGCGAATCGCCGGACGCGACCATCCGCAGATCCGGGTCGAGCCCGGCGACACGGTGGTGCTCGCGTCCTCACTCATCCCGGGCAACGAGAACGCGGTCTTCCGGGTCATCAACGGACTCACCCGTTGGGGTGCCGACGTCGTGCACAAGGGCAACGCCCTGGTCCACGTGTCGGGCCACGCGTCGGCGGGCGAACTGCTCTATGCGTACAACATCGTCCGCCCGCGCAACGTCATGCCGGTGCACGGCGAGATCCGGCACATGCGGGCCAACGCGGACCTCGCCATCGCGACAGGCGTACGGCGGGAGCGGGTCGTGGTGGCGGAGGACGGCGTGGTCGTCGACCTGATCGATGGCGTGGCCAGGATCGCCGGCAAGGTCGACTGCGGCTATGTCTACGTCGATGGTTCCACGGTGGGCGACATCACCGAGACGTCGCTGAAGGATCGCCGCATCCTCGGCGAGGAAGGCTTCATCTCCGTCATCGTGGTCGTCGACTCGGTGACCGGCAAGGTGACCGGTGGTCCGGAGATCAAGGCGCGCGGGTTCGCCGAGGACGATGGGGTCTTCGATCCCGTCCGCCCGCTGATCGAGGAGGCGCTCGACCGGGCCGGCCGGGAAGGCATCGACGACACCTACCAACTGCAGCAGATCATCCGGCGTACGGTCGGCAAGTGGGTGAGTGACTCCCACCGCCGCCGCCCGATGATCATCCCGGTGGTCGTCGAGGTCTGAGTCACGTCCCAGCTACATCTGAGCCCATGACGCGGGCGCGCCGGCCCGCACCCGCCTCGCATGCCCGTGATCATGATCGTGGTCATGAACGCAGAGAGGGTGATGGACACGGTTCGGCTTCATGGTCCGGTTTCGCTTCATGATCACCGTCATGATCACCGTCATGATCACGGCGGGTATCGGCGTCACTGGGCCATCCTGGCTGGGAGCGCCACGTGAGCCATGCCCGCGGGGATGGTCGCGGCCTGGTGGTCAGGAAGGTGAACCGGTCTGTGGGCGGGGATGGTCGCGGCCTGGTGGTCAGGAAGGTGAACCGGTCTGTGGGCGGGGATGGTCGCGGCCTGGTGGTCAGGAA